>CAZJIM010000017.1:0-18785 GCA_964546115.1 uncultured Gemmatimonadaceae bacterium | reverse complement strand
TCAGCTCCAATCGTCGTTCCCCTCTCGATCAGCACTCCTGGTCCAATGTCGGCCCGGGCACCAATTCGGACGCCAGGCCCGATCAGAGTCCAGGCGCCGACCGTCACTCCTACGTCCAAATCCGCAGTCGGGTGAACAATCGCCTGAGGATGGATATCAACCTGTGCGGTGGCCACTTGATGCTCTTCGCTGCTACCGCTCATCGATCCATGATCCGTGCCATAAGTTCCGCCTCCGCCACCAGCTGTCCGTCTACAAATCCCTCTCCCCTCAGCTTGCAGACCGTCTGGCGCAACTGAACGAGATTCACTTCAAACACAAGCTGATCACCGGGTGTAACGGGGCGCCGCCACTTGACTTTGTCGAGCGACATGAAATAGACCACTTTGTCGTCCGGATCTTCGACAGCATCAATGAGAAGAAGACCTCCTACCTGCGCCATCGCCTCAATGACTAAGACTCCCGGCATGATCGGGTGACCCTCGTAGTGGCCCTGGAAGAAGGGCTCATTGATCGTGACATTTTTCACTCCCACGATCCTCTTTCCCGATTCGAAGTCGATCACCCGATCGACCAAAAGCATCGGGTAGCGGTGGGGTAAATATTGAAGGATTTGCTGGATGTTCACGACCGGCTCGCCCGCAGGGTTTCTTCTGACTTCCCGGGCCAAAGCTCGGGCGAGGGCAATGTTCCCTTGGTGACTCGGCCGTTCTGCGATCACATGCGTTTCGAGCCTGGCTCCGAGGAGCGCCAAATCCCCAGCGATATCTCCAACCTTGTGGCGGAGGAATTCGTCAGGGAAGCGGAGGCAGTCGTTCAGGATCCCTTCCTCATTGAGGACTACCGTGTTTTCCAAGGATGCCCCGCAAGCCAGGCCACGTGCATGAAGTGCCTCAGCCTCCGACTCGAATCCGAATGTCCGGGCGGGGGATATTTCCAAGGCGAATCCTCTAGTATCGAGAGGGAACGAGCCGTATTGACGACCAATCGCTGGATGGTCGAATTCGATAGTGGCGGAGACCCGAAAGGTGTCCGAAGGCGTCACCACGTACCGAGCGGATCCCGGACGGTCGTTCAGCGTGAGTGGAACCGAGAGCCTGATAGCCGGGACATCATCCTCCAGCTCAACGATTCCGGCACGTTGAAGAGGCTCGAGGTACCCCTGGAAGCTTCCATCCAGAATAGGTGGTTCGGGCCCGTCTAGTTCCACGACCGTGCGGGATATTCCGACCGCCGACAATGCGGCCATCACATGTTCTACAGTCCGGACACTCTCTCCAGAAGGTGCCGCCAGCATAGTGCCCAGCTCCGTCCCGGCCACATGGTCCAGATCCGCGGGGATTTCCGGTGACCCCTTGAGGTCCACGCGCCGAAATCTGATCCCCGGCCCATTCGAATCGGGCTGGAAAGTCAGTGAGGAGGTCTCACCTGAGTGCACTCCGATGCCGGAGAGAGCGACGGGCTGCTCAAGTGTACAGTGTTTAGTTCTAAACATGGTCCTCTCGTGCAGTCAACTGGCCAGGAACCGACGATTAATCTAACATGCTCGAAGGCCGCCAGCCCACTGGGAACTAAGCGAAGCCTACCCCAGTTCGTCGCTCGAGGACTCCAGCCTCAGTTCCAGTTTTCTGACGCGCTTAAGCAGATCCGGAACCTTGCCCTGCGCTGCCGCAGATCTCAGGAACTCGCCGCGAGGTCTCGCAGGAAATCCCATGACGGTCTCACCTGGCGCAATGTCACCGATGATCCCAGCCCGAGCTGTAAGCTGTGCACCCTTACCCACTGTAAGATGGCCGACCACTCCTGCCTGACCTCCGGCCATAACTCCCGATTCGATTCGGGCCGAGCCCGCCACCCCCACCTGTGCGGCCAGAATCGCTCGCGAGCCCAACACTACGTTGTGCCCCAGATGAACGAGGTTGTCAAGCTTGGCCCCAGCGTGGATCCGTGTCTCCCCGATAGACCCACGGTCAACCGTTGCGTTCGCCCCGATTTCAACGTCGTCTTCGATCACACAGGTTCCAACTTGAGGGATCTTTTCGTGGTAGCCATCGCGATTGGCATAGCCAAACCCATCCACCCCAATCCGAACTCCGGCATGCAAGATTACCCGTTCACCGATAACCGCGCCGGGATAGATCACGACATGTGGATGCAGAATCGTGTCGCGGCTGATCCGAACCCCCGCACCGATAACACAGTGCGCGCCAACCTGACAACCGTCGCCGACCTCCGCTCCCGACTCGACAACCGCATACGGCCCAATGCGCACGGCTTTCCCAAGTCGAACCCCGCCGCCCAGGATCGCGGAAGAATGGATCTTCGGAGGTGCGTGCTGCTCCGGAAAGAAGGAGTTAAGGATTGAGGCTAAAGCAAGGTGAGCATCGTCAACAATCAGGCAGGGTCGAGGGTCTGCAGGCAGGAGTTCGGTAAGCTCTCTCGCCACGAGGAAGGCCCCAGCACGACTTTCCCCAAGCTTTCGGAGGTAATAGCGATGAGCCAAGAAGCCCAGTTGATCCGGTCCGGCGTCCTCGATCGGTGCAACCCCTCGAACCTCGCAGTCCTCGTCCGGTCCCCGCACCCCGAGCAGCACCGCCAACCTTGACAGAGTTTGAGCGAGGGGCTCCGACGGGCGATTTGGAAAGCTGTTCATAATGTCCATCCAGCCAAGTAATGAAGAAAGGCCCCCTCCCGACCCCGAGAAGAAGGGTCGGGGGGAGGCCCGATGCCCCAGCCGGCTCCAGCGGTCTGCTCTAAGGCGAACCACCTCCAACTCCGGCGGCCTGCTGCATTCGGAGGAGGACCTCCTCAGTCAGATCCAGCGAACTATCTGCAGCTATGATAGCCTGGCTTGCAACGTCGAAGATATATTGGTAGTTGCCTTCCTCTCGAATGTCATCAATCGTATCGGCCATCTGAGTAAAAAGCGGTTCGACCAGCGACTGCCTGGCCACCTCCGCCTCCTGTGACATCGCATCGACCCTCTGCTGATATCGCTGCTGGAACTGGGTGATCTCAGTCTCTCGGGCCTGGCGCACGTTTGGAAGAAGGGTGCTCTGCTGCTGCTGATAGGAACTAACAAGGCTATCTAGTTCCACTCCCATGTTTTCGACCTCTACCGAGATGCGCTCCATCTGTCGGTCGAATTCTTCTTGAGCCTCGGTCGCCCCCGGAGCCTGTTGGAGAATCGCTTGGGAGTTGACATACCCTATCTTAAGGGTGCTTTGCTGAGCCTCAAGGTCAGGGGCAAATCCGCAAAACACCAAGGTGATTAGAGCTGCCAGGGTGAGTACACGCATGAAACCTACTCCGCTCGTAGGTGGAACAACTGTGGCCATCCCTCGAATCGAATATGGGCGAGCCCAGCAGCTCAACACATCTCTACAGACCCTGCTGTCCACCCATTCGGAAATGAAACTGCCATCCCGGTACGATCCTGTCGAATCCGTAGGCATAATCTAGTCCGAATGGCCCGAAAGGTGTCACTAGCTGAACGCCGAGACCAGCCCCCCGGAACAACCGGGAAGGGTCCACCTCGCTTGGATGCCTCCACAGGCCCCCGGCCTCATAAAAGGCCGACACAGAAATACTGTTGCCCAGCCGGAGCGCATACTCGGCGCTGATGGTCGTGAAAGCATCACCGAGTCGTTCCACATCCCGGATAGTGCTATCCCTGCGTTCGAAGTACCCCGATGGCGTTAATGTGGTCTCCTCATAACCCCTGAGCGGTTCTCCGAACTGTACACCCCCAAGCCAGAAACGCTCGAAGGGGAAGGCCTCAGCATTTCCGGCTATCATCCCCGCTCGAGCCCGAACTCCCAACGCAAAACGCACAGGCTGGGACCCTGGCGTGTCGCCTCCGATCTGCCCTATGGGGATCCACCAAGCTCCCTCAGCAAGGTGCTTTGTGAAGTCACCATCCCCGCCCAGGTAACCACCGTTTAGCTCAGTGGTCCAACGCAATTCCGAGCCAACTGTGGGGAATAGCGGGTGGTCCAAAGTACTCCGTCCAATCCCAAGGCTCAACTGACTCATAAGGCCCGACGGCCGTCCGAAAAGAGAAGTATCCTTAACGCCCCCCTCCAGATCGTACTCTGTCCGCGAGACCGAATACCCTACAAAGGCCCGAGTGAACAGGGAACCCCGCACGGGAATGCCGACCTGGGTACTGACCCCAAGCACTTTCCGTCGACCGCTTGAGAATGAGAAGAATCGGTCTCTCGAGTTGAAAAGCGAGACGGTGCCGCTGATCCGCGACTGACTGATTGCCGGGTCTGTATACTGGAGAATCAGGTTGTTTTGATATCGCCCGAAGTCCCAACGGAAGCTTCCGGACTTCGCTTGCCCGAAGAGGTTGGGTTGGTCATATCCGACAAAGCCCGCCAGCCCGGTATATCCTCCTACCGTGGTTCCAAAGTTGACGGAGCCAGTCTGGCGCTCCTCCACCGCAAAGGTGACGTCAATGTCTCCGGTTTCCGGGTCAGGCTGGATCTCCGGAATCGGAAGCGGGGATTCAAAAAACCCCAGTCCAGAAATCGCCTGATAGCTCCGCATCAGCCGATCCTCCGAGTAGACGTCCCCAGGGAGAAGCTGGATCCGTTCCCGAATCACCCGGTCGTGAGTATAGTCGTTGCCTTCGATAAGGATCCGTCGGACATACGCGGGTTGCCCTTCGGTAATAATCCATCGGAGGTCAACCGTCGGTGGCTCCCCATCCGAAGTCGACGGTACACGCTCAAGATCCGCTGAGATCTGAGCATAAAGATATCCAGAATTGGAATAGAGACTACGAACGCCGCTGGTCGCCTCTTCAAATATCCCTTGATCGTACACCGCAGGCCCATCCCCACTATCTCCTCCTATTCCCAGGGATTGGAGGAGGCTTTCGGCATCGGGTTGGTAATACAGCTCCAGATCCTGAGTGGGAAAGCGGCGGTTCCCCTCAATGGAGAAGTCGCCCACCAGGTACTGAATCCCTTCGGAGACGTCGATCTCGAGGCGGGCCTTTCCGGTCACCGGGTCGATAACCAGAGTGTCACCAAGAACCTGGAAGTCAAGGTAACCATTAGACGCATAGAACTCAGGAAGCCGTGTCTGAAGATCCTCCTCGAGTTCAGTTTCCTGGAAGGAACCGGACCTGAACCAAAAGAAGCCCTCGGAGCGACTTGAAATCGCATCCTCAAGTTCGGAATCTTCAAACAGGTCATTCCCATTGAAGACCACATTGGCAATCGTCACCCTCTGCCCTTCCGTCACGCGGAGGACCAACTCGACATTACCCGGACTGTCTGGTATGGGGATGAGGTCCTGCTCTACCTGGACAAACGGGATTCCCTCTTCGGCGAGGCCATCTCGGATGAACTGTCTTGCTTGAACGAAGAGCTGCGGTGAATAGCCGAGTCCCGAATCGCTCAGGCCGATGTGCTCCCAAACATCTCCTTCGTCCAAGCTTTCGAGTCCATCTATAGAGCGTGCACGCACCACAGGGTGTTCATCGACCTGAAAGGTGAGGGTGACGAACCCATCCGGTGCCTCCACCGCAGTGACCGTGATGTCGTTGAAGCTTCCCGTCTCCCACAGTCGCTTTTCTGCCGCTTGGACTTCGCGGAAGCCAATGGTGTCGCCAGGGAAAATCGCGATCGTGCCGAGAAGGGGACCCGTCTGGAACACACGATTTCCCACTATGGAAACCGAATCGATTGTGACGGCACCTAGCGCCTGAGCCTCTACCTCCCCTCGAGCCACGAACATTACCGGCACCAGGGCAATCGCGAAGCCTAGGAGGGAACTCTTGACCGAAAGCATCACGGAGGCGTGCGATGGTAACATTCGCCTACGTCTTCGTCGCTGACGCCTCCCGAAGAGTCAAACAGTTACCCTCCGGATCCACGCCAACCTCGACTTCGGCTCCAGCTCCGAACTCGGCTAGAAGGATCTTTTCCGACAACGGGTCTTCAAGATACTTCTGGATTGCCCTCCGGAGCGGACGAGCTCCAAACCTCTGGTCGTAGCCTTTCTCCACAAGGAAATCGACCGCGGCATCCGTGATTTTAAGGGAAAACTCCTCCTCCACTAGGCGTCCATGAACCTCGCGAAGCAGAATGTGCACGATCTCCCCAATCTCCTCGCGGTCGAGTGGGTGGAAGACGATGATGTCGTCGACTCGGTTCAGAAACTCTGGATTGAAGGCCCTCTCGATCTCCTCCCGGACCTTGTCCTTCATGACCTCGTAGTTCGACTGAGGGTCGGTAGCGTGGAACCCCAACCCGCCACCCTTGGTGATGTCTCGGGCACCCAGGTTCGAGGTCATGATCAGGACCGTGTTCTTGAAGTCGATCACCCGCCCGTAGTTGTCCGTTAGGTGCCCTTCGTCCAACACCTGAAGGAGAATGTTGAATACGTCGGGGTGCGCCTTCTCGACCTCATCGAGCAGGACGACGGAGTAGGGACGCCGCCGCACAGCCTTGGTGAGGGCACCTGAGTCTTCATATCCGACGTATCCGGGAGGGGCACCGATGAGCCTCGATACAGAAAACTTCTCCATGTACTCGCTCCTATCCACGCGGATCAGCGCCTCTTGGTCTGCAAACAAAAACTCAGCGAGAGCGCGGGCGAGCTCTGTCTTCCCAACTCCTGTCGGTCCGGAGAAGATGAAGGACCCGATCGGCCGGCGGGGATCCTTAAGCCCAGCACGGCTTCGCCGAATCGCCCGCGATATCACCGCGATCGCATCGTTCTGTCCCACGACTCTCGTGTGGAGTTCGTCCTCCATTTTAACCAGCCGGTCAGTCTCAGCCTGACGTAGCCGAGTCACCGGGATCCCCGTCCACCGTGCCACGATGAAGGCGACCTCTTCCGGCGAAATCTCCGGACGGTTTTCCTTCCTTTCCTCCTCCCACTTGTCCTGACGCAGTCGGATACGGTGCTGTACCTCTCGTTCTTGGTCCCGGAGTTCCGCTGCCCTCTCGAAGTCCTGATCTTGAATTGCGGTTTCCTTCTTTTCTGCAATCCCTGCCAACTCTTCCTTGAGCTCTTCCATATCTGGGGGCGGAACCTGTGATGCAATGCGTGCCCGTGCCCCCGCCTCGTCAATGACGTCGATCGCCTTGTCTGGGAGGAATCGGTCTGTGATGTATCGATCGGCGAGTCGAGATGCGGTGTCGAGCGTTTCGTCCGGTATGATCACCTTATGATGATCTTCGTAGTGGGAACGCAGGCCCTTGAGAATCGCCACCGTCTCCTCCACAGCCGGCGGATCCACAATCACGGGTTGGAAACGCCTCTCAAGGGCCCCATCCTTCTCAATGTATTTCCGGTACTCGTTCAGAGTTGAAGCCCCGATGCACTGTAGCTCACCCCGCGCCAACGCAGGTTTCAGCATGTTGGATGCGTCGATAGCGCCCTCTGCCGCCCCGGCACCTACAAGGGTGTGGAGTTCATCGATGAACAAGACCACGTTCTTGTTCTGCGAGATTTCGTTCATCACCGCCTTTAGGCGTTCCTCGAATTGACCCCGATACTTGGTTCCGGCAATGACGGCGGCCATATCGAGAGCCAACACTCGATGACCTTTCAATGCCTCGGTGATCTCCCCTCTAGAGATGATTTGCGCCAGACCTTCAACCATCGCCGTCTTTCCAACACCGGGCTCACCGATGAGCACCGGATTATTCTTCTTTCTTCGGCAGAGGATCTCAATCACCCGCTCGATTTCGTCTGTGCGTCCGATGGTGGGATCAAGAGCTCCCTTCTTCGCCAGATCAGTCAAATCGCGACAGAAATGGTCCAGCGCAGGTGTCTTCGACTTCTTATCCGTTTTTTGGGGCCTGCTCTCAGCGAGAGGCGACGAGGATCCGCCACCAATCCCCACCGGTTCCGACGGTCCACCTCCTCCCCCTCCCGTCTCTGATCCCAGCACCTTCAAGGTTTCAGTTCGAGCGTCTTCCAGCGAGATGCCAAGGGAGTTCAGTACCTGTGCCGCAATCCCCTTCTCTTCCCTAAGGAGACCGAGCAACAAGTGTTCCGTGCCCACGTATGAGTGATTGAGTTCACGGGCTTCGGCCATCGAAAACTCGAGAACCTTTTTCGCACGAGAGGTATAGGGAAGCTCACCGAGTGCGATCGTAGCCTTGCCTTGCTTCACCGACTCTTCAATACCCTCGAGCACTTGGTCTAAATCAGCGCTGAGATTCGAAAGAACGGCAGCAGCCACCCCCTCGCCTTCCCGGATGAGGCCGAGCAGAACGTGCTCGGTCCCCACATAATCGTGCTGGAGCCGGATGGCTTCGTCCCTAGCCATGGACAGAACTTTTCGGACGCGATCAGTGAAGTTGTAGTTCATTTCAACCCTTGAGGGCCACGGAATGGGGCGTCAACCGGATGCCTCCGGTGCTCCGTTCCCATCGTGAGCATCTTCACCCGGGGTAACGACTCCTTCTGTAGACAAGATCCGCCGTACAAGAGTCGCCCGATGTGCATCACTCTCAGTGGGGGAAAGATCGCGACCAGCTGCCTCTTCGAGGTGTGCTGGCTGGGTGAATATCATGATTTTGTTGAGCGAATATACCCGTAGGCCAGGCAGTAGTTTCAGGCTTGTTCCGAGCCGGACTCCACTGAGCAGGTTCATCAAGTCCTCGAACGAGAGGGACCGCGCGTAGCGAAGAAGCCCGTATGCCCTCCAGATCTTGTCCTCGGTGACGGATGGGGCATCCCGAAGGAGGACCTGCCGCGCGTGGATCTCGTACTGGATTACCTGCCTAACGATCCGATCAAGGTGGTCGACCAGATCCTCTTCGCTCTTGCCCAGCGTCGTCTGATTCGACAGCTGAAAGAAGTTTCCGACGACTTCAGATCCCTCTCCATACAGCCCCCTGTAAGTCAGACCCACCTGGGAGAGGCCCTGGAGAACCTTCACGATCTCCTTGGTGAGAACCAGTGCGGGAAGATGCATCAGAACCGATGCCCGTAGACCTGTTCCGACATTCGTGGGGCAACTTGTCAGGAATCCAAACTCGTGGTGATAGGCGTACGAAAGCTCCTCCCCAAGCTCCTCGTCCAGGCTATCAAGCAGGTTCCACGCCTCTCTGAGACGTAATCCCGAGAGGAGAGTCTGTAGGCGGAGATGGTCCTCCTCGTTCACCATGATCGATACCGGGCGATCCGACGCGAGCACCACCGCGGTGCCCGGGGCTGGCGTAGAACCATTGTCCCCCATCAGATCTATGGAGGCAAGCCGACGCTCCAGTAGGATCCGTCGGGACCGTGCGTCGAGCTTCCGCAGCTCCTGAATGTCACCGGTCCGCAGAAGTTCTACTCGGCTACTGACGCCGTGTACCTGGTTCAACACAGCAGTACGATCGTTCAGGCGAGCCCGAGGTCCAAAAGCGTGACCTTGCAGATTCCGGGCGAGCCGTACGCGGGTGGAGAGAACGATGTCAGCGTACTCCCCGCTGGCGTCGAGCCATGCGAGACCAGAATCGCGGATCGAGTGCATCTCACTCATGGAACGGAGAAGTGGAGAGAGCTCAAGTAGGACATGATTGTCGACTCAGGCCACGGGCTCGGTTGCCCGGATTTCGTCCCGCAGGTTCGCTGCCCGTTCGAACTCCTCCAATTCCACCGCCCGCTGGAGCTTCCGCCGTAGAGCATCAAGGCGCTTTTCCCGCTCGGAGACCGATGAGTCCGGAGAGAGATAGACCTTTCCGACATGCTGAGAACTTCCATGGATCTTCCTGAGGAGACCGCGGAGCTGCGACTCAAAAGAAGACCAGCAGTGAGGGCAACCTAGTCGGCCCGTTTTCTTGAATTCTGCAAAGGTCAACGCGCAGAAGGAGCAGTTATGGGTCGGCGTCTCCTCCGTCGGACTCCTCTCTTCCGGGCTCATATTGGCTAGGAAGTCTGTCAGGGGGAAATTCACCGGAACCGTGGATGTTTCGAGACCTTTCTCAGCAGCGCACCGGTCGCAGAGGTGAAGCGTCTTCATTTCGTCGTCCACGATCTGCGTCAAGTGGATTACAGCGTTATCTGAACCACAGTTCTCGCACTTCATCGGTCTTCCTCAACCGTACGAGTGATTGGAAAGCACTCCGTCTCTCAATTGCAAGGTCCGGTCTGCCCGCGACGCCAACTCTGTGCTGTGCGTCACGAGAACTATCGAAAGTTCACGCCTCTCCTTGAGCTGAAAGAGCAGATCATGGAGCCCCTCGCTCGTTCGGGTATCCAGGTTCCCGGAAGGTTCGTCCGCGAGAAGGAGCGCAGGTTCATTCGCTAACGCCCTCGCGACTGCCACTCGCTGCTGTTCTCCGCCTGATAGTTGCCACGGTTTATGTTTGCTGCGTCCTGACAGACCCACTGCGTCTAGCAAGGCCTCTGCCAGGGTTGCCGCCTCCGTGCGTGAAGCTCCAAGGATGAGCCTCGGCATCATCACGTTCTCGACCGCCGAGAATTCTCTTAGGAGGTGGTGAAACTGGAACACAAACCCGACGAAGCGGTTTCGTAACCGGGCAAGCTCGTGAGATGTCCGACCAGTTACATCGATTCCCCCCAGGCGAATCATCCCTCCAGTTGGCCGATCCAGCGCCCCGAGCAGATGCAGGAGCGTCGACTTCCCTGCCCCACTCGCACCAACGATCGATACTGCCTCACCTCGGCGAACCCGCAGGTCTACCCCCCGGAGAACCTCGAGTTCACTCCCGTCCCCAAGTTGGTAGCACTTACGGACGTCGTGAGCGTCAAGGGACAATTCACTCATGGCGGATGGCTTCCACAGGCTGGAGGCGTGAGGCCTGAAACGCCGGGTAGATCGTAGCTACGAACGAGATAACAATGCTTACTACAACGATGAAAGCGACATCTCCGACGTGGACCGATATGGGAAGTCGATCGATGAAATAGACATCTGGAGGGATCTTAATGATCTCAAATCGGTGAAGAGTCCAGGAGAGGAAAAGGCCTAGCCCAGTGCCCAGCGCCGTACCGAGGGTTCCGATAGCTAGCCCCTGAAAAACGAAAATTCGAAGAATCTGACCATCGGACATCCCCATCGATTTGAGGATTCCAATCTCTGAAGTGCGGTCCACAACTACCATCACGAGGGTGCTGACAATGTTAAATGCCGCGACCATAACGATCAGGAAAAGGATCACCCCCATCGCAAGCTTCTCAAGCTGGAGAGCCGAGAAGAGCGACTGGTTTGTTGTCGTCCAACTCTCAGCGAAGTACGTGCCTCCGAGCCGATTCCGGACCTCCGCGCTGACTTCCGTCGCTCTCCAGGGATCGGAAATCCTAACCCCTAAACCGGATACCTGGTCTTGCCTCTGAATGCCCAGAATCCCCTGAACCCAACCCAGGGGTGCATACATATTGTTGAGGTCGTAGTCGTACATCCCAGTCTCGAAAGTACCCGTGACCTCAAACTGCCGGACTGCCGGCCGGTATCCACCCATCGGGTCCATGCCAAAGTTTTCCAACGAAAAGATGAGCAGACTGTCACCCGGAAAGACGGCCATGCGGTCGGCTAGACGCACCCCGAGCACAACTGGCGGGAGGCCCGACTTGGTCTCCTCCAAGGCATGGATACCCTGGAGAATCTCTTCTTCCATTCTGGTCACAGACTCATCGGGGTTCCCCTCGAGCGAAATGCCGTACAGATCTGCCGGCTGCACGTAATCCTCGCCGCGAACAACCACAACGCTGGTGAGCGCAAAGGGGGAGACAGCCTCAACTTCTGGAACCGTTCGGATGGAATCAGCCACGGCCCGCCAGTCGTTCATTCGGAGCGCAGGTCCCCTCTCGAGCACCATCACGTGTGGGCTAGAGCCTAGAATCTTCTCCTGCAGATCTTCCTGCATCCCGTTCATGACGCCCAGGACTACGATGAGCGCGGTCACTCCGACCGTGATGCCGCCTAACGCAACCCAGGTGATAAATGAGAGGAAGCGACCCTGCTTGCGAGCAGAAAGGTAGCGGCATGCTACGAACCAGGAGAGTCGGGCCTTCTGACGCTCCGTACTCACCCGCTCGGCTCTTCTTCCGGTCGCAGAGTCGGGAAGAGAATTACGTCCCGGATCGAAGGACTGTCAGTAAGAAGCATTACGAGTCGGTCAACCCCGATTCCGACGCCACCCGTGGGCGGCATGCCGTACTCCATCGCACGCAGGTAGTCTTCATCCAGGGGGTGGGCCTCTTTGTCTCCTGCCTCCCTAAGTCGAGCCTGAGCCTCGAAGCGCTCCCGTTGATCGATTGGATCGTTCAGTTCCGAAAAGGCGTTGGCGATCTCGCGTCCTGCAATGAACAGCTCAAAGCGCTCGGTAAGAGTGGGATCGCCTCGCTTCAGCTTGGCCAACGGAGAGAGTTCCACCGGAAAGTCCATTACGAAGGTTGGCTCGATCAGTTCTGACTCCACGAGAATGCTGAAAAGCTTGTCGAGCAATCCCCCGCGTCCGACGCTCTCCGGCATCTCACCAGTCATGTCCTCAACTCGGGCTCGAAGGGCTTCCGTCTCGAGACTGGCCGCGTCCTCCCCTAGCTTATCGCTCAGCGCATTCAAAAAGGAGATGCGAGGGAATGGAGCCATAATTCTTATCTCTCGCCCCTGATAGTTGAGCATGGGTCGACCGAGCAGCACAGTGACGACATCCTGCATCAACTCCTCCACGAGCCCTATCATCCCCTCGTAGTCGGCGTAGGCCTCGTAGAACTCCAGCATCGTGAACTCGGGATTGTGGATCCGGTCGATTCCCTCGTTCCTGAAATCCTTCCCAATCTCGTATACTCGCTCGAACCCTCCTACGATCAGACGCTTGAGATAGAGTTCGTCGGCAATACGGAGGTACAGGGTCGAGTCGAGGGCATTGTGTCGGGTCGTAAATGGCTGAGCCGCAGCCCCTCCATAGATGGGCTGGAGAACGGGCGTCTCGACCTCCAAGTACTCCCGTGTGTCCAAGAATCGCCGCAGCTCAGCGATGACGCGCGCTCGGACGCGGAAGGTCTCCCTGACTTCCGGGTGTACCGCGAGATCCGCGTAGCGCTGGCGGTACCGAGTCTGGGTGTCAGTAAATCCAGAGTGTACCACCCGCTCCCCAGTTTCTCGGTCTACTTCCTCCTTCGCGAGTGGGAGCGGGCGCAGAGACTTCGCCAGAAGAGTCCACGATGAGACCCTGACGGTGATCTCCCCTGTGCTGGTACGAAAGAGAACTCCCTCCACGCCGATCCAGTCACCAAGGTCCAAGAAGTCCAGGCTCTCAAAGTCCTCCTCTCCGAGGACGTCCCTGCGGAAATAGACCTGTAGCCTGCCTGCGCCATCCCCGAGGTGAGCGAAGGCACTCTTGCCATGGTCCCGCCAACTCAAGATCCGGCCAGCGATGCGAACTGAAAGCCCATCTCCGTCTCCCCCGAGCGTCCCCTCCGTCTCGGCCTTGGCGAATGCGCTCACCGCTTCATCCGTCCGGTGGGTCCGGGAGAACGCATACGAATACGGATCAATCCCCTTCTCTCGTAGGGCATCCAGCTTCTCACGACGGGTGCGAAGAAGCTGACTCATCTCCTCACTCATGCCGAACTCTGGTCTCCAAACCGCTTGAGATATGCCTGGATGAACGGATCTAGATCGCCGTCCATGACACGGTCCACATCCGAGATCTTCAGCTCCGTCCGGTGGTCGTTGACCATCGTATACGGTTGGAACACATAGGATCGAATCTGGCTCCCCCACCCAATTTCTTTCTTCGTGGCTTCAACCGCATCACGCTCCTTCTCCTTCTCTGCCGTCGCCCTGTCGAAAAGTGCGGCCCGTAGCATCTTCATTGCGGTTGACCGGTTCTTGTGTTGCGACCGCTCTTGCTGACACGACACGACAATTCCCGTTGGTGAGTGGGTGATCCGAATCGCTGAATCTGTCTTGTTTACGTGCTGGCCGCCTGCTCCCGAAGCCCGAAACGTATCTATGCGAAGATCCCCTTCGTCGATATCCACCTCTATCTCGTCGTCTGCCTCAGGATACACGAAAACGGATGCGAAGGAGGTGTGCCGCCTCGCCTGGGCATCGAAAGGCGAGATGCGAACCAGCCGATGCACGCCCTTCTCTGCCTTCAGGAATCCATACGCATCATTGCCGGTGACCTCCACGCTCGCTGCCTTGATCCCGGCCTCCTCTCCAGGCTGGAGATCGAGGATCCTCAACTCATACCCGTGGCGCTCAGCCCATCGCTGGTACATGCGAAGCAACATCTCGGCCCAGTCCTGTGATTCGGTTCCCCCCGCACCGGGGTGAATCGTAAGGATCGCCCCCCGATGGTCGTTATCACCCTGGAGCATCGTCCGGAGTTCAAGCTGGCCCAGTCCCTTTTCAAGGTGTGAGACCTCTCGCGACCACTCCCTCTCCAACTCAACGTCGGGGTCCTCCCTGAGAAGTTCGGCGAGTTCGACTAGATCGGTCGCCTTCGAATCCAGCTCCGCCCACGGCTCCACCCAGCTTTTCAGCCACTTCACCTCTTCTATCACCTCCCGTGCCCGATCGGGACGATCCCAGAAGCCCGACTCGACCATCTGTGCCTCCAGTTCCTCAATCCTGCGCTCTCGATGAACCAAGTCAAAGGAACCCCCTTAGGTCTTGGACCCGGGCATGGAGGTTTCTAAGCTCGTTGATGTTATCCGATTTCATTCAAGGGACCTATGGAAACCCGTCCTCACCCTTGGCGAGGATCTCGTTGAGGGCTTCAGTAAAGTATGGCGTGGCTTCTGCGAACTCCTCACTGACCTGGTAAATATACTCCTTCCGCGACTTCTCGACCTCGTCCTGGAAATCTTCTTTCGGAGTACCCCGAGAGAGGGACTCTCGGTACCGGGTCGGATAATGTGCCCGACGAATTCTCCCGGCACCAGCGCCCAAAACATGGCAGACAGAGGGAAATCAAGTCAATCCGATTTCGCGAGATCCCCCGCGGTCCCCGTGGCTCGACCTCTAGCACTTCTCTACGAGGAGCGAGGTGCAAAATTGTAAGTCATGTTATAGAAATAACTTACAATGATAATTGATATCAGGTGACAAGAAATAAGCCCTTATTTGTCGGGCTTTTATGCGTCATAAAGCCAGGTAACTAGGGGGTTATCGGAGAAGCAGAAAACTCTTTTCTTAACGGCCTGCCATGAGGGCGAAGTCGATTTCCCGACCCTCTTTGTTTACACGGGCCACTCGTACCGTCACTCGGTCGCCCAGCCGAAAACGCCGCTTTCTTTGCTCTCCGACGAGGGAATATAAGCCGGCTATAAATTGGTAGTAGTCATCCTCCAAAGAGTTCACGTGCACTAGCCCTTCCACGAAGTACCGGTCGAGAAGCACGAAGAATCCAAAGGTCGTTACACCAGATATCGTCCCATCTAATTCATCCCCTAGGTGGCTTAGCATGAACTCTATTTTCTTCATTGTGATGGAGTCCCGCTCGGCATTCTGTGCCCGGCGCTCTCGCTCACTTGTATGCTCCGTTATGGCTTCCAGGTACTTGTCGTCCCACTGCTCAAGTGGAGGCTTTCCTTCAACGATCATGCGAATGATGACACGGTGAAGAGCTAGATCCGAATACCTTCGGATCGGCGACGTAAAGTGCGTGTAAGCCTTTGAGGCAAGTCCGAAGTGTCCGATGTTCCTCGCATCGTAGCGTGCCCGGCTCATCGACCTGATTATCACGGTAGAGACAAGCGCGGACTCGGGGCCACCTTCAGTCCGAGCCAGAACGGCCTGCAGAGCCATAGACCGGAGCTTCCCCCCGGGGATAGAATGGCCGATCGAAGAGAGGAATTCCCTTAGCTCACTGACCCGATCTTCAGCGGGTGGCTCGTGAACCCGGAAGGGAACCGGAAGCCTCCTCCCCAGAGCTTCCTGAGCAACGATTTCATTCGCGAGGATCATGAAATCCTCTATCAATCGGTGGGAGGCCAGTTGCTCGGTCCTTCGGATGTCCACCGGAGAACCTTCTTCATCGAGGATCACGTGTGCCTCGGGAAGATCGAAATCGAGTGAGCCGCGATCCCTCCGACGTTCTCGCAGGATCCGTGCGAGCCGATCCAATATCTCTAGAGCGGCGTCCGTTTTCGAGTCAACCGATAATTTCCCGGAGAGAACTTGTTGGGCTATTTCATAATCGAGCCGCTGTGCGGAGCGGATCCATGTGCGCTCGAATCGGTGCGATTGAACTCGGCCATCTTCGTCAATCGTTAGGAAGAGCGAGAGTGCCAAGCGATCCTCTCCCTCAATGAGAGAACAAAGACCCGAGGAAAGCCGGTGGGGCAGCATCGGGATTACCTGGTCCACCAGATAGACTGAGGTTCCTCTCTGAAAGGCCTCCAGGTCCAGGACGGATCCCTCCTCAACAAAGTGCGAGACGTCGGCAATGTGAACGCCTACTTCCCAGACGCCCTCGTCGATTTGAATGACCGAGAGGGCATCGTCATGGTCTTTGGCGTCGGAGGGATCGATGGTAAATACGTGGAGATCTCGCCTGTCGGCCCTAGTGCCCGGTTCATGGGCTTTGGCCTCAGCCTCTCGGACAGCGTCCTCGATCTCCGCCGGAAATTCCGCAGGGAGCCCATGTCCGTGCAGGATAGCCATCACATCCACACCCCGATCGTCGATTGATCCGAGCACCCTCTCGACTTCCCCGGTGGCATTGAGTCGCCGATCCCCGAACTGGGTGATCCGAACCACCACCACGTCTCCCTCCTCTGCGTTCGCGTCATTACTCTGCGACACAAGAATGTCCCGAGAGATCTGGCGCGAGAGTGGTTTTACGAACCCGAAAGTCCGGTTAGCGTGGAAGGTGCCTACGATAGTGAGGTGGGAACGTTCGAGCACCTCCACGACTCGTCCCACCGGAGATCGGCCCCTTGGTCGGCTCTCGATCCGCACTGCGACCCGGTCCCCGTCCAAGGCTGATTCGTGATTCCTGGATGGCACGAACACATCTCTGTCCGAAGTGGAATCGGGCCTAAGAAAGGCATCTCCCGCTCTCGTGACCTGCAGGGTGCCTATGGTCAGGTTCTTCTTCCCGGGAACGGCGTAGCGGTTTCCCTTCGACCGATATAGCTGGCCGCTCTGCTCTAGGTTTCGTAGGAAACCCTTGAATCGGCGATAGTCCTGAGAGGGGATTTCCAGAGCCCTGGCGATCTCGTTAGGCTTGAGCGGCCCCCGAAGGGAGCGGTCGAGGACCTCTCGGATCTGATCCGATGTGGGCAGGGAGCGTGGGTTCAACTGGGGAGTGAACTCCTATAGGGCCTGCAGTGGGGGTCAAGGGAAACGGCTTCTGAGCCGAAGGGATTCGAGTTCAGAGCAAGGGTCCGAAGGTAAGGTGGGCGGATTCCTGCTGCAGAACGGATTCGCCTCCGGCAAGAGAACGAGCGATCCCGAACTCGAAGCGCTCATATCACCTCCCTAAGCCCACTGCCGTTCCATCCGTTTGATTCCAATTGCAGAAACATAGGACCACCTCAGATGAACATCTGATCGCCCGTGCCTGCTGTGAACTCCAAAGCAAGGTCTAGCGAGAGAGTTCCGGGATTCCGCAATCTGTCCTCTAGCTCAAGAAAGATGAGGTTAGAAGGCCTACTGTACACGATCCTCCTGGGGAACAGGAATCCCGAGGCGCCGAAGCTGCTCAGGCTTCCGTCTCCAGCCAGCGAGCACCTTCACCCAAAGGTCCAAGTACACAGGCTTGTCTAGGAAGTGCTCAATTCGAATGCGGGCGGCCGTGCCGAGTGATCGAATTGCCTGACCTTGGTCACCTATTAGGATTCCCTTCTGTGACGCCCGTTCCACGTATATCGTAACCTGAATGTACGTGCGGTTTCCAGCATCCCGGAATTCTTCCACCCGGCAAATTGACGCGTAAGGGATCTCTTCGTGGAACTGCTTGAAGATTGCCTCGCGGACCATCTCTGCTACGAAGAACCGGACGGGAACTGACGCCACCTCCTCCTCTGGGTAAAGGAACGGCCCCGTGGGGAGGTTCTCTTCCAGATCGCGTACGAGTTCCTCCATGCCTGTTCCCCGGCGGGCAGACACCAGGTGCACGATTGGGATGCACAGGTCCTCCAACCACTGCCGCTCGACACGGATCGCATTGACATCTGCAATATCCACCTTGTTGACCACACCGATACGGACCGCGGATGCTCGACCCAGGACTTCCTTGATTCGCTCGCGTTCACGGTCGATAAGTGACTGGAGCGAGTCGGATAGTATAACGATGATATCGGCCTCCCTGGTGGCCTCCTCCACACTGAACAGAAGGGAGCGATGAAAAAGACCTACGGGAGCTACGATCCCCGGCGTATCCAAACAGATCATCTGATGAATCCCTGAGGTACGAATACCGGTAATCCGCTGCCAGGTGGTCTGAGCCTTCGCGGTGACGATGCTCAACTCCTCTCCAACGAGCGCATTCAGGAGAGTGGATTTACCTACGTTGGGAGCACCAAGAAGAGCCACATAGCCACACCTCGTGGTAGAGGCCCCCTCCCCTTGCGGGGCGCTCGATTCCTCAACTGTCATCGCCAATAAATAGGTTGAGAGCTGGGGGGGGAAAAGAGACGGCCCCGAGCCCATGTCGGGGCATCGGGGCCATTCGGCCAGCAGAACAACCAAAGCCTTGAGAAAATGAGAGGTTCGACGTTGAGCGCCTTTCCGATAGGTCCATCGTGACCAAACAAAACTTGGTCTCCTACCTTACTCGGCATCTCGAAAAGGAGGTGATCCAGCCGCAGGTTCCCCTACGGCTACCTTGTTACGACTTCGC
>CAZJIM010000016.1:18761-38492 GCA_964546115.1 uncultured Gemmatimonadaceae bacterium | reverse complement strand
ACCCAAGGCCCACCCATGACCTGGGGTGCCACCTCTACCCCTCAAAACCGCGCACGAGTTTCAGGCCTCCTTTGACGCGATCGCGTGAAGTGTGTCGATCATTTTTTGTGCCGACTCCTCCATGTCGATGACCAGAGAATCGATCGTCGAAACGAAGTAGTTGTGGGCAATACTCACCGGGATCGCGATTCCCAAACCGGTCGCAGTAGTGAGCAGAGCGACCTTGATGCCACCTGCCACGAGCGTTGCCTCTACCTCTCCGGCAACCTCGATTGCCTGGAAAGCGATGATCATTCCGATCACCGTTCCTAGGAAGCCTAACAGTGGCGCGATGTTCGTAAGGGTTGCCAATACGACCAGTCCCCTCTCTAGTCTCGATAACTCCAAGAGACCCTGGTTCTCGATAGCCTTCATGACCCGGTCCGCCCCTTCACTACGGCGTACGAGACCAGCGAAGAGGATATTGGCAGCCGGAGAATTCGAGTCGCGGCAAATATCCATGGCCTCGTCGACTTGGTGCTCAGCCAGAAGTTCATTCACCCCAGAGAGGATACTTTTCGTACGCATGCTCTGCAAAAGCAGATCAAAGAACTTCCAGATAATCACGAGGATGCCGACCCCAAGGCAAATAACCAGAGGCCATCGCATGAAACCCATCTCGTCCCAGGCGAACTGGATCTGCTCGCCCATGGTCGTATCGGGAGCGTCCATCCCCGGGATTTGAAGAAGGGCGCTGTAGATTAGCATTGTACCGGCCAAGGGGACCTCCTAACTAAGTGGTTATGCTCCAATCTTTTCCTGATCTTCACCCAAGACGGGAGATTCCTAAGTTTGGGGAATCCGATAATGAAATCACCCTTACGAACTGTCAAGTGTGGAGGCACTATCGTCAAGGAGCTTGATACACGCAACTGTGTGGTTGTCTCCCGCAGGCTCAAGGATGGGAGTCGTCCGGGTGCAAGCCTCATCCTTCAATGGATGCCAGCATCGCGGATGGAAGGGACAACCGGGGGGAGGGTCCACAGGCGAAGGTACGTCCCCTTCCAACATGATCCGTTGCTGCCGGTTCGTCCTCTGAGGTTCAGGCTGTGGCACAGCTGATAATAAAGCCTGCGTGTAGGGGTGCTTGGGATCTGCATAGAGCGAACCAACCGGGGCAGTCTCCACGATGCGACCCAGGTACATGACCGCAACCCGGTCACTCATATGCTCGACCAACGCAAGGTCGTGGGCGATCAAGAGATAGGTGAGACCGAATTCATCCTGTAGGTCGCTGAGCAGGTTGATCACCTGCGCCTGAACTGAGACGTCGAGCGCCGAGACAGGCTCGTCGCACACGATGAAGTCAGGCTCCACCGATAGGGCTCGAGCGATCCCGATCCGTTGTCGTTGTCCTCCACTGAACTCGTGTGGGTATCGATCGGCGTGCTCGGCAAGAAGACCGACGGTGTCCAGGAGTGCCCTGGCCCTGAGCCTGCGGGACATCCGGTCGCCCCCGAGCCGGTGAACCCGGAGTACCTCCTCCAACATCTGTCCGATGGTCATTCGCGGATTTAGGGAGGCAAACGGATCCTGAAAGATGATTTGCGCGCGGCGTCTGAGTTGGCGGAGTTCAGTAGGTCCCATCGCGCGGACATCCTCCCCGCTGAAGTAGATTTCGCCTTCCGTCGCCTCGAGAAGGCGTAAGACGGTCCTACCAGTCGTCGACTTCCCGCAGCCAGATTCTCCAACGAGACCAAGAGTCTCCCCCTCGAATAGATCAAAGGAGATCCCATCCACGGCTTTCACAAATGCTCTGGTTCGAGGGAGAAAACCTCCCCTGACGGGAAAGTGCTTCTTCAGATCCTTAACCCGAACGAGAGGCGCTGGGTCGTACGACTCATCGACCAGCTGGGCAGGGTGTGACGAGTGGGGTCCGGTGTCGATCACGGAGGAGCCCTCGTCCCTTTCTGGTCTTTGCGAGGGAGGGGCTCGTCTTGAAGCCAACATCTGGCCGAACGCCCAGATTCTTCTCCTTCTGATTGAAGGAGAGGTGGCATTGTGGCCATGCACCGATCCCAGGCGTGGGAGCAGCGGCTAGCGAATCGGCAGCCCGCCGGCCAGCTCACCGGATCTGGCACTGTGCCGTGAATCGTACGTAGACGGGCACCCGCAGCCGAGATTCTGGGAAGTGATGTGAGGAGCCCCTCGGTGTAGGGGTGCTGGGGCCGAAGGAAGATCTCCTCGACCGTGCCCGATTCGACGATCTGACCCGCGTACATGACGAGCACACGGTTGCATACTTCAGCGATGACTCCCAAGTCGTGAGTGATCAGGAGAACCGCCATCCCCCGACGACCCTTGAGGTCGGCTAAGAGTTCAAGGATCTGGGCCTGGATGGTGACGTCGAGTGCGGTGGTCGGCTCGTCGGCGATGAGTAAATCCGGTTCACAAGAAAGGGCCATTGCGATCATCACCCGCTGCTGCATCCCACCCGACAACTGATGGGGATACTCGCTGAATCTTTGATCCGGCTCTGGGATGCCCACCTCTTTCAGAAGCTCGATCGCGACTCTCCGAGCGTCGCTGCGTCCCAACTTGCGGTGGTGGACGAGTGCCTCGTGGATTTGATTTCCCACCGTGAAGACTGGGTTCAGCGAGGTCAAAGGCTCTTGAAAGACGATGGCGATCTCGTTACCACGGATTCGTCGGATCGCGTTTTTCCCGAGGCCGACTAACTCCCGGCCTCGAAGCCGGATGGAGCTGCCGGTCATAATCCGTCCCGGCGGGTCCGGTACCAATCCCATGATGGAAAGAGAGGTGACGGTCTTCCCACAACCCGATTCCCCTACGATTCCGACAGTCTCGCCTTCTTCCACCTCGAACGAGACACCGTCTACAGCACGCACGACGCCGGCGTCAGTGGAGAAGTGGGTCCGCAGATTTTCGATCTCCAGAAGAGGCATCCGTCAACCCCTAAGCCTAGGATCCAGGGCGTCACGTAGCCCGTCACCGGCGAGGTTGAAGGAAAGAACAATGAAGACGATGGCCAGTCCCGGGAAGGTCGAGATCCACCAGGCTCCCAGGAGGTTGTCTCGACCGTCGGCTACCATAGTGCCCCAGGACGCAGTTGGCGGCTGGACACCGAGGCCGAGGAACGACAGGCCCGCTTCGAGTACGATGGTGTCACCAATCCCCAGGGTCGCTGCCACGATCACAGGGACGAGAGTGTTCGGTATGATGTGGCGTAGAATGAGCCGAGCCCGCGAGAATCCCAAAGCCCTTCCCGCCTGAATGAATTCGCGCTCTCTGAGGCTCAACACCTCTCCACGCACGAGCCGCGTCGGCTGGGGCCACTGGGTGAGACCAAGAACCGCGACGATGAGAAAGATGGAAGGCTCGAAGAAAGCTATGATCGCGATGAGAAGTACCAGTCTTGGAAACGAGATCACCATGTCCACGAATCGCATGACTACCGCATCGACCTTTCCTCCAAGGAAACCAGAGATAGCACCCAGGAGAGTTCCGATCGTCATAGAGATACTCACCGCCACGAACCCTATTGTGAGAGATATTCGAGCCCCGTAAAGTGCTCGAGACAATACGTCCCGGGCGAACTGGTCCGTTCCCAAGGGATGAAGCAACGATGGTGCGAGCATCCGTTCCGTGAGGAGGCTTCCCTGAGCAGCCGGGTCGAAGGGTGCAAGGAAGGGAGCCAGAAGCGCAACGAGATAAAAGACTACCACTGTCATGGCCGATGCGACCGCTACTTTACTCTTTCCGAATGCTCTCCACGCCAGGGACCATTGACTGCGGGCCGAGATCGTATGGAACGTTTCTTCCCTCCGCTTTTGGAGGAAGGACCACAGCAAGATCATGGTGACGCCCAGGATCCACGTGATGAGGGCTAGCTGATGATCCCAGGGCCCCGAGATCGCTCCCGTGACGCGTTCCCACCGCGAGATCGGAATCCAGGCGAACCCGAGCCAGAGGAGGAGGATGAATCCGCCCGAGGCGATGCGTCCACGCATGAGTTGCGAGAGGCCTGGGAGGACGAACGTCAGGACGGCTCCGCCAGGCAGTAACCTGTCCGATGACTCAGTCATAGCGGATACGGGGGTCGACCAGCGCATAGAGGACATCCGCGATCAGATTCCCCACGACAACCATGACCGCGAAGATGAAGGTCCCAGCCATAACGACGGGGTAATCGCGCTGGAAGATGGCGTCGACCAGGAGCCTTCCCATTCCCGGCCAGGCAAAGACCGTTTCGATGAGTACCGCGCCACTGAAGAGAAAAGGCAGGTACAGTCCGAGCAGTGTGATGATGGGAATTAGTGCGTTTCGAAGTGCATGCTTGAAGATGACGCTTACCTCTGAGAGACCCTTCGACCGGGCCGTCCTGATATAGTCCTGTCGGATCACTTCAAGCATGCTTCCCCGCATGTACCGGGCAATCCCAGCCGCGAGAACTAGGGCGAGGGACACAGATGGTAGAACTAGGTGCATAACCCGGTCACGCAGTTGTTCCAGGGGGCCCATGAACGGGTAGTCCACCGATGTCATTCCAGATGCAGGAAACCAGATGGGCCAATCCCAGAGGTTACGCGCGCTCAGGCTGAAGATCAGGATGAGCATGAGCGCTAGCCAAAACGAGGGCATGGAGTAAAAGAAGAGACCCACGACACTGAGGGAGCTGTCTGAGAACCGGTTCTGACGGACCGCTTGGAACACTCCGATCAGGATTCCGGCGGCAAAGGCCAGTACGACCGCGCAGAAAGCGAGGATGAGAGTATTGGGCAGGATCTCGGCTATGATGTCTCGAACCGGCTGGTTCCGCGAGAAGGAGACGCCAAAGTCTCCACGTAGCATAGAGCCCATCCATCGCAAATACCGGATGTGCACAGGTTGGTCGAGGCCCATGTTCCTCCGCATCTGCTCCAAGACTTCGGGTGTGATGTTAGGAGATACGAAGAACGATGCGGCGTCCCCGGGGGCCAGGCTGAGGACGAAGAACACTATGGTTGCGATTCCCAGAACGATCGGAACAGCGCCGAAGATCCGGCGGACAAGGAAGGGGATCACGCTGGAAACCCAGCCAGGAGCAGGCTCGGGGCGAACTCGCTCATCTGAGATCAGCCGGGATCCACCAATCCTTGATGTTCGTCCACTCCCCACGTGCGTCCAACACGACGCCCTGTAACCGGCGGTTCAATCCCGCGAGTCGCTCAATGTGGTAGAGGTAGGTGTATGGCTGGACTTCGAGAAGACGATACTGATACTCTCGCCAAAGCGGAATAGCCTCCTCCCTATCTACGACTGTCTGCAGGGTGTCGATGAGCCGATCTAGCTCGAGATCTTGGGTCCCGGACCATCCGAAAGGTTGGTCTACTTCCTCCGAGTGGAAGAGATCGTGGTCGTCCAGCCTGAACTCGGTCACCCACCCGATTACGACACCGTCGAAGTCTCGGATCTCTGGAGTATTGATTTGGTTGAGTAGCGTGCCCCACTCGACGACTTGGGGTGTCACGGCAATTCCTAGTGGTTGCAGCTGTGCCTGCATGATCTGCGCAATATCCTCTCGTTGCTGGTTGCCCAGATTATACTTGATGGAGATCTCCAGAGGAGTTCCGTCGGAGTTCTCACGGACGCCGTTCCCATCCCGGTCCACCCATCCGGCCTCGTCAAGTATGGTTGCTGCTCTTTCGGGATCATACTGGAGGGAGTCCCGGATCCCCTCGAAAAACCCCCAATGAAATGGGGGAACGCCGGCGTTGGCGACCTCACCATATCCTTGCCGGATTGCCTGCACGATCTCCTCCCGGTTCGTGGCAAGGGTGATCGCCTGGCGGACTCTTGCATCTGAAAGCTGGGGGCGTCGGGAATTCCAGCCAACTAGATCATATGATGGAAATGGAAACGACCTTAGCTCCAGCGCCTCTGCCTCCCGGATCTGAGGTGTTTGATCGGGCCCAGGAGCGATGTAGAAATCGATGTTCTCCGTAAGAAGCTCAGCCAGGAGGGTTGTCTGCTCTGGGATGATGCGATATACCTGGCGATCGAGGAAAGGTGGGCCGCCTAGCCCTTCGGGAAACGCAGGATTTCGCACGAAGCTCCAGCTAGCGTCGATCTGGTGGTTCTCGAATACGAAGGGCCCGTTCCCGACCGGACACCGGGTACCGAAGGGGTGCTGCCGGAGTTCAGCTGAGGGCACATCCTCAAGGAGGTGGCGTGGCATGATTGCGGTCGCCCGCCACGGATCTAGGAACTCAGCGTGTGGTGCCATGGAGAAGCGTACGGTAAGTGAGTCAAGAACCGAGACGCCGTCCGGGCCCTGGACATAGTGAGTCCAGAACGCCGCGTTTGGAAATGCGGTTTCCGGGTCGGTTATCCTCAGGTAGGTGAATTCCACGTCGTAGGCTGAGGTTGGTGTGCCATCGTGCCAGAAGACATCATCTCTCAGATGAAAAGTGAGTTCTCGGTTCTCCTCATCAAACTCCCAGGACTCAGCAAGATACGGGCGGGGCTGAAGCTCCTCGTCGAAATCGATCAAGGTCATCAGGTGCATGAATTTCTGAACCTGACTGCTTTGGTAGTCGGATGACACCAGCGCATTCATGCCATCCGGCATCTCTCCGATGGATCCTATGACCACAGTCCCGCCATAACGCTCTCCGGTTGGTTGTGCGAACTGCCCCAGGTAGGCGTCGACCCGGGGGAGTACCTCCTGACAGAACTCGGGTAGATTGGCCAGGGAGCGCTGGCCGGGCTCACCTCCACCGCAGGCGGCCAGTGCCCAGGCCAGGGCTGACAATATCGAAGTCCGGAGCACGGCCACATTCATTCTACGTTCCTTGGTCTAGAGGGTCTTTATAGAGGAATCGTGGGGGCGATTATCGCCGCCAGGTCCAAGTGGGGGATTCATAGTGATGAAGGAGTGATGCCGCCATCCTCTGTTCTCTGACGCGAACCCTTCCGCGATACCAGAGGCCTCCCAGTGCCCCGGTCATGGCGGACTCAATGGCCTCAGCTACTGCGGAAAAACAGATAGACTTCGAGAGGAGTTCCGAGAGTGAGGTCCCTGCTGAGCGGAGGGATTCCGGTCCGAGCGAAGGTGGTTGAATAGGCAGGGAGCCATGTTGAAGTAAGACATCACCGATCCTGGCCTGAGCACTCCCTACGAGCTTTCGGCCCGCCGCCTCGATCTCGTCCCTCACTGGCTCCCGGAAACAGGCTCCAGCGTCGGGTTGAGGCGAGCGGTTGTGCGATTGAGCTAGGCGGGCGGGAATCCCAAGCGACCGAATCGCTTCGACGAGGGTTGCGTTGAGAGTTCGGTAGGTCAACCGCGGTCCACCTAACGCCCTGGAAGGAAGCACAACGGAGTAGGTCAGCTCCCGATCATGGAGGACCTCACGCCCACCGGTCGGGCGTCGAACCACGTGACCGTCAAGCTGCGCCTTGGCGAGTGATCTATACCGATCCCTTGCCGGCTGGTTTCGGCCGAAAGAGAGAGTGGGGTGGCTCCAGCCGTAGATTCGGAGTACCCCCTGGTCCAACTTTAAGCACCGTGCGAGAGCCACGTCGAGGGCCATGTTCCAGGGTCCGGAATCGGGAGGGGTCTGGAGGAGTCTCCACCTGGAGGGGAGCACCGTTAGGGAACCTCTACACAAGTATTGGATGCCTCATTACGGATACTATGGCGTCGTAACCCTTGACTACCTAATGAGATGTCTTGCGAGCGTTTGAGGAAGGGGGGTAGCGGAATCATGCGTCGTCTCTCCTCCTCGCTGTAGCTAGTCCTCTGTCTCAGTGTACGATTCGACGGGGGGGCACGCACACACGAGATTCCGGTCGCCAAACGCGTTGTCTACGCGTCGGACCGACGGCCAGAACTTATCCTCGCGGGTCCAGGGGGCTGGGAAGGCAGCCTGCTCCCGTGTATAGGGGTGGGACCAGTCGTCCGTGACAACTGCCGCTGCGGTGTGGGGAGCGTTCTTCAGTGGGTTGTTGTCACGGTCCGACAGCCCATCCTCCACCTGCTGGATTTCAGATCGAATCGAGATGAGGGCGTCGCAAAAGCGGTCCAGTTCGTCCCTGGATTCGGATTCCGTAGGCTCCACCATGATAGTTCCCGGAACTGGGAACGACACGGTGGGCGCGTGGAACCCATAGTCCATCAGACGCTTGGCGACGTCCTCGTCAGTGATCCCCGCCGACTTGCGGAATGGGCGGAGGTCCAGAATGAACTCGTGGGCCACTCTTCCCGCAAGGCCCCGATAGAGCACATCGAAGTGTGCCTCCAGGCGGTGGACCATATAGTTGGCGTTCAAGATTGCGACCTCGCTGGCTTGGCGGATTCCCTCCCTTCCGAGAAGGGCTATGTACGCCCAGGAGATCAGAAGAATGGAAGCGCTTCCCCAGGACGCGGATGCGACCGGTCCGATGGCTTGTTCGCTGTCGCTAGTGGAAATAACCGGGTGGCTAGGGAGAAATGGTGCGAGGTGCTCAGCGACGCAGATTGGTCCCACCCCTGGACCCCCGCCACCATGAGGGATCGAGAAGGTCTTGTGGAGATTGATGTGACAGACATCAGCGCCGTAGTCGCCGGGCCGACAGATCCCAACCTGGGCGTTCAGATTGGCACCATCCAGATAGACTTGCCCGCCATGCTGGTGAATTGTGTCGCAGACCTCCTGGACATGTTCCTCGAAGACTCCATGCGTGGAGGGATAGGTGATCATCAGTGCCGCGAGCCGGTCCCCGTGTAGCTCGGCTTTTGTCCGGAGGTCGTGTATGTCGATGTTACCTTGATCGTCGCAGCCGACCACGACGACTTTCATGCCCGCCATCCTGGCAGATGCGGGGTTTGTACCATGCGCTGACGACGGGATTAGGCATACGTTGCGATGTCCCTCCTCTCGGCTCTCATGGTATGCCCGAACAATAAGCAGACCAGCGTACTCGCCCTGCGCACCTGAATTGGGCTGGACGGAGACTGCCGGAAGGCCACTGATGGCAGCCAGCCATTGCTCCAGCTTCTGGATGATCTCTAGATACCCAAGCACTTGATCCCTCGGCGAAAAGGGGTGTATGTGTGCGAACTCCGGCCAGCTGAGGGCGACCATTTCCGTGGTAGCATTGAGCTTCATGGTGCACGAACCGAGAGGGATCATGCTTGTGCAGAGCGAGAGATCACGTCCTGCCAGGCGGTGGATGTAGCGAAGCATATCAGTCTCGGAGTGGTACTGGTTGAATACCGGGTGCTCCAGAAACGGCGACTTGCGTCGAACTTCCTCGAAGAGACTGTCCGGGCCCTCCGGACTGACAGACTCACAAAGAAGATCAGAATCCGAACCCTCTTCCGTCTCTTCACCGCGAAAGAGCTGGAGA
The DNA here is from genome assembly GCA_964546115.1 of uncultured Gemmatimonadaceae bacterium. Lineage (GTDB taxonomy): Bacteria > Gemmatimonadota > Gemmatimonadetes > Longimicrobiales > Gaopeijiaceae > JAAXGI01. Next base: position 29,123 of record CAZJIM010000016.1, on the reverse strand, counting down.
AGCGTCGCAAGATCTTCGGGCTCTACCGTCTCATCCAAGGACATGCCCAACGTGCCGTCACCGAAGTCCCGGAGGTTAATGTGCGAGCGCGAGGCCCTGCGCAGCACCTCTTCGGCCCCAGGAGCCGTTGGTCGCACTCGCAGGGTGTCGAAGAAGTGGCGGGTGAGAACCTCGTGCCCCGATCGACGGAGTCCGGTTGCTAGCGTGCGCGTCAGGTCATGGATCCGCGCCGCAATGCTCCTGATCCCCTCCGGACCGTGGTAGACGGCGTACATGGAAGCCATAACTGCCAGAAGGACTTGGGCCGTACAGATGTTGGATGTGGCTCTCTCCCGGCGAATGTGTTGTTCTCTGGTTTGCAGGGCCATCCGAAGCGCTCGATTGCCAGCCGCATCCCTCGACACTCCGATAATCCGGCCCGGGATTCCCCGTCTAAGATCGTCTCGTGCGGCGAAGTAGGCTGCGTGGGGACCCCCAAGACCCAGCGGGACGCCGAAGCGTTGACTGCTCCCGATGGCGATGTCTGCACCCATCTCCCCCGGTGGGGTCAGGAGGGTTAGAGCCAAAAGGTCCGAAGTCAGGGTGACCTTGGCCCCGGCATCGTGTGCGCGTTGAATTGCTGACCTGAGGTCTGTCACCTCGCCATCCGTCGCAGGATATGCGAAGAGCGTCCCGAATATGGAGGTGTCGAAGGGTTCTTCCTGGGGATCTGCCACCCGGACATCAACTGCCAGGGGTCGAGCTCGTGTCTCCACCACCGCTATAGTCTGGGGGTGGCAGCCCTTATCCACTAGAAACACGTTTCTCCCAGCCTCCGCCTGATTCAGGGAGAGTGCCATCGCTTCGGCAGCGGCAGTTCCCTCGTCCAAGAGGGAGGCATTGGCGAGCGGAAGTCCGGTGAGATCGATCACCGCGGTCTGGAAGTTCAAAAGAGCTTCCAGGCGTCCCTGTGAGATTTCTGCCTGGTACGGTGTGTACTGGGTGTACCAGCCCGGATTCTCGAAAACGTTTCTCGCTATGACCGCTGGAGTCAGGGTGTCATAGTACCCCATCCCGATATACGAGCGGAAGGTACGGTTCTTTACCGCAATAGCTCTCAGGCGCTGCACTAGCCCATGTTCTGAGACGGCATGATCAATCCCGGGGAGATCCGCGTTTCGAATAGATTGAGGAACAGTGTCATCGATCAGAGCGTCGATCGATTCGTATCCGAGTTCCCCCAGCATTTCCTGAATCGCTGCCGGATTCGGTCCCAAATGTCGATCGGAAAAGGGCATTTATTCCACCAGGAGGTGGTAAGCTTCCTGATCAAGCAAATCGTTCAGAGAATCTGGGTCGTCCACCTTCATACAGATCATCCAGCCGTCCCCATAGGGATCGGTGTTGACCAAAGCCGGGTCTTGGTCGAGAGTTGAATTCACGGCAGTGATCTCACCTCCCACCGGGCTGTATAGGTCACTTACGGCTTTCACGGCCTCAATCGTCCCGAAAACGTCCAACTTCTCGAACCGGTCGCCGATCTCAGGGAGCTCCAAGAAGACGATGTCTCCCAGTTCGTCCTGTGCATAGTCGGTGATCCCGACGAGGAACACGTTCCGCTCTTCCGTCGGTTTCAGGTATTCGTGTTCTTTGGTGTAGTATAGACCCCGGGGAATCTCGGACATTCATGTCTCCGGTGAGTAGACGGGTGGTGGATGCCCCGCCAATAGATATTTTCCTCTTAGCAGCGTCAACCCGGAGTACGCGTATTACGGGTGACGCCTGGATTTGCACCGACTCCTTGAAGAGATTCCCTGTTCTCCTGCCATTCAAAGCCGAACGGGGTAGAAAGGCAGTGGTGGAGCATGTGTTCTCCCTAGACTTGGAGTAATGTCCATGTTTGGTGGTCTCGGCGTGGTTGAAGTCATTGTCATCATCTTCCTGCTTCTTCTCCTCTTCGGCGCGAAGCGCATCCCGCAGATTGCAAGGGGGCTGGGAGAGGGCATCCGGAACTTCAAATCCGATGTGAAGGATCCGAATCGTTTGAGCGGGGGTGACGATTCCGAGTCGGAGCACGAGGACGGGAGGAGCTGAGGTTTCCGCTAGTCCACGGTGGGTTCGGCTCTCCATCCTCTTCCTCACAGTCTTTGTGGACCTTGTGGGATTTGGGATCGTCCTTCCTCTTTTGCCCCTATATGCAGATAGATTTGGAGCGTCGGGTACTCAGGTAGGGATTCTTGTTCTTTCCTATTCCGCTGCTCAACTCCTCTTGGCTCCTGTTTGGGGTCGCTTGTCGGATCGGTTCGGCCGTAGGCCTATCCTAATCATCGGCTTGCTCGGATCCGCCGCGTCCTATTTGGTGTTCGCCTACGCTGCTTCGCTGTTTGTCTTGCTGCTTTCCCGCATTATGGCTGGGATCGGTGGGGCGAATATTCCGGTGGCTCAAGCTTATATCGCTGACATCACTCCCCGTGAAAGCCGGGCTGCCAACATGGGTCTGATCGGAGCCGCGTTCGGACTGGGGTTCATCTTTGGACCAGCCATCGGCGGGGTCCTCGCACCGGTGGCCTCGGAACTGCCAGGACTTGCGGCTGCGGGTCTGTGTGCCGGGAATGCACTACTCGCAATTGTCTTCTTGCCGGAGTCCCTTAGCAGAAGCGAGCGAGTGAAGATAGGGGAGAATCGGACAAAAGCGGTCCAGCCTGGGATCGAGCTCGTGATCGGAGGAGGCATCCCCCGGTCGCGACGAGCAGAGCTACAGGTGATCTTACGGAATCCCCAGTTCGTACGGGTTCTTGTCCTCTCTTTCATCTTCACCACAGCTTTTTCGGTCATGCACCCGATCTTTCCGTTGTTCGCGTCGGGGAGGTTCGGGTTGAACGAGCGAGATGTGGGATGGCTCTTTGCTTTCATTGGAGTGATTGCCGCTGTGATGCAGGGCGGGGTCGTGCGGCTTCTGGTAGCTCGCATAGGTGAGGTGAGCCTCATTCGAGCCTCGGCTGTCCCTTTCGTTGTGGGGTACCTCATTATCGGAGCGTCTTCATCAGTGCCGATGCTTCTCGGGGGGCTCGCCCTCCTGGCCGTGGGTTTCGGGGGGACCCTTCCATCGCTGGTCAGCCTTCTTTCCCGCTCTGCGCCAGAGGAACTCCAGGGAGGCTCGCTTGGGGTCGGACAGAGCGTGGGGGCGCTCGGTCGTATCGTGGGGCCGTTTGTTTCGGGAGTTATGTGGGACACCTTCGGAAGCTCCTCGCCGTATTTCGTTGCAGCAGCTATCGGCGCGGTGGCGGGACTTTGGGGACGTGGGCTTCGTCAGCCCGATTGAGTTTTGGACCATGCGCTCCGATATCTTGAAAAATGTGACGATCGTTCTCGATCACCCGCGGAACCTCGTGAACATCGCAGGTGTGGTGAGAGCTATGAAGAACATGGGGCTGACACGGCTGCGGTTGGTACGGCCCGAGGAGTTTGATCCGAGGCGAATCGAGGGTATTGCTCACCGGTCGGAGGATGTCATTGAATCGGTGGAGATCTTCGGCACGCTTGAAGAAGCGGTCGCTGACTGTGTCTATGTTCTTGGAACGACGGCTAGAGCGAGGACGGCCCATCGGAACTATTGTCGGCCCCGTGAATCGGCTCGGATGCTGGTCAGGCAGGCGGAGGAGGGCCCGGTCGCCGTGGTGTTCGGGAGGGAGGACCGTGGCCTTTCGAACGATGGATTGGATCGTTGCGATGGGGTAGTCGTGATTCCGACAAATAATGACTACTCGAGCATGAATCTTGCTCAGGCTTGTCTCTTGGTTGCCTACGAGATCTTCTTAGCAGTGGAAGGGGATGCTGAGCCCCTTCCACAGGGTAAACGGTCGACCGGGCTAGCCACTCGCGAGGAAATGGAGGTTATGCTGCTGGCCCTTGAGGGCGGTTTGGCAAGGATCGAGTTCTTCAAGGCGCGGGCTGCCGAAAGCGTGATGCGGACGTTCAGAACTCTTTTTTCCAGGGCTGCGCCCGACCAGCAGGAGGCGGGCCTAGTCAAGGCACTTGGCTTCGAGATTAGCAATTATATTGATCGGATTGCCAGCCAGGAGGGGGAGGCCGAGCGACAAGAGGGAGACTGAGGCGACTTGCGGATGTACGCTGGGGCGACATGGACCTATTAGTTTTGGGCAGCGATAAAATCGGTGCTAATTGGGGCAAGAGGTGGTAGCAAGGGGCTGATGCCAACAGAGGAACGAGCGTCGAATAGGACCGGGCGTTTGGGGATGAGGATACGCACCTCATGGAGTAGCTACCTGGCCACGCCTCTATCGAGTTCCAGAATGCCCTTCTCCATATGAGTTTATGAGCTCTGTCCCTTACGGACCCGTTGATCGGGCTCCCGAATTGAAGACATAGGGAGTTGTACGGGAACCAGGAATTGGCGGTCGCTCACCTCTCACAGAGGCTGTCCATTGTGCTTTTCGACCTGGGCAATTTCAAGCGGTATAACGACACTTTTGGAAATTTTGCAAGCGATGAGGTCTTGAATGCCATTAGCGACGTTCTGTCGGGCGCGAGCCGTGCGATGAATCTAGTGGACAGATTTGGTGGGGATGAGTTCTTGGTCGTCCTGTCTGACACCTTAGTGGAAGGGGCACAACAGTGTGCTGATCTTGAGCCGGAAAAGGTGACGTACCACCCTTCTTTGGGGTCCTCTGAGGTCACTCTGGGTGCGGGTGTTACGGCCTTCTGTGAGGAGACCAATTCGAGTAAGGAATTGATCAGGGCTGCGGACGAGGACATGTATCGTTCGAAGGCCGACAAGAGCTTGAAATGAAGGGCCGTGAGGCAGAGGGGGGGCTCGTTAAGGAAGGTCTCGCCAACCTCATGGAGGTTGCTCGGGGCTTGGCACTTCGGGCTGGGGAGATCACCCTAAAGTATTTTGGGGAGGTCCTGGTCGCTGACGAGAAGGCCGATGGGACTCCCGTGACGAGGGCGGATCGCGAGGTAGAGGTCCTGCTGAGGTCGGAGATTCGCCGGCTGTACCCCGATCACTCAATCCTCGGCGAAGAATTCGGTGAGCACGTGGGTCCTGCCCCGGTGCGGTGGATCCTAGACCCTATCGATGGAACGCTTGCGTTCATGCGGGGAGTTCCCCTCTACGCAGTTCTTATCGGGATTGAGATTGAGGGCGATCCGGTGGTGGGCGTGGCGCACTTTCCGGCACTGGATGAAACAGTAGCCGCGGCCCGCGATGAAGGTTGCAACTGGTGGCCCCGGAAGAGCGTGTCCTCGGTGTCGGCCTGCGTGTCAGATGTCGCTAACCTCAAGAGGGCCCTGGCCTTGACGACGGACCTTGAACGCATATTGGTTTCGAGGGTTGGCTCAGGCTGGCGTAACCTCAGCGGTAGGGTCGGACTGGTCCGCGGCTGGGGGGACGCGTACGGCCATATCCTCGTCGCGACGGGGCGAGCTGAGGTCATGGTCGATCCTTTCCTCTCTTTGTGGGATGCGGCGGCCCTCCTTCCGATCGTGACGGAGTCGGGGGGGCGGTTCACCGACCTACAGGGGAAGGAGACCATCCTTGGGGGCTCCGGTGTTTCGACGAACGGTCGGGTGCACCAACCGGTGCTTGATATCTTGAAAGAGGGGGTCTGAGAGACACCTTCCAGAGCAGATCATTCCCCTGTCAGTATCCGGTTGAGGTTCGATGCGTTTGCGGTAGTGATCGGAACCGTCGTGGCAATATCCGGGGCTACGCAGAACCCCAATAACAGCATCGTCATCGGATGGTGAATACGGCGCGTGCAAGGGGTTGCTCGGCTCAGTCCTCTGATCAGCCGCAGTTGGTTGCTGAGGGGCGCACAGGGTGTCAGGAGAGCACGATCTCAGCTGACGATTGACTCGTGCTGTAGCTCTGCTTCTAACATTTCTGGGTCCGGTGCGGGCTGCCATATCTGAATCATGGGAAAAGTCGCGAGGAACCAATGGATGGTTCCCCCAAAGAGCCCCAGGAAACCCAGCCCAATGAGGGGTTCCCAGATCGTGATTGTAGGCGTGCCAGTTTCGTGGAGGGAAGGAGCCACGAGGAGGAAACGCTCGAGCCAAAGCCCCAAGAGCGCTAGAAACGCGATGCTGCCAAGCCAACTGGGAATGATCTTGGGTTTCCTGCCGATCAGGGCAGCAAATGGGACTAGGAAGCAGAGCACGATGACCAGAAGAGACAGAGGTCCCCACTCAGCACCAGAGCGGTGGACGATCCATTCCTGTTCCCACGGAAGCTTCCCGTACCAGATCACGATGTACTGCGACCAGAAAAGATAGGTCCAGAAAATCGAGAACGCGAAGGTCAATTTCCCCAGGTCATGCAGCTGATAGCTGGATATATGCTTGTCGGCGTATGCACTGCTCCGCTTGAGAAGGACCGAGACAAGTGCCGTGGCTCCGATGCCTCCCCAGAAAGCTCCCATGAAGAACCAGCCGGGGAACATGGTCGAGAGCCAATGAGGCTCGAGTGACATGGCCCAGTCAATCGCGAAGATGCTCATGACCACTACGTAGACCAGAACGAGCGCTGGAGAGAGGATCTTGAGTTTTGCCCAGCTTCGAGACTCCTCCTCAGCGGTGCCAACCCAGCTTCGGGAGAGCCACTGCCGCCAACGGGTTCTCGACGTACCTTCTTTCTCGTCTGCTTCTCTTTCAGGTCCCAGGTCGGGTCGGAGGGCCAAATACATAAAAAAGAGGCTCAGGGAGAAGAGAATGAGGGCCCCGAGGACGTTCCGAGCGGTGAGGAATGGGATGTTGAGGAACGCCGCTTTCTTTTGGACGAGCTCGTCGGTTGCCATGAGTTCGATCCAGGGAAAGTAATTCTCCCTCAGCGTAAGCATCGGCAACAGCAGAAGGAACGAGAACGGAAGGAATGCTCCGATAGCGAGTGAGACGCGCCTCACAGACCAGTTCCACCTGGCCTTGGTGATCACCGTCACGGCACAGAGAATCACCGCTCCCTGTGCGATACTGGTGAAGAAGAGCCAGTTGGAGACATATGCCTGCCATGCCCGGTCGGGATTCGATCCCATGAGGATCAAGAAGGAGACGGCGCCTACCGCCAATAGCGCGCTGGCGAGGAATACAGCACCTTTTCCACGCGTCAGGTAACGGGCCGGAAGCTCAGGGGGGATTGGGATATCGTACATTCTAATTGTCCTGGTCCTGATCAGTCGACCCGATTTCCAGTTCCTCCTGTATCACTGGCCCCTGCAGTTGCCGTACGTAGTTCACGATATGCCAACGGTCATAATGAGTGATTTGGTGTCCGTACGGAGGCATGATTCCTCTTCCGACCCGGATGAGCGAGTAGATGTACCCGTCCGTGTAATCAATCGCCTGGGGCGAGAGAAGGGAGAACGGGGGAATCCCCGCGCTGACTACCGGGCCAGTACCATCTCCCGCAGTCCCGTGACACGGGCTACAGGCGCGGTTGAACATCACTTCGCCACGCGCAAGGGAGGCGGGCGTGGCCTCCACGGGGTTTGGAATTCCCGTTACCTCTGGCGCTTGCTGGAATAGCTGTGTTTGCGTTACCGGATGGGGGATGTCTGCGATTTCCGGTTGGCCGAGGTTCACTGTACCAAGAGCAGGCGGAAAGTTGCCAGCGGCGAAAGGAACCGAGCCTTCGGGTGGGAGGATCGGCTTCTCGTACGCTCCAATGGACGACTGTACTCGCATGCTTCTCCCAAATACAGCCTGCAGAACATCGTCCAGCGGTGAGCAACCAGTTCCGGTTAGAACGATGGCCAGAACAGTGAGCCCTCTCGCGGTTCGCACGGATCCGCCTCCACCTTCAGCCATGGGCTTCCCCATCGGCATCTTGTTCGAGCTTCACCGGGTTGTTCGACTCCAAAATCACTCGAGCCGCTCCTAGTCGATCATCCGGTGCGGTGACGTACACAGCGAACCGCCTTGCGGTGACCGCAGGGTCGTAGACTACACTCGTCTTCAGATCTGGAATCCGCATGTTCCAGAACACCCCGATCACCGTGGCCAACACCCCGAAGAGGATCGTCATCTCGAACGCGATTACAACGTAGGCGGGGATCGAAAGGATCGGTTTGCCCCCGGTGACGAGCGGCCAGTCCATGGCTGTGAAAATGGTGAAGGCAAACCCGGTTGCGGCACCGGTGAGGCCTCCCACGAGCGTGAACAGGCGGACCGGGCTCGGTCCGTATCCGAGAGCTTGCTCTAACTTGTGCTCGGCAAAGGGTGCAAATGCTGTGATTTCGTCGAATCCGTTCTTTCGCAGCGCCTTGATCGATTCCACCGTGGAGTCGAGATAATCGAAGGAGGCCATCAGGCCCTGGCGGTTGTTGTTCACCTGGCGGCCTCCTCGCGGGCACTCCGACTTAAGGGTGCAGGAAGCACTTCCTTCAACTCGCTGATGGCCACGGGGGGGAAGATTCTGATGAAAAGGAGGAACCAGAAGCCGAACCAGGCGAAACTTCCGATAACGATGCCCATTTCGGTAACACTTGGACGATACGTGCCCCAAGCGAACGGCATGAACTCATGAGAGAGGGAAGTCACGATGATCACGAAGCGCTCGAACCACATCCCGATGTTGATGAATATGGAGATGACGAAGAGCGCTGCTATGGAGTGTCTCACCCGCTTGAACCATAGGAGGATGGGGATCATCCCATTACATGTGAGCATGGTCCAGCCGGCCCACCAGTAGGGCCCGAAGAACCGGTTCCAGAACGCCTGGCGCTCGGGAGCCTCACCGGAGTACCACGCCATGAAGAATTCGGTCAGGTACGCGTAGAGCACGATGGTTCCAGTGACGAGACACAGCTTCGCCATCGCATCGAAGTGCTTAGTCGTGAGGTAGGCCTCCAGCCCGAATGCCTTTCGGATGGGCACCGTGAGCGTAATCACCATTGCCACACCCGAGAAGATTGCACCAGCCACGAAGTACGGTGCAAAAATCGTGGCATGCCATCCGGGAACGATCGCCATAGCGAAGTCCCAGGAGACCACCGAGTGGACTGAAAGCACGAGCGGAGTAGCGAGCGCTGCCAGGTACAGATAGGCCTTCCCAAAATGATGCCACTGCCGGTCGGTTCCCCTCCACCCAAACGAAGTCAGCTGGTAGATCCTATGCCGAAGGCTTCCGGGCTTGGCCTGGTCGCGAGCCGCCGCGATGTCAGGAAGGAGACCGAGGAGGAGGAAGAGTGACGATACCGTGAAATAGGTCGTGACCGCGAAAACGTCCCAAACCAACGGGGATCGGAAATTCGGCCATAGGAGCCGCTCGTTCGGATAGGGAAAGAGCCAGTACGCGTGCCAGGCCCGACCGAGATGGATGAGGGGGAAGAGGCCAGCCGTCATAACTGCGAAGACCGTCATTGCCTCTGCGGCCCGGTAGATCGACTGTCTCCACTTCGCTCTGAAGAGATAGAGAATGGCGGAGATCAGGGTCCCGGAATGGGCGATGCCGACCCAGAACACGAAGGTGGTGATGTAGACACCCCAACCGACCGGCGAGTTCAACCCAGTGAGCCCGATCCCTGTTATAAGCTGATTCCCCCATGAAAAAGCGAGGAGGCCCACGCCGGCTGTTGCCAGCCCGAAGAGGAACCACCATAGCTTCCCGGGCCGGGAGAGCATCTTAAGGATGTCGACATTGACCTCGCCGTAGGACTGGATGTCCGGGTGAGTCTGCGCTCCCCTTTCTGACTCGACGGCCAAACTAGACATGGATGTCTTCCACGGGGTGGAAGGTCACCTTCCGCAAATAGTTGATGGCTGGCTGCGTATTGATGAGCGCGTCCAGGACTCGGTACGTGCGTTCGCTCTCGGAGATTTGCGCAACCCGAGACCCGGGATCCCGGATGTTTCCGAACACGATCGCTTCGGCCGGACAACTTTGTTGACACGCCGGGACCACGTCTCCGTCTCGAACCGCGCGTCCGTCCAACGCTGCTTGGCTTTCAGCTTGTCGAATCCGCTGGACGCAGAAGGAGCACTTCTCCATGACTCCACCGGTGCGCACCGTGACGTCTGGGTTGTATTGCCAGTTTAGGGGTTCGGGTACGTCCGAGAAGTCGAACCAGTTGAAGACTCGAACCTTGTAGGGGCAGTTGTTGGCACAGTACCGCGTACCCACGCAGCGGTTGTATACCTGTGCGTTCAATCCCTCCGGTGTGTGGTAGGCGGCGTACACGGGGCAGACCGACTCACAGGGGGCGTTTCCACAGTGCTGGCACAGCATCGGCAGGAAACGGATGTCGACTGGTCCCGGTTCGTCAGCGTTCACCTCCTCGTAGAACCGTTCGAGCCGGATCCAATGGAGGTCCCTCCCCATTTTACTCTGCTCCTCGCCGACAGAGGCTACGTTATTCTCGGATTGAC
>CAZJIM010000016.1:2746-18751 GCA_964546115.1 uncultured Gemmatimonadaceae bacterium | reverse complement strand
CGCGGTGACGCAGGCGGAGCAACCGGTGCACTTATCTAGGTCAATGGCCATCGCCCATCTGGCATAGCCTTCGGGCTCATACTGTCCATGAAGTGCACCCTCCAAGGGGAAGTCTTCGGGTCTACCCTCGGTCGGCACAGGAACAAACCCACCCACCGCCTGCAGTTCGTGGATTTCGGAGTGTTCTTCCTCTTCCAACTGTCCGGCCTGGAGAGCGCTCAACTCCACCGCTGGGGTGATCGGACGGTCGTTCTGGTCGCTCGACCCTTCGATGGAAGCGATACGTTGGCGCTCTCCCGTGGGTTCGATGACGACCCGAGTTGCTAGGTGAACCAAGGAGCCCGATGTTTGCTCGATTTCAGCGGGTAGAAGAGCCATCGGGTTCACGCCACGACCATCCGCGAACCGCCCAAAACGGGTGTGTCCGCTTCCCATCGCTAGGGCTACCGTGTTGCGGAGGATGCCCGGGTAAGTCCAGACCGGCACCTCGAGTTGGCCATGCGGTGAGGTAACCCGGACGATGTCGCCCGTGGAGATGCCCAAGTCGGATGCCGTTTCAGGATGAACCTCCACCCAGGAGTGCCACGAGATCTTCGATACTGGATCGGGGAGCTCCTGAAGCCAGGGCCGGTTAGCGGAGTGCCCATCCCCAAAACGTGAAGAGGGGTAGACGAGAAGGGTCAGACCTTCCCCGTCGAGAGGCGGGGGGTCAAAGGTGAGAGCGCGGTCCGGGACTTGAAGGCTCGGAGCCTCCTGATCTCCCGTGAAAAGATCAATGACCCCTTCCCTCAGAGCCCGCCGCCAAAAGGCTTCGAACGGTTCTTCGGACCCCTGCGCCGCGTGAAGATCAAGCCAGGACATGCGGAGGTAATCGTAGAAAGTCTCCGCGCCGAGGTCTTGACCCAGCCCACGGGCTAAGGACAGCAGTACGTCGCCAGAGGCACGTGAGGCGAAGTGGGGAACGGGTCGCATCGCCGGCTGCTGAATGGCCCAGAGGTTGGGCCGAGGATTCGAATCGCCCCATGCCTCAAGGAAGTGCCGGTCAGGAAGGACGAGGTCCACGTGGCTTGCCGTTTCATCCATCCGGTCGGTGATCGCGACGGTAAAAGGAACCGAGGCCAAGGCTTCCGAGAAGCCGGCCGCCGGTGGAAGAGTATAGGCCGGGTTTGTGCCGTGGAGGATCAGGGCCTGGATCTGCCCCCCTGACATAGAATCCACGATAGCCAGGAGATCACCAGCCGGAGCCGTGGTCGCGCTCAGGTGTGCTTGACGCGGAAACAGCGTCCGACCGACCGCCCCGCCAACAGTATTCAGGACCAAGACCGCCAGATTCACGGCAGTAGCGTTATGCCCCTGACCGGCGATCCCAGGGCCAACCGCGAGCCCTGGACCCTCGGAGACAAACAGAGACGCCAACTCGTTGAGCGTGTCGACGGAGATGCCGACCTGATCCGATACGGTTTGAGGATCATGGGCACCGAGAAGCTCTGTGTAAGGGCCTGCATCTCCTCCGGTGGCAGCGATGATGTTGGCGATTGCGAGAGCGACTAATCCTTCAGTGCCGGCTTCTATCGGGACCCACTCGTCCGCGTTCTGGCCGGTCAGAGAAAGTCGTGGTCCGAGGAAGACGAAGCGGCTCTTTTGAAACGTCTCATCAGTGCCACTCGCGCGCGCGAATCCTCGAGTATGTTCGACCGGTGATACCCAGGATCCGAGGAAGTCCGCTCCGAACGAGAACACGACTCCTGCGGATTCGAAGTCGAACGAGGGTAGAGCGTCTAAGCCGAATGCCAGCCTGGCCGCCTCGCGGAGCGGTGCCTCCGATACAGCATCATATTCGATGCGGCGTCCCCCCACTGCCTCTATCATCCGCTCCTGAAGACCGGTCAGGGTCGGGCCGGTTCTGCCGCTGATGAGGACAACGTCGGAGTCCGCCCCCTGGACGCCTTCGAGCAGGAGTGCCTCGGCCTCATCCCAGGATATTGCCTCGTAGGATTCACCTGACCGTCGCATTGGCTCAGTGAGCCGATCGGGGTCATAGAGGCCTTGAAGGGCGGAGTGGCCGCGCGAGCAGAGTGCGCCACCAGAGATGGGGTGATGCGGGTTCCCCTCGAGCTTGATAGCTCGACCTTCGCGGGTCTTGATCCACGCCCCGCATCCCGCAGAGCATTCTGAGCAAACCGTAGAATACCAGGTCGCGACACCGGGTGTGATCTCCTCGGGAGCAGTCACGTACGGGATCAGTTTTTGAACCTCGTCCGTAGAGCACCCGACGAGCCCGGCTCCCGCACCGCTCACTCCAAGTACCCTGAGGAAGTCCCGTCGCTTGATTCCTTCTCTCATATGCTATAGCTCGTTAGGGCTCTCAGCCCCGATGTCGAAGACGCCGACCGGGGCACCCCGTGGGGGAAGCTTGCTCTCAATCAGTAGTGACAGACCGTGCAGTCCCGGGATGCCCCTCTCTCAATATGGCAACCCACGCACCATCCCATCGTGAGGGGTTGGCTCACCTGTTGGATGATTTCGATTTCTTGGACGTTGCCGTGGCAGTTCGCACACTCTACTCCAGCGGATATATGTCGCATGTGGGGGAACTGGACATGGTCCGCGACCTTGTAAATTCGGTTCCAGGGGATTGCCTCCTGCCTTTCAAAATATCCACGCAGAAGCGCAATCTCCTCCGGATTTTGACTCCCAGCTACGAGAGCGTGGCATCCCATGCAGGTAGCAACCGGCGGGATCCCAGCCCTCATCGACCGCTCAGCCGAAAAGTGACAGTACTGGCAGTCAATTTGGTTGTCGCCGGCATGTATGTTGTGAGGGAAGGCAATCGGCTGCTCGGAAGGCCCGATGTCAGCATTGGCTACGGTTCCCGTCGGGTCCTGACTCGATGGGTTCTCCTGGGCCAAAAGAGGCGATGCGTATGTGAAGATGATGAGTGCCGCAATCGGCAGGAGGGAGCACTGCTTCTTCATGGTCGTTCTCTTCATAGGTCTGGGAAAGCGGAAAAATGGCTTCCCTGCAGCAAACAAACGCCGGAAGTTAGAAAGGCCACCCCTAGGCGTCAACGTAGGAAGATTTAGCTGAATTGCGAGCGACGGAGGGAGACGGTCGTACTCGACTGTATCCCTACCCCAAAAGCGGGAGGTGGTGGTCTGGACGTTCGAGTGATACCGTACGATTAATGAGCGCTGCTTCCCCCACCCCATCCTCAGGCCAGAGGCCGTCCTCAGGCCAACACTTGGCCACGATAAGTTATGAGGGCCGCTTCTGGGATATCTATTTGGAGTTCGACGACGACCTTAGGCGCCCCGGGGGGTGCCGAGCGAATCTTGCGTTTTCACCTGCGGATCGGGCGGAGGGGGAAGAAATCCTACGGACGATTCCGGTGATCATCGAGCCGTCCTACGAGGAGGCTTTGAGCAAGGCTCGGGGTCTGGAGGAACATCAACTTGTGGGGTTCCTTAGATCCCTGCTTCCATAAACTCGGTACTTCCCCGAAATCGGGTCACACGTTTTCCTGAGGTTGGTATGGGCAAAGCGCGGATCCTTCACATGGGTCCGGGGGTTTCAAGGGCCAATCCATAAAAGCGGCTTGTTCTACCACGACGCTCGTCCCAGACCAGACCTGTGAGGAGATTGGATGGCCATCTATCGGACTCGTTACTATAGCGACATGACCGTCGGAGTTGGTGGTAGAGTTACGATTCCACAAGATATGCGGGACGATCTTGGAATTGAGGAAGGTGATGTCCTGACGGTTCGAGTTGAGGAAAACTCCTCCGGCACCCGCCAGATGGTGGTTTGGCGCTCTGAACAGCAAGCTGAGGACTAATCCCTCGGCGGGGCGCCTGGTGACCCCTGGTCAATCATTTTCTTCCAGTACCACCCAACTTACGAGAGCTTGAAGGGGCCCAATGCCATCGTGACGCCACCAGGCGTCCGGCCAGGGTTGTTTCTCGAATGTGGTTATTCGCGTTATTCCACTCGTAGCGAGCGGGTCTTGCAATTCTCGTCGCCTCAACTCAGGAGCATCGAGGGCCAGCGTTTGGAGAGTCCTTGAGGCAGGACGAATAACTTCTGAGAGGTGATCTAGATCATCAATCGGCTTCACTACAACTGTTCGGCCTGTGCCCGCAAGCGATGTGATCCCACTGGTCTTCGGGTCGAAGAAGACGATCCCCCTCCCGGCAGCACCACCGAACACCCGGTCTCCCATTCCCGCAACGCCCTTCAGTTCAGCGGTCGCCTTCAACTGCTGGAGAGCGGCTGCGACAGTCTTGTCGATAGGACCGGCTGGCATCTCTTGCGCGAGAACTTCGAGTTCCGTGGCAAGTAATTCAGCCCAGGTGACAGGCTTGGTCGGAGCACCCTCCTCGACCCAAATGATCTGCGGTGAGACACACCCGCGCTGGTCGAATGTGGCTACTGAGCGGGCTGCTCTCCGAGCGACAGCCTCGGCTTGGGCGAGAGTGTCCAAGTGCTCTCGGGCTACCGCGCCGATTGAGAGACGGTGGTGGTAGGCGACAAGCGGTGTGGTAGGAGGTAGGCGAGCACGTAGCTCTCGCACGAGATCAGTTCCTCCGTACGCGACCACGCGATCCGCCTCATGAATTGCCAGTTCTTCAAGATCACTTCCTTCCCCGCGGGCCCAATAGACGACGGCGACAGCCTTAGCCAACTCAGGGTCGGACTCTAACAGAGCCTGGACGAACAGGCAGGGGAGAGTGACGTCCCCTCGTCCAGGCTTCAGAAGAACGGGGCATTTCACCAGGAGAGACCGAATGATGGAGGTGGCCCCGACTCCCGGTAGATTTCCGGCACCGATGTGAAAGGCGAGGGATCCACCTACCGCTTTGGACAACTGACCCTCGACGTCGGGTCTAAAGTGGTCGAGGATCCCGGGATCCTGGAAGTCGGCGAGCAGAAGGCGCTCGAGTGGCTCCGGCGTCCAGTCGCGCGCCATTCCATCGATAATCAAGCTTGCCATGGAAGGCGATATTCCGGCCTCGGAGGGGAGCTTTAGCTCGGCTTCGCGTCGTAACGGGTCACCTGGTTCCGTAAAACGGCGACCGACCTCGCCTACGGATCGAGCTAGGTCGCGTGAGGTTCGGCCACAGAGGGTCGCTTGAGCCCTGCGAAGGGATCGCAACAGTTCCTCTCCTCCCTCCCGTGAGAAACGGGCCCTGAGATGGCCTTTCGCTGGTATTTTGGCAGTTTCGAAGCCGCGTGTACCAGGAGGGAGCTGGAAGGCTCGGAAGGCCGTCATCGTCTGGCCTCTCTATCAGATACCGACAAGAGTTCTTCCATGATTAGTGAGCATCCCCTGGGTGCAGCGTCCTGAGCGCGGCCGAGGATGCGAAATCCCTCGCCCACGGCGACTGCCAGATCTTCGGTGAGAACCATTGCTACGGAGTCGAGGTTCGCGAGGTCGATATGACAGAGGATTCCCGGGTGACCGGATGGTACGGGGTGAAGGGTGTGCGGATTTAATATCCGGGTTCTGACCCACGGCGGACCAAGGTGTCGTCGGTTTCCCGGATCCTCGGGGCCATTTTCGAGGAGGATCGGTTCGTAGAACTGGGAAAGGAGCTCTGTCATTCCGTACTCGTTCACGATCCGGGCCATTGAAATCCCGAACGAATCGGCGATTGCCTTGTAAAGCTTCACCCGCGAGACGGTCCTACTCCGGCCCTTAAAGCCCCCCGTCTCCACCACCATGGATCCAGCAGTGAGGGGTGGAAATTCCTCCTTTCTGATACGATCTAGCACGTGCATGAAGCTGAACGCAGTTCCCGCGATGAGGACTCGGGTTTTGTCGAGACGTGACCTTTCGATTGCCCCTCGGAGGTCGGACGTGCGAACGTGCCATTCGGGATCCGCTAAGAAGCAGCCCCCCCCGTCATCCCACTCATCAATCCAGGTCTGAAGCATGTAGATGAGAGACGAGTCCGGGCACTCTTTCAGATGCGGCGTAAGACACAGAATACGCATCCTGGTGCTGGTATCAGCCGAGGATCGGTTTAGCGCTTGAAGCTCAGGCCTGAGGTATCGAGTGGCCGTGTTGATTAGGGAATCGTGATAGAGCGAGAGATCACGGACCTGGTGAACTCCCCGGCCAATCGGTCCCGTGGTGGTGCCGCTCGTCCTGAAGGTTGCCTCGACCGGTCGTGGATCCTGAGACAGGAGCGGGAGCTCCTTGAACGCCCTGGCCGGGACGGGGGGGATTTCCCTCCAATCGGTGAGTGCACCAGGATCAATATTGCGAGCCCGGACGAGGGACCCATAAACCGGATTGGCGTCGACCTGATAACGGAAGGTTTGGAGCGCTAAATGATTGAAGTGTCTGTCACTCCGAAGATCCTCGTTTCCCAGAAGCATGGCGGTCCGAAGCGCCTGACGTATAGTGACACGGCGCTCCGCAAGGTCCGATAGCGGATAGACATCTGTGGGTTGAACGTGGGCCATCTCAGCTGCACAGGGTTAATGCGACGAGGAGCGGCGCACCCTTCCGGGCTCAAGACCGCCAGCTTCGAGGATCTTCTCTTGAAGGCGTAGCGCTTCCTCATCCGTGAACTCTAGGAGTAGGCTTACCCGGAGGTCCGCCTCTTGATATGCATCGTCCGGAAAATCGGCTCCCTCAGCATGCCGGATGGCACCCTTGAGAGCCCCAAGCTCGCGGCGGGTCTTCTCGAGGGCTCTTTGAAGTCGGTTTAGGGCCTGTCGAGCCTCGGATTGGACCGTTGTCATTAGATGGATGGGTTGGAGGAGAGACAAATTGTGCCTACTTGCGATAGGTTGTGTCGGTCGAAATGAAGGGTGACAAATGAGCGCACCCGCAGCAATGGGGATTGAGGTTGATCGGACTATAACTTGCACGGACCATGAGACGGGCGATGTTCCAGGCGTGTCTAAAACTAAATGAAAGGTGACAATGAGTGAGCGGTCGATAGATATAGCCGTCATTGGGGCGGGTCCCTGCGGCCTTGCTGTCGCAGCAGCCGCCCGGCGGGCGGACCTTCGGGCCGTGCTGTTCGATCGTGGCCCCCTCTGCTCCTCGATTGTTAGGTATCCTCCGTACGTGTCCTTTTTCTCGACTCCGGACAAACTAGAAATCGAGAATCTCCCTTTCGTAACTGCGAGGAGGAATCCGAACCGTCAAGAGGCTCTCGCGTACTACCGGGGTGTGGCGCGGTACTTTGGGCTCGACGTGAGGCAATATCAAAGCGTCGAGACACTCGTGCTTGGCGAAAAGAGCTTCCGGCTCCGGACTCGAATGGATACCAGCAAAATTGAGGATTGGGTGGCTAAGGCGGTTGTGGTTGCCACCGGTGGATTCGATGGACCCAACTACCTCGGTGTGCCCGGCGAGGACCTCCCCAAAGTTTCCCACTACTACAGGGAGGCGCATCCCTACTGGGACCAGGATGTAGTAGTGGTAGGGGGGGGGAACTCTGCTGTCGAGGCGACCCTCGATCTGTTTCGGGTCGGGGCTCGGGTCACGATTGTCCACTTCGGGAGCAGCTTCGACTCTGGCGTGAAGACCTGGGTCCTACCTGACATCCTAAACCGGATCGAGCACCAGGAGGTGGCTGTGCGATGGCGGCACCGCGTTACAGAGATTCATCCGCGGTCGGTGATTCTTCGAGCTGAGGACACCGGAGGGATTGAGGAAATCGCTAACGATTGGGTGCTGGCGCTCACTGGTTGGCGGCCTGACCCGGTGCTGCTACAATCCGCGGGTGTGCCTGTGGACGAAGAGACTGGAGTCCCCGCGCATGACCCGAGTACGATGGAAACACCGATTCCAGGGCTGTTCGTAGCAGGTGTCCTTGCGGCCGGCTTGGATGGCAACCGGATTTTCATAGAGAACGGTCGACTGCACGGCCAGAAGATCGTGGACCGGTTCCTGAGTATCCGCTAGAGCCCGGCGACTCTACGGCACTGGCAGCACCGCCCCGGAGGTACCCTCCAAGAGTGGTGTCAGAATCCAGATCGATATGCGGAAGTAGATCAACAGCCCAACCACATCCATGATGGTCGTGATCCCCGGGGAGGAGGTAAGTGCTGGGTCGATTCCCATTCGCCGAAAGAGAAAAGGAAGGCTGGCTCCTACTAAGTTGGCGGTAAACGAGATCAGGACCATAGTGATCCCGAGAGCCACCGCAATCCGGGGCTCGGCGCGGAAGAAGAGAACGTATACGGTTATGAAGAGCCCAAAGGCTCCACCAAGCAGCAGCCCCGTTCCGATCTCCTTGATAAGGACCCTCATGTAATCGTGGAGTTCTAGCTCGCGAGTGGCCAGAGCCCTAACGACCAAGGTTGCGACCTGCGACCCTACGTTTCCTCCCGTTCCAATCAGGAGTGGGATAAAGGCTGCGAGAATCACCACTTCCTCAATAATCGTCTGGTAGTATGCGATAACATTGAAGGTGAGGGTCATGGAGACGACAAGAAGGACGAGCCACGAGGCCCTCTTTCGGAAAAGAAGCCATGGGTTCGCGCTGACGTAGTCGATGTCGATGGGAGCAGCACCCATCCGGTGGATGTCCTCAGTAGCTTCCTCCTCAAGTACGTCCAAGACGTCGTCCACGGTCACGATTCCGACCAGGTGTCCATGAGGGTCCAATACGGGAAGAACTGAGAAATCGTAGTCTGCCATCAGGCGAGCAACATCCTCTTGGTCCGTGTCTGTCTGGGTGCTTACGACGTCTGCATCCATGATGTCCTGGACCCCGGAATCCGGTGCGCTCACGATCAGGTCTCGTAGGGAAAGGACTCCGATGAGTCGGTTGTCACTATCGACGACGTAGAGATAATAGATCGTTTCGGTGTCGGGAGGGGATCGTCGCAAGAACTCCAGTACTTGCCGAGCAGTCATCGAGGCCCGAACAGAAACGAATTCCGGGGTCATGAGACCCCCGGCCTCTTCCCCATGGTACCCTACGAGGGCGTCAGCAACGGCCAAAGTCTCCGGGCCAAGCAGAGATTTGACTGCTGGGATTTGGTTTGAATCCCAGGTTTCAAGTACCTGGAGAGTGTCCGCCAGGTCGTCGGGGGGGAGCTCCTCGAGGATCTGTGCTAGGTGGGAGGGGGGAAGGAATTGGAGGAGTTCGGGCTGCTGCTCCTCCGACAGGTTGGAGACGAGTTCGGCGGCCATCGGGACAGGAATAAGCTGAAGTGCGGCACTCCTTTCCTCGGGGAGAAGCGCCGGCCAGACATCCAGGAGCTGCTGGGCGCGAACGGCTCGGAGTGGAGGAAAGAGGGCGCCGAGCTCGTCATTAGCGAGCGCTGCCCTGAACTCTAACAGAAAAGCTTCTGTGTCGAAGGTTGAATTCATCTGTCTCTTTCTCGGGGCCTGAACGCTCAAGGATAGAAGGTGGGGTCTCCTTCCACCAAGAGCCATCCGTCATCGGAGAGGGCTCGGACCTTCACCTCGGGTCCAGTCGGATCGCCGATGGTCACCACGGCTGGCGGCTCCACCTCACGGCGGAGATAACCCAGCGCTATTCCTTGATCGAAGCGTGGAGAGAGGACAAAGCTCCTGATGGTCCCGGCCGGTCGTTTCTGGCCGGGCTGGAATAGCGGGGTCCCTGGTTTTGAGGACGGAGTGTCGCCAAATAGGATTCCCCGGAGGTAGCGGTTCACGTGGCCTCGATCCCGGATCCGTACGACCACCTCTTGTCCCGTGTAGCACCCCTTGGTCTCGTCGATGCAGCGTTGCTGAATCCCCGCTTCTGCGGGCATTGTCCTCTCGTCCAACTCGACTCCAAACTCAGGCCGGCCATTTTCCAGTCGTAGGACATCCCAAAGTCCCTCTTCCGCTACCGGTACTCCAGCTTCAACGAGCCTCAAGCGGAGTACATCGATAGTGGTTGCGGAACCTAAAATGTCGAACGCTAGCGGTGATACGTCCGCGGTCCGAACCACCCGGATGCCGATTTCCGATCCGTCGGACGCGATCCATTCGTCCCCTTCCTTCATTTTGAGGAGCGTCGGTGCGTCCACCGGGAAGCCGACAGCCCCATCGGAGAGCCTCTGTGGAGCATCAGGTCCTACTAACGTTACCATCGCGACGGGCTCCGCAAGTTCAACGATCTTAGCCAGGCGGGGGGGTAGGAACTTTTCAAAGTGCGCCAACGCGCCAGTGGCTCCGGCTTCCGGAAGATCCAGAAGCAGGCTTCCATCGTCTCCATTCGTGAGCCGAGCCACCCTGAGGTCCGTCACAAGCCGGCCCTTAGGTGTTAACATCGCCGAATAGGGAACGTGGCCCAGGTATATGCCCACCCCTTGAGCCTGGAGGGCTGGAGGTGTCGTACCGGTGAGGAGCCCGGAGAACATTTGGGTTGGGGCTAGGCCGGCTACGCGCAGCAGCCTTCGAGCGGGACGAACAAGGAGGACCACTTCTTCCTGGGCCGCCTGGTACCCTCCGATCACAGGATGTGGTCCCGGCTCCCCCACCCCCTGAGGTCCTCGACAAGTGTTCGAATCTGACCTGCGTCGGATGCGTCGGGCGCATAGTCTAGGTACCACTCCAGCTGTTCGAGGGCCTCGGCGGACCTCCCCATGCGCGCGAGCAGGGTGCCCTTGTCTCGGATTTGCCCGGCGGAGGTCGGATGTATCACAAGGATTCGCTCAATGGTGGCCAGGGCCCGATCGTTATCCTGGACGTTTAGGTAAATCCCCTTCAGGTGGGTCAGTAGGCGCACGAGCATCTCCCTGCGGGTTGAAACCTTCAGGAAGCGTGGCCGAACCGTCACCATCCCGCCGTAAACCCGGTCCAGAAGCTCCTGCGCTTGGTCTTCGAACCAAATGCGACCGCCGTTGAAAGGATCCACCAAGAGCCGAACGGCGACTCCACGGTAACGGACCAGGAAATGCCCGGGGAAGTTGACACCTTCTAATGGGAGGCTTAGCCGCCATCCAACTTCAAGGAGAACGATTCCGAGGGTGAGCGGGACACCTTTCTTCCTGTCCAGTACATCACTGAGAAACGAGTTGCGCGGGTCGTAGAACGCTTCCTTGTTTCCCCGGAAGCCATTTCGCTCGTAGACAGTTCGCAAAAGCTCTTCGAGAATGACGAGAGGTGCCATCTCGTCTGCAATGCGATCCCTTACCTCTTCAGTCAGCTGATCAAGGTATCCGAGGTGGCGCTGGACCGAGAGTTGCGGATACTCCTCCTTGGCAATGAGAAGGGCGGCACGCGCGAGATTAATACGCTCGTCAGACTGACCTACCTCATTGACGAATTGACGTCGGGGAGATGGAGTGGAGAGTTTCAAGATGCTAGACCGTTCTGAAGCATGTTTGACTAAGATTCACTTCTCGGGCTTGGGATCCCTCGTACATTGGAATGATCGCATGTTGCTCAGTAACGAATGGTATCCTCCGGCCGACGATCGTCAAAGGGAATCGTTCGGGGTCGACTCTGTAGACGAGCCTTGGTGCGGGGGTCGTAGCACGGCTTCCACTCTGGTTATTGCTCCGCACTTCCCTCCTGGATAGACTCGGGATCATGACGGCGCCCGCCCGCTTCCGGATCATCCGGGATCCCCTCTGGAGCACCATCCGTTTAGACCCCATCGCGGTGGAGATCGTGGACACCGCGGCTTTCCAGCGCCTCAGGTATATTCGGCAGCTTGGATTTGCCCATCTGGTCTACCCCGGGGCGACACATACAAGGTTTGATCATGCCCTGGGAGTCTATCACCTAGCGGGGACTGCCCTCCGGCTGCTGCGAGAGCAAGGGGGAGTTGGAAAGGAAGTGTGGGAAGGGGCCGAACTCATTCCGTACGCGGCTCTACTGCACGACATCGGGCACTATGCCTTCTCGCATGCGATGGAGGAACTGGAAGCAGACCGCTTTCCGGGGGACCACGAGGCAGTGAGCGCACGATTCTTCGCCTCTCGGGAGCTAGGAAAGGCGCTTGCATCCCTTGGGGAGGGAGCGGCAGATGAGATCCATGCGCTGATCCGGGGAGAGAGCGAGCATCCGCTCAGGGGTTTGGTGAGCGGTAGTCTGGACCTGGACAAGATGGAGTATCTTCGGCGCGATGCCCGTTTTTGCGGGGTTCCGTATGGCGAGGTGGATGTAGACCGACTTCTCCAGGGTCTGGTGCTCCTTTCCGACCCAGATGCTGGGAGGGTGGAGGTGGGCGTCCGAGAGAAGGCGATCAGCGCCCTGGAGTCCCTGCTCTTCGCCAAGTACCAGATGTTCAGAAATGTGTACTGGCACCATGCGGTCCGGAGTGCAACCGCTCTTTACCGCCGTATCGTAGGCGAGGCCGTGGGGGTGGGCTTGATTGAGAAGAACGAGCTTGTCGGACCCACTGACGAAGAGCTTCTGTATCGAATCCATGAACGAGCAGTATCAAGCCCAGATTCGAATGTGCAGCATATCGGAAATCGCTGGGTGAACGCACTCAGGAATCGGGATCTTCCAAAGAGAGCATGTGAGCTTGCCGCACCTGACCTCGAGGGAATCGCCCTTCCCGAATGGATCTCTGTGGAGTCAAGGGAACGTCGGCGAGTCGAAGATGCACTGGGAGAGGAACTCGGCCTTCCCTCCGGCGAGGTCATGCTCGATTACCCGTCGAAGAAGAAAATGCTGAATTTGGATCTCCTGGTACTCCGAAGGGGAGGGGTGGTGGAGCGTCTCGGAGAGGAGGGTTTACGGGGTGTGATCGACCTTCTGGGAGTGGCAGAAGAGCTCTACCGGACGAGTCGGGTGCTCAGGATCTTCACCTTCGAGCCCCGGATCGTTGAGCCTGAGCTCGCTCTGGAGATCATTTCAGTCGGTCAAACGGGGCCATCGGATCGTTGAGCCTGAGTTCGCTCTGGAGATCATTTCGGTCGGTCGAACGGGGCCATCGGATCGCCCGCTCGGAATGAGGACATTCATAGGGAACCCAGGGAGAAGGGGGGGTTAGGAGGAGCCCATACGGGCCGTGGATCCTGCTGATATCGGTAAAGTAGGAGGAGCAGGCAGTGAGCAGGTGGGCACGAACGGTCAGAAAAGCGGTGTGGGGGTCTTGCGGGTGACCGATTCGGCTGTAGGATGGGCACAGGTTAAGAGTCTGGGGACTCTAGGGAGATGTGTATATGGCCACCACGAACGGCCGTGGGAAAAAGCGGAAGGGGAGAAGGGGAGCGCTCGGTGGTTTCGATTCCACCCTTGATGAGCAGACGGCCCTTGACCAGTATCTCCGCGATGTCAGCCGTCATGAGCTGATTTCGCCAGATAAGGAGAAAGAGCTGGGAGCTCTGGCTCAACTGGGCGATGAAAACGCCGTGCAAGAGCTTGCTCGGGCAAACCTGAGGTTCGTGATCAGCGTTGCCAAGAAGTACCAGAATAGGGGCGTATCCCTTACTGACTTAATTCAGGAGGGGAACGTCGGTCTGGTCACGGCCGCAAGGAAGTTTGATCCGGAACAGGGAGTGAAGTTTATTTCCTATGCCGTCTGGTGGATCAGACAGGCGATTCTGGCTTCTTTAGCGAATCACGGCCGGTCTGTCCGGGTGCCTCTTAACCGAGCTTCGGACCTCGCGCGCATATTTCGGGAGAAAGAGCGGCTGAAGCAGGAGTTGGGTCGTGATCCGAACCCCGAAGAACTTAGTGGTGCCACCGATCTCACACCGGAGCTGATTGAGTCATTGCAGACTCTGAATGCCGCTGAGATCCGGCTAGATGGCCCGATCGGAGACAGCGAGGACTCTCAGCTGGTTGAGCGGTTCATCAACGAAGAAGCGGCTGAGCCGGAGCAGGACGTCGAAACTCGCCTCCTCACTGAGGCGGTCTCGGGTGCGCTGAATACCCTTGAGGCTCGTGATGCCAAGGTTCTTCGTCTGTATTTTGGTCTGGAGGGTGAGCGCGAGCATACGCTAGAGGAGATCGGGAACATGTTGGGTGTGACACGCGAGCGAATCCGGCAACTGCGTGACCGGGCGCTCCGCCGTCTCCGGGAGGGTGAAAAGGGTTCTGCCCTGGAGTCTTTCGCCGCGTAGTGGCCTGTAACAGATGAGTACTTAGCATTCGCACGGCGATGCATTCTGCCCGGCTTCGTTAGGACTCTTCACAATAATCCTGCTATTCCTCATTGTCCTGCCTCGCCGGATTAGTATGATTCTCTTTTTTGTACAGCCGTGACGGAGACCACGAGCTCGGCGGAAGGGACTCAACATGGCTGGGTTGGGAGGGTTCTCGAAGCGATTGGTGGCCTTTACCGAGTGCAGGTGGACGAGGTAGGGGAGATCGAGGCTTCCTTGCGGGGCAGACTCAAGCACGCTGCACGTGCTGTAGACTGGGTCGTAACGGGCGATGTCGTCATGGTTTCGAACAAGAGTTCGTCCAGAAGTTGGACCATTGACAAGGTGCAAGCTCGCCACAGCCGGTTGGTGAGGGCGGCTCCCGGCGGCCAGAGGCCAAAGGTCGTTGTCGCGAACGTCGATCACGTCATGGTTGTGCTCTCAGTCTTTCAGCCGGCATTTGATTTCAGGTCTGCCGACCGGTTTCTCGTTCTAGGGGAAGCCTGCGGGATACCGTCAGTGATTATTCTGAATAAGATGGACCTCCCGGGAGCTTCTGCGGTGGCGCAGAAAGTCCTCCGGGCCTATGAGAAAATCGGGTACGCAGTGCTATCTACGTCGGCTCAGACTGGCGAAGGTGTCGAGCGTTTGAGGGCTCTACTTGAGGGAAGTGTGTCCGCCCTGGTTGGCCCTTCGGGGGTCGGTAAGTCTTCGATCATGAACACCCTATGTCCCAAGCTGAACCTACGAACCGGACCGGTGTCCCGCCGTGGGGGTCGGGGACGTCACACTACCGTTGGAGTTTGTCTGCTGCCCCTGACTACGGGTGGCTGGGTTGCTGACACTCCTGGGTTCTCTGACGTGAGCCTCTGGGGTGTGGAGTCGCGGGAGTTGTCCGGAGCGTTTCCTGAATTCCGAGAACCATCGGAACGATGCCGCTTTAGAGGCTGTACCCATTCTCACGAACCGGATTGTGCGGTTTTGGCTGCGGTAGAGGCGGGGCAGATTCGGAAGGAGAGATACAAGAGCTATCGTGTGCTTCTCGAGGAGAAATAGTCACCAACCGTCAAGCTCCCGAGCCAATTCATCGAGCCCGGCCTCTCAACACTTCTGGGAGCTGTTTCCACCGGCAAGCCGGTGGCTGATGATATGCGGGAAAACTCGTATGGAGTCTAGCACGGCGAACTGAGGCGACTGAGTTCTCCAACTCGGGAGCGATCTCGGCGAGGGTAAGGTTCTGCTCTAGGATTTGACCGGTGGCTACTCGGAAACTCACTTCCTCTTCAGTAGCACCCGCGCAAGCCTTCCTCCAGGCTTACTCCATCCTCCTCGACTGGGGCCCTTTCCGTGAGGTGCTGGAGCACCGTTCGTTTAAACGGTCGAAGGTCAGCTCGATACGGAAGTCGAGATTGTTCCCAGGGACAGGAGCCTTTAGCTAGCTCATGACCGCTTCTCTGCGAATGATGGTTCAGAGGGCTCCTGCCTGTTTCTAATTCCGCGACCTTGCGGAGGATTCCACTGGAAGTGACCCGTCAGGCGAGCGGAGTGACTGAGAGGTGTCCAGTGACCGGGTCATTCCGGACTGCAATCTGCCAGCGGTAAACCCTCTTCAGGACGTCCTCTTTCAGTACCTCCTCCGCCGTTCCTTCTGCTGCGACCTGTCCGTCCTTGAGAAGCAGTAGCTGATCTGCGAATCGAGCGGCCAGATCAATGTGATGGGTGACGAAGATCACCGTCAGTCCGGAATCCACAGAATCCCGGAGGAGTCCCAGGATTCCCATCTCATGCCGAAGGTCGAGATTGGCCGTCGGCTCGTCCATCACCAACGCCCGAGGGGCCTGAGCCAGAGCACGAGCGATCCGGACCCTCTGGAACTCCCCACCCGAGAGCGTGCCCACATCGCGTTCGGCCAAGTCGAGGACGTCGCACTGTTCGAGTGCTCTCCGGATGGCTTCATGGTCGTCCACACCCTCGCGCTCG
>CAZJIM010000016.1:0-2736 GCA_964546115.1 uncultured Gemmatimonadaceae bacterium | reverse complement strand
GGGGTCCCAAGTGAGGGGACCGCCCCATTGCTACGAGCTGACGCACTGAGATTGGAAAGGTGACGCTCTCCGTTTGTGTTACGACTCCTACTGAGCGAGCCAGCAGTCGGCGCGCCCACGACGCGGTAGGCCGGCCATCGATCGAAACGGATCCGGTGTTGATTGGAATCGAGCCAAGAAGTGCCCGAAGAAGAGTGGATTTTCCGGATCCGTTGGGGCCCAGCACGGCGTAAAGACAGCCGGACGGGACCCGCATGGACACGCCGTTAAGCGCGGGTGCACGGTCTGAGCTGTAGCGAACAACCAGGTCGCGTGCCTCGAAGATCATGGTTGGAGGCTTCTCCTGAGGAGGAACAGAAAGAAGGGGACGCCTACGAACGCAGTTACTACCCCCACGGGGACCTCCACTGGAGCAATGACCGAACGCGCAAGAAGGTCAGCGAGCACGAGAAACCCCGCCCCGGCTAGGAACGACAGGGGGAGGAGGAGCCGGTGGTCGGGTCCCACTAGGAGCCGAACAGCATGGGGGATGATGAGGCCGACGAACCCGATGACCCCGACAAACGCCACTCCCGCGGCAGCGACAAGGGATGCGGCACCATATGCCAGTTTCTTCACACGTTCCACGTCCTCACCCAAGTATGTCGCAGTCTCCTCGCCAATAGCCATGAGATTCAACGGCCGGGCAAGCGTGAAGAGAATGAGAGCGAGTGGAAAAGTATAGGCGCTGACGACCCCAACGGTTCGCCAGCTCGCTCCGGAGAGGCTCCCCATCATCCAAAGGACTGCGGAACGGACTGTCGGAGCCTCCGCGAGAGCCAGTATTAGAGCGATGAAGGCCGAGAAAAAGGCCCCCACCACCACTCCCGCAAGAAGGAGCATCCGGACGTCCATCCGTCGGTTTGCCGATAGGGCCACGCCGAATACGAGGACAACAGCCAACGTAGCACCAATGAATGCCGCAATGGGTAAAGCGAAAGAGGTTGCGGACACCCAGCCACCGGCGAGCACCAGGACTACGCCGGCTGCGGCGCCACCCGAGATCCCTAGGATGTATGGCTCGGCCAACGCATTTCGGAGAAGAGCTTGGAAGGAGGCTCCGGCAATTGCCAGGCCGCCTCCGACCAAGGTTGCCATCAGCGCACGGGGTGCACGGAGTTCCACCACGATGAATCGGTTCGAGTAGGAACCGGAGCCCAGAAGCGCACTCAGGAACTCGCTACCTGAGAGGCGGACGGCACCGAATCGCAGTGCCAGCAGCAGACTGCCAGCCAGGATCACCGCGAGGAGGACGAATGGTAGAGCCCCCGTGGTCGATTTAAGGCTCCTCACCTGAACCGGTCCGGATGGAGAATGGCAGCCAACACTCTGGCGGAACGTCCCACTTGCAGCCCCGGTGTGAGCACGTCCAAGGGAATCCTGTGTACCGGAATGCGGCCCAGTGCAGACGGGATGGGGGTCGCCTCCGGAGCGAGGATCAGGTGGACATCCCGGCGAAGGACCTCCTCCAGACTGATGGGGGCGTACAGTTCCTGGATGTCAGCGAATGCATTCTGTCCGCCGGCAACCTCCAGCAATTCGTGGAGAAAGGTGCCAGGCCCCGCCACGGACGGGGGGTCACCACCCAGGAACACGATTCGAGGACGATCGGCACCCTGTACCTGAAGGGAGACGCTTCGTAATTCCCTATCCATCTCCGCGCTGAGCGAAGCGGCTCTCAGCGGCTCCCCTACCATTGATCCAAGGAGGCCGATGATTCTTCGGATGTCATCTACGCGATCCGGTCGAATCGCGAGGTGGGAGATTCCCATGGCATCCAGCTGTCGAGGCGTGTTGGGGTCCGATTCGGCGCGAAAGCGAACCACCATGTCGGGCTGTAGCGAAGCGATCCACTCCATCGATGGTTCCAATCCACCGCCCACTGAAGGGAGATCCTCGACTTTGGCAGCGACATCGTAGTCTGTTCGGCCGACTAGTCGGTCCGCCTGGCCCAGGGCTAGGAGAATGTCCGTAGCGGATGGGACGAGCGATATGATTCGTTGTGGCGATCGTTCGAGAACGATTGTGGTGCCCGCGTCGTCAATGAGCGCGGCAGGCCCTGCTTTACCGCGCGAACCCGCTTCCGGAGGTGAGTCTACGGTGCAGGCACTCTGGGTGAAGAAAAAAAGGCACCCAAGCAGTACTGACCAACCTGTTCTTGGGGTCAAAGGTAGAGCCGGATCGCCCCTTGATAAGCAGGCTTGCCGCAGGCACCCAGATGCAGGATCGACCAATCTTCGTCCAGCGGTCTGAGCATCGTAAGCGAACGGATCGTTTCTCCACATACCTTGAGCGCTGCGTCGAGTGTGCCCAGGCGGGGGCGGTATCCGTCCTCGGAGAGGTGGGGGAACGGAAGGATCGTAGTAGGTGAGCCGTGAGTCCGTTCCACCGCATATAGGAGGGGATCCGGTTCGACGGGGAGAAGAGGCTCTAACACCCGCAGCTGTTCTTGGGCGGCGGTGTCCAGGGTGGGGTCACCCTGAGTCTCTTCGGGAGGGCGTGGCTCGACTTGGATTCCGTCGAGAGCCACGTTGTCGCACGCTGTGACCCCGGTTATGATGACGGGGAACGCGAGCTGCGGGAATCGCCTGGCGTGCATAGGGTTTCGGGGGTAGAGGCAATCCAGCTTCATAGGCCTCCTCAGATTGGACAGAGGCCGATATCCTCAATACCGAAAGTTATCCGCGCCAGGTGACG
>CAZJIM010000015.1:0-38742 GCA_964546115.1 uncultured Gemmatimonadaceae bacterium | reverse complement strand
AAAAGCAATGGACGCTGCAGCCGGGCCCAACCCCGCCGCCCGCCAACTCCCGGCGAAGCTCCTGGAAAACTGAAGGATCCATCTCAAGTCTCTCATCAGGAACCCCCAAGACCGATGCCGCAGTCGCCAGTTCATCGAACTCTACGATCGCGTTGTTCGGGACCGTGATCGCGTTGGGTCGCTCGGCCAGTAGAACGGATACATTCGCGCTCATACCGGGCTTCAGGATCCCCTCCGTGTTGTCCAGGATAACGATCACGGGGAAGTTCACCACACTCTGCTCGATCATGGCCCGGGGCTCGATCTTCTCGACGACCCCGCGGAAGTTTCTATCTTGGAAAGCATCCACGTAGACCGTGGCAGGCATCTCGGGCTCAATGCGGCCCACATCAGCCTCACTTACCAGCGTTCGCACCTGCATTACGCTGAGGTCGGCGATCGTGAGGAGAACTGTCCCTCCTGAGACATTTCCTGAGGGGGAGGAAATCACCTGACCCTCTTCCACATTCTTCACC
The DNA here is from genome assembly GCA_964546115.1 of uncultured Gemmatimonadaceae bacterium. GTDB lineage: Bacteria > Gemmatimonadota > Gemmatimonadetes > Longimicrobiales > Gaopeijiaceae > JAAXGI01. Next base: position 38,227 of record CAZJIM010000015.1, on the reverse strand, counting down.
AGCACGGTCCCATCCAACGGCGAGCCAATGGTTACATCCGCCAATCTAAGACGCGCGAGACCCAAGTTAGTCTCAGCCCGCACCAGGGTAGCCTGGGAGTTTGCGTACTCGAGATCGCGCCCCTCATGCTCCTGCTCCGTGATGACCCCGGCCTCCAGAAGGCTCTCGGACCGCCGGAGTTGCGCTTCTGCAATCGCCAGGCGCTGCACAGCCACCTCGTAGTCGGCCTCAGCCTGGTTGAAGTCGTTCTGAACGTCCCGAGGATCAATTCGTGCCAGGAGAGCCCCGGGAGCGACCCGGTCACCCGTGTCCACCACGACCTCAATCACCTCCCCGGATGCTTTCGACATGACCTCCACTGTCCGAAGAGGCTCCAACTCACCGGCAGCCTCAACAATGATCTCAAGGTGCTGTCGGCCGACCTCGACGAGGGTGAGCGAAGGCACTTCATCGCTTTCGCCCTGAACACAACCCGACACCGCCAGAACGACCACCCCGAGACCTATATTCAGCAGAACATAGGCACTGTCCGCTGAAGGCCCCCTACCACTGCGACACCGACGGCGACCTAGTAGACCGATCATGTCCTACTCCTTTCGCGTGATTTCAGCGCGGCTAACTCGCTGCTTAAGATCCCCTGTGTCCTTGGGTCAACGGGTCAGTCCTTGACAAGCCCCACCGCTGCTCCAATCTCACGCCTCCGAGGGTTTTCAACCCTGAAGTCTCGTTCGATGATCCCGTCCCGGAGGTGAACCTGCCGCCTGGCGTGGTCCGCGATATCTCTCTCGTGGGTGACGATCAGGATCGTCTGTCCCTCATCGTTCAGTCGGACGAGCACATCCATGATCTCTTCGCTCGTGAGAGAGTCCAGGTTCCCCGTCGGTTCGTCTGCCAGCAGAATCGCCGGGTTGTTCACCAGAGCCCGTGCCACGGCGACGCGTTGCTTCTCTCCTCCGGAGAGTTCCGGGGGCTTGTGTGATATCCGGTCCACCAAACCCACCATCTCCAGACTCTCTTGTGCCCGTCGTCGCCGTTCGGACGCCGGTTCGCCCGCGTAGATGAGTGGGAGCTCCACGTTGTGGAGGGCGGTCGCCCTCGGAAGAAGATTAAAGGTCTGAAAGACGAATCCGATTTCTTCGTTCCGGATCCGGGCGAGTTGCCGCTCGGAAAGCTTGCTGACGTCCTGTCCACTCAGCCAGAATTCGCCCCTAGTCGGAGTGTCCAGGCACCCGAGTAGGTTCATGAAGGTGGATTTTCCCGAACCAGACGGCCCCATGATGGCGATGAGTTCGCCTTTGTGGATCGTCAGGTCCACTCCCCGAAGTGCACGTATGGTTTCAACGCCGAGCACATAATCTTTTCGGAGCCCCCGGGTTTCGATGACAACCGGCTTCTCCGAGTCCCTACCGTCCATCGGGCTCTCCATCACGTCCTCCCCTTCTAGGCTCATAGCTCGCGGCCTAGCAGGGACTCTAGTTCAGCCCGGGCAATCAGGTAGTCATAGCGGGTCCACACCCGACCCGCCTCCGCCTCATCAAGTGCGATCTGGCTGGTCACGACCTCGAATACAGTCGCTACTCCTACCCCGTACCGCTCCAGGACAACTCGCAGATCCTCTCCGGCGACCAGGACAGCCTCCTCAGCAATTTCCACCGCCTGCTCAGCAGTTCGGATTGCGAAGAGGGCGGCGTCCGCCTCCTGGCGGGCCTGAAGTCGCGTGTCGTCCTCCTGCAACCGTGAGATAAATAGCTGATTCTCGGCCCTTGCGACACTCGATTCTCGGCTGAAACCGTTGAAGAGGCTATAACTTAGAGAAAGAGAGAGTCCATTCCACCTCCCTTCCCCACCCCCAAAATCCCACTCGTGGTTCGACCAGTTGTAGCCCGACGAGATACGGGCCGTGGGAAGGTAGGCAGCCCTCGCGGAGGTCAGCAATGACTCGTTGGCCTGGGCGTACAACTGTGAGGCACGCACATCTGGCGAGCTCAGTTCCGCAATTTCATAGATCTCCTCGTCGGTGAGCGGAAGAGGCGACGGACTGAGATCCGTAGGCGAAAATGCCTGCACGGGTTCAGAGGCTCCGATTTGTCTCCCGAGCGACATTCGCGCCGCTCGAAGTTGAGCCTCGGTCTGTAATGCGGATTGTCGAGCGTTCGCCAACTCGAGCCGGGTCCGCAAGGAATCCGACGCTGTCGCCGCGCCTACCGCCACCTGGCGCCTCACGAGTTCAAGGCTTTCCTCAGCCCGTCGGACCCTCGCCTGCGCTACCTCGAGCAAGTCCGCTTGCTCAAGAGCTCCGAAGAAGAGCTGCTTCGTCTGAAGGATCAGCTGGAACCGCTGACCTTCGAGACTCGCGGCGGTAGCCTCGATCTCAACTGCTGCTCGACTCAGTTCGGCACGGTTCCGGCCTCCGGCAAAGAGATCCATGCCCACGCTGAGACCACCCGTAAAACTTCGGTCTGTGGCATTGATCTGGGCCTGGGTCGTCGGATCGAATACCGACCCCGGACGCGCGGAGACGCCAGTGCCGAGACTCAGCGTCGGCAGGAAGGCCCCGACCGCCATCCTTCGAGTATCACGAGCGTTATCGACCGAAATTTCAGCCTCTGCGTAACTCGGATTCCTCGCAAGGGCAAAGTTGATCGCCTCATCCAGCGTCACCGTCTGCTGGGCCTGGACCCCTGCGGGCGGGCAAACAACGAGGAGAAGAATGGCCAAGAGCAGGAAAGCCCTGGGCTGGCCACGAGGAGAGTACGAACTGGGCGATTCTGGCTTCATCATCTAGGCAGGGAAATGGGGAGAGCTCGATCTCCCTTTACTCGGATCTCCAGATGCCCCCGGGGCAGCCTGGGACCCGTCCGGCTTGGCTTGGCCGCTGCTTTCATCCGCCTGTCGATAGGGCCTGGCACGTTCGAACAGGCACTCAAGCGCGTGGTGACTTAGGTCCGCTAGCGACTCACCAACTCCCACAGCCTCACGAACGTAAGCTTCAGGCTCCTGGACACGAGAAAATACGACTAGAAGCAGGGGCGATCCGGAATCGGGCGCAGTACCTGATTGAGTCGATCCGATAGCCCGCGCAATCCACTCCTCGTCTCCTACCTTGATCGCTTTCGATGATGCCTCATCAGCCAAGGGCTGAGCCGCCTCAGATAACCCCACAATCGCTCTGACCGGGATCGGTCTTCCCCGGGATGTATCACTGCCTCCAGAGGCCTGGTCGGGCTGTGACGAATGCTCTCTCATAGGGAACGCTCCTTGAGCTGCTTCCGATCAGAGTACTCAGGGTGGGTACCATACGATAGCACGGGGCCTACGTGCCGTACCCAGAGGCCGATGACTCCAGACATCCCATGGTCTTTGAGGACTGTTTCCCCCAGATCGTTAAATACAATTTGTAGAAAGCAGACCCCCCGTGTCTCGATCCGCACGGGCCCGGGTCCTTTTCGGTGGAAGGGGTGATGGTCAATTCTACGAGTGCCCCTATACTTGGCTGGAGGCCTGAAACCGAGCCCAGACACCTTCTGCCTCTATGTGGAGCTCCGAGGTGATATCGGTGAGCAGAGCCAGCGCGTCTTCTCCATAAAACATCCCGATCCAGCGGGCTTGAGTGACAGTCACTCTCCTGACCGCCCAAACAAGGTGAACGTGATTCGGTTCGCCTGGCACAGAACGCAGGAACATCCCTGCCCGTGCTAGTGTGTGGTTCCCCTTCCTGTTGTTACAGGAAGAACAGGCGGTGACTACGTTCTCCCAGCCATTGTTCCCCCCTTGGGACACCGGAGTGACATGATCACGAGTGAGGAACTGCCGGCCGCGGAGCTCTCGACGGTGTCTGCCACAGTATTGGCAGGTGTATTCGTCTCGAGCGAAGAGGAAAGTGTTGGTAACCTGACGCCTGAACCGGCGGGGAACATGGACGAACCGCACCAGCCGAATGACGGTCGGACACGGCAGTCTATCCCGCTCGGAACGGAACTGCCTCGCTTCGTCCACTTCCAGGATTTCAGCCTTCCGGTCTAACACCAACCGGATGGCCCTTCGAGCCGGAACAAGGGTGAGGGGCTCGAAGGAAGCGTTTAGCGCCAGGCAACCCATGGCAACGCTACTCCGAAAAAGGCGATACGCATCCAAGCTGGAACCCGGTGGTCCCCAGCTCTCGCGTTGAGTCCCTAAAAGTTGCCGACAATTTACGGACCGACTCGGATCGGGTCCAGTGGGTTGTTGTCAGGCCTGGCCTGATCGTTCAAAGGAGGGCAACCGGGTCTCGGTCTATTGAGATCCGGACATCTCCATGGGGGGGCCGGTACTCCTCTAGGAATCGACGTAGGAGATTGGTAATCAAGCTCACACCTCCTCCCCGCAGGAAAAAGTGCCAACGCCAGCGGCCGTGTAGCCGCTCGATCGGAGAGGGCGCGGGCCCGACAAGTTCTGGGACAGGCCCCTCCACCCCCCCTAACTCGCTACGAATCCAGCGTGCGGCCTCCTCGACACCTGCCGCGGCGAGCCGCGACTCGGGCGAACTCACGATAACGTTGACGAGGCGCACATGGGGTGGGTAGGGAGGGCTCCTGCGTCCCTTTAGCTCCCTTTCAGCAAAGCCGACCACGTCGTGGGTCAAAGCAGACTGGATCACGTAGTGATCGGGTAACGAGCTCTGGATGATGACCTCGCCCCCCAAGCTGCCACGTCCGGTTCGCCCCGCTACCTGACTGAGCAGCTGGAAAGAGCGCTCACAGGCCCGGAAGTCGGGAAGGTGGATCCCTACATCCGCATTGACCACCCCGACGAGCGTGACGCGCGGAAAGTCGAGCCCTTTTGCAATCATCTGGGTTCCCAGAAGGAGATCGACATCCCCGCGCTCTACCCGACCCAAGATCTCCTGATGTGCCCACTTCCCCGAGGTGGTATCAATGTCCATTCTCGCTATCCTCGCCCCTGGGAAGGTCTCGGTCACGACCTGCTCGACCTGCTCAGTACCGAGACCCAGGAACGACACGTCCGGATCTCCACACCCGGGACACCGGTGGGGCACAGACTCCTCGTGCCGACAGTGATGGCAAAGCAGTCTGTTACGAGTGCGGTGGAAAGTCAGAGATACTGAGCAATTGGGACACTCCTGGACCGCACCGCACCCTCGGCATTGGATGAACGCCGCGTAACCACGCCGGTTCAGTAGTAGGATCACCTGTTCGCCCTTCTGTAGGCGACTCCGCACTGCTTCAACCAGTCGGGAAGAGAGGATACCGCCCACCTCAGCCCTGCGATCCTCCTGTGAGTGGGTCTCCCGAAGATCCACGACCTCCACCGGCGGCATAGGTCTTCCGCCGACCCTCTCCGGGAGAGTAAGGAGCCGAAACTTTCCGGTCTCCGCGTTTCTCCAACTCTCCAAAGAGGGAGTAGCACTTCCTAGGATACAGAGTGCCCCCTCCAACCGTGCACGAATCACGGCTACATCCCTCGCGTTGTAGCGGGGTATCTCAGATTGCTTGTAGGAGCCCTCGTGCTCCTCATCGACTACGATCGCACCAAGGTCTCGAACGGGAGCGAACAGTGCGGATCGTGCTCCTACGACGACCCGCTTCTCTCCGGCTCGAATCTGCCGCCACTGGTCATAACGTTCACCGTCGGAGAGCGCAGAGTGTAGCACCGCAACGTCATCTCCAAACCAGGACCGGAACCGACTGACAGTCTGGGGGGTGAGTGAGATCTCGGGAACGAGGACGATTGCCCCGCGCGCCCTTCGTCCGACGACTTCGCGCAGGAGGTGGATGTAGACCAGGGTCTTACCCGATCCTGTCACACCATGGAGCAGAAAGGGCGGAACAGACGGCTCATCGACAGCTGCGATGAGGGCCTCCACGGCCTCTCGCTGGGCATTGGACAGCCTGTGGTCTACGGGTGGCTTGGGGGTGGCTCCCCGGAATGGGTCGCGGAGCACCTCCTCGTCCTCAATCGAAACTAGATCCTTTTCCCCGAGTCCAGAGACGACGGTCCGTGAGAACCCTTCGGAGCGATAGAGCCTGACGAGCTCAGAGGCACCACCAGACGCCTCCAGGAACTCATAGCACTCCCGCTGTCGGGGGGCCCGGCTGAATAGCTGCTGCCGCAAGGCGAGATCGGGGATCCACTTCTTGATCCTCACCACCTTTCTAGTCTTCACCGAGGGAGGCGCTGGAGGGATGATCCTATGCTCGAGGAGCCCATCTGCGGCGAGACTCCTAATCTGGGGCCACAGCGAACGTCCCTGGAGCGCCTTCCGGAGGGAAGACACGCTCATCCTACCCCCTCCTTCCCTCAGACTTTCAAGGACCGCTGCCTCGCGCGCGGACAGGGTCACAGACTGGGGTTTGTGGTCCGTGACGACACCGCGGCCCACCTTGGTGAGGCTGAGCACTTCCCTCGAACGGTCCGACAGAACGGTGGGGAGCATAGATCTAAGCGTGAGTCCAAGGGGAGCGACATAGTACTCAGAAACCCAGGCGGCCAACTTGAGCAGCTCGCCAGGGACTGAGGGTGTCCGCTCCAGTACGTCGAGAACCGGTCGGATCCCACTCAGACCGGAAGGGTCACCCTCCTTGAGTACCCACCCGATCTGCTCTCCTCTTTGGAATGGGACGAGGACTCGGGTCCCGGGGGAGGGGAGCGTGCCATCCATCCTGTATGTAAAGGTCTGGTTGATGGGCAGTGGAAGTGCGACCTCCACATGCATTTTCAGGTTTCCGTTGAAAGGAGCAGTTCGTCCTGGATTTCCTGAGGGGTCACCTCCGGTCCGTCCGTCCCCCAGTGAACGTTTACTTCACTCCGGACGCCCAGTTCGCCGGGAATGTACACTCCAGGTTCTACCGAAAAGCCCACGCCCGGAAGAAGTCGGCGCTCCTCCCGGGTCTCCAGATCGTCAAGATTGGGACCAGACCCATGGAGATCCCTATCAATGGAATGTCCAAGTCGGTGGATGAAGTATGAGTCCAGCCCCCTCCTCGCGAGCGTGTGGCGAGCCACCTCATCCACCTCCCATCCCCGGACGGATTCTCCCTTCGCTGCACGACCTGATAGAAACCCGAGCGCGGAATCTCTAGCCTCCCGGACGGCAGACCAGACCTCTACGAGCCTATCTGACGGTCGCTGGCCAAAGAATCCCATCCACGTCTGGTCAGCGGGGATCCCCCCGTCCGGGTGGCTACCCCAGAGGTCAATGAGAACAACTGATCCCTCCACAAGCGGTGCTCCGTAGCCAACCGGCTCATAGTGGGCATCCGAGGAGTGCGCCCCACCAGCCACAATGCAGTCCTCCTGATCGGTCAGACCATTCGCGCGGAGCTCCGTGCGAATCCATTCCATGAGTTCCACTTCGAGTATCGGAGTTCGGCCAGAGGCGGCTTCCGCCGCCTTCTGGAAGGCTGCGAGTGCGATCGCCCTCACCACTTCAGCCGCTACCCTGTGGAGTTTGAGGCCCTCATTCGACCATCGGGCATGAAAGACTGTCACGAGATTCATTGACGAGGTCACACTCACGCCGGTGGCTCTCACCAGATCCACGACCCCCAAAGGTACCCTGTCCACCGCTGGTATCGCACCATTTTCCGAGACTTCCATCGCCACGATCTCAAGGCTCGAAAGGAGGTCACGCAAACCCTGGATCAGCTCTCGCCACCCTCGGTACTCCCTCGACTCCCACGGCCATCTACTCCAGGGAGAGGCCTCGATGGCATGCCTCAAGAGGATTGGGTGGCCGCGCCGTGGAAAAAGGGCAAATGCCTGGCGTGTCGTCTTTCCCAGACCGAGAAGCCGGTGAGCTAGAGGGTTCTGGTCATGGAAGTCGTAGAGAAGCCAGGCGTCTACGCCGTGGTTGGAGAGGAGTGCGGACACCTCTTCCATTCTGTCCGGCGTCAGGAGTGCCTTGGATCCGGTCACCGCTCCTTCCCTGGAGCAAACAAAGGGAGACCTTGCGTTTGGGTGTTGGCGGGCTCCCGCTCGACCGTGCCTTCATGCTCGCTGGAATCCTCCTCCCGTACGCCTTCGGCCCCACTCGGCGCTTCTTGCCTGGATACCCGGTCCTGTATCGGTTCTCCTTTGGGGGTGGAATCCGCCTCCTTCGCCCCCTTGATCATGTCGAGACCCAGAACCCGCTCTTTGGTGAGAAGCCGATGGACCTCTACCCCACGTGTAATGGCAGTGACGACCCCACGCCATCCCCACCGGCTCCACGCACGTCGCAGGATTACCAGCTTCTCTGGGAGATCGAAGAGCTCTGCAAAGTCAGGAAACGGCTTCTTCGGGGCTCGCCTGAAAGCCGTCTCTTTGTCGGACCAGGACTCAGTGTATAACTTCCCGATTCCCTCCTCCCGGAGTATTTTCTTCAGCTCGACGAGCATGACCGGACGGGCTCCGAGGTGACGAGAAAGGAGAGCCTGTCTCTTCGAGTCAACCGGCGCCTTCCACACAAGCTGGACCAAAGCGATCCGCCCTCCTGGCTTCAGGACTCGAGAAAGCTCACGAATTGCCTCCGGGGGATTCGAACTGCTCGCCAGCCCGAGTTCTCCAATCACTAAGTCGAACACCCCGTCCCGATAGGGCAGATCGTCCATCTGCGCATGCTGGAATTGAATTTGGTCCTGAAGCCGGTCCTCCCGCGAACGTATGTCGGCAGCTTCGATCAGCACCTCGTCCTCATCTACGCCCGACCCATGGATGCCGAACTCGCGCGCGAAATAGTCGAGGGTGACCCCTCGCCCGCAGGCGGCAACGAGGATCTCATCGCCCTCTCCCATATCGGTCAAAATGGCGATCTTGCGATAGAGGTCACGGCCACCGGGAGGGAACAGGGGGCGGCTACTCAGCCGCACGAGATCGAGCATGGAGGGGATGACGCCTTGGCGGCTCGGGCTCGAAGAAGAAGCGGTCATGATGGAGACGTCAGAACGACGGATCCTCGCTCAGTTCGATCTCTCGGATCGCGGAGCGAAGTCGAGCCTGCTCATCTGAAGTGATAACCTTCTCAACCCCTTCGCTATTCCCGGCGTCAGCGTCACCGCTCCCACGCGCTGGACCGAACCGGAGAAGAGCCATCACAACCATCGCCACTCCGAGCAGAAGACCCATCGGGGGAAGAAGCCAGGCGAAAATCCCCCATCCGCTCGTCTCGGGAACGGCACGGTATTCCTCTCCGTAGTTCGAGATCATCCACTCGACCAGTTCATCAGCAGTCCATCCTTGGTACGCAAATGCATGGATCGAGTCCCGGAGGTCCGAGGATTGCTGCGCCGTGCATACCCTCAGCATAAACCCTGGACAGAAGGGGGAATAAAGGCGAGAAATCGCCTCTTGGCCCTCGGGGTGGGGCTCGAACGATCCTTCCATTCCCGCGGGAATCTGAGCCACAGATCCGGAGGAAAGGAAGAATAGGACGAAAGCGGGGCCCAGCACACGCAGACGCATCAGATTGATCCGAGATGAAGGAATGAAATCCACGAACGTCCTTGTAAAATGACGGTCACGGCCGAGAGACTCAAGTCGATAGCTGTGCGGGGGCTCGACCCACAGGGTTCTCACACAACGCCAAGAGAGTCGCCACGACAGCAGCCCCGGTGCGACCAGGATTGTAGCCACCCTCCAGGAGCACAACCATCCTGCTCAAGCATCCTCGCTCAGCCCACTCCGCCACGCATGTCGCCATATCCGCAAAGTCTTCCGGCTCTAGTGAGAGGCTCGCGAGGGGATCATAGGACAGCGCATCGTAGCCAGCCGAGACCAGGATGAAGTCCGGCGAAAATTCGCTTTCCACCTGGCGCACCGCCTCGGCAAAAAGGCGGAGGTGAGCGGTCCGTTCGGTGCGGGCTGAGAGGGGGACGTTCAGTGTCATTCCCCGACCCCTTCCCTCGCCCCGCTCCTCGGGGAAACCGGTGCCGGGAAAAAGAGGGCTCTGATGCAGGGACAGATAGTAAACAGAAGGATCTTCGTAGAAGATGTTCTGAGTTCCATTACCGTGATGCGCGTCCCAGTCGACGATCGCCACTCTCCGGGCTAAGTTCCCTGCCTGGAGATGCCGAGCAGCGACAGCTACATGGTTCACCCCGCAAAAGCCCATTGCCTCGGTGGCGGATGCATGATGCCCCGGTGGTCGAGTCGCTACGAAAGCGTTCCGGAGTTCCCCTCGAGCGACTCGCTCGACAGCGTCGATCGCCGCGCCGGTACTTCCCACGATCGCCTCCCAGGAATCTCCTGACATCGGTGTCTCAGGCCCCACCAGGACCTGTCCCCCTTCCTTTCCTGCCCGAGAGCAGGCCGCTTGGAGCTGAGTCAGGTACGCAAGGGGATGGATCCGCGCCAGCTGGTCCAGCGTCGCCGGATCGGAGTTGAACTGCTCGACCCTTCCGTGCAGATCCGGAAGATGTTTCCCAACCGCAGAAGCGACCGCGCGCAGGCGTCCCTGGTGCTCCGGGTGACCCCACCCTGGGTCATGGAGCGCCGCCGCGGGATGTAGGAAGAAGCCTGTGGGCGCATCTCGTCGTTCGGACATCCGTGAACTCAGAGGGCGGTCGGGGCCGCTGTGTGATCGCCCCCCATTCCGATCCGTTCCTGCAGCGCTTGCACTGTCGGAGGGACTGAGCGAAGGGCGATGATCGCATCACAGGCGGCGTTCGTCGCCGACATCGTCGTCAGATACGGCACTCCGTAGATGATCGCAGCTCGCCGCATGGCATAGTCGTCATATTGGGAGCGCTTCCCGAGAGGAGTATTGACGAGAAGGTCCACCTCTCCCCTCGCGATGGCATCAACGAGGTCCGGGCTACCCTGGCCGACCTTGAAGATTTTCCGCGAAGGAATTCCGAGGCGGGCCAGATACTCGTGGGTCCCCTCTGTAGCGACAATCTCGAACCCGAGATCATGAAATCGTCGAACGATCGGCGTCACCGTCTCCTTGTCCCGGTCGTTCACAGTGATCACGAGCGTGCCGCCATCCTTCGGGAGTACGTTCATCCCTCCTGCCTGAGCTTTGGCGTAGGCCATGCCTAGCGAGTCATCGAAACCCATCACCTCTCCTGTCGAGCGCATCTCCGGCCCGAGAAGGATGTCCACATCGAATCGCGTGAAGGGGAGAACCGCTTCCTTTACTGCTACTCCGGGCACCTGGGGCTCGCTCGGAACACCCAGCTCCCGGATCGTCTCGCCAACCATAATACGGGCGGCCAACCGCGCTAGCGGAACGCCGGTGGCCTTGCTCACGAAGGGGACAGTCCGCGATGCCCGAGGGTTCACCTCCAGTACGTAGACATCACCATCCCGGATCGCGTACTGGACGTTCAGCAGACCCACCACCCCCAACTCTAGCCCAAAGGCTCGGGTGAGAACCCTGATTTGGTCCAGCTCCTCAGGGCCCAGACGATACGGAGGAAGTACACACGCAGAGTCCCCCGAGTGAACTCCCGCGTCCTCGATGTGCTGCATGATCCCCCCGATTACTACCTCTCTCCCGTCGGATAGAGCATCCACATCAGCCTCGAATGCGTCCTCTATGAACCTGTCTATTAGAACGGGGTGATCAGGTGAGGCCTGAATCGCGCGTTCGAAATACCCTTCCATAGACACATCGTCGTAGACGATCTCCATCCCCCGCCCACCCAGGACGTAAGAGGGACGTACCAAAACGGGATAACCGACCCGCCTGGCCACCTCCATCGCCTCTTTAGGCGAGACTGCCACTCCGTTCTGCGGCACTAGGGCTCCCACCTTGCGGCAGACTCGCTCGAACCGGCCCCGATCTTCGGCTCGATCAATCGCGTCTACGGAAGTTCCCAGGATTGAGACACCGGCCGCCTCGAGTCCCTGGGCGAGATTGAGGGGGGTCTGACCACCTAGCTGAACGATCACCCCTTTGGGCCTCTCTCGGCCGACGATCTCAAGAACGTCCTCAAGCGTTAGGGGTTCGAAGTACAGTCGATCGGAAACGTCAAAATCCGTAGAGACCGTCTCGGGATTCGAGTTCACCATAATCGTTTCGAATCCAGATTTCCTCAGCGCAAGCACCGCCTGCACGCAGCAGTAGTCGAACTCGATCCCCTGCCCGATACGGTTTGGACCACTCCCAAGAATGATCACCTTTTCACGATCCGAGGGCGTGACTTCGTCCTCCGTTTCATAGGATGAGTAGTAGTACGGAGTCTCTGCAGGGAACTCGGCAGCACAGGTATCAACCACGTTGAAGGTGGGTCGGAGCTTCCACTCCCACCGCTGCGCTCGAACCTCTTCTTCCGTCTGGCTACGGAGCTTGGCGAGCTGCGCATCCGAAAACCCGTTTTGCTTCATCCGCAGCATTGTTTCCGGTTCGACTTCCGGAAGACCGCGATACCAGTCCTCCAACTCGACCAACTCGAGCAGTTGATCAAGAAACCAGGGATCGATAGCAGTAGCCTCGTGAATCTCGTCGAAGGTGGGAGGAGCCGAGGTCTCCGAGCCAGCGTGGGCCGCCTCTCGCTCACCGCTCTCTATGAGGTCAACGGCCCTCCCCGGATCAGGCACTAGAGCCTCGAGAGTGGGCCCCCCATGCGCCGTTTGTCCGCGCGTGACCGCCTGGAGAGCACGCTTCAGCTGGAAAGGTCGATCCGCGGTCGGCCGGCGGAGCGCAGCGAGAAGGGTCTCTCGGTTATCCGCCGTCAGCGCATCGTCCTTGAGTCGGTCGCCCTCCACCCAGCCCGCGCGACCGATTTCGAGTCCCCTCAGCCCCTTCTGCCAGGCAGCCTTGAAGGTTCGGCCGATCGCCATGGTCTCCCCGACTGCCTTCATCTGGATACCCAGAACCGGGTTCACCTCGCGGAACTTCTCGAATGCGAACCGGGGAAACTTCACAACTACATAGTCCAGCGTCGGCTCGAACGAGGCAGGAGTCGTCTTCGTGATGTCGTTGGGAAGCTCATGGAGTCGATAGCCCACGGCGAGCTTCGTGCCAATCCTCGCGATCGGGAACCCGGTGGCCTTAGAAGCCAGCGCCGAGGATCTCGACACACGAGGGTTCATCTCGATCACGATCAATTCACCAGTACCCGGATGAACCGCAAACTGGATGTTACAGCCTCCGGCCTCGACGCCGATCTCGCGGATTATGGCAATCGCGGCATCCCTCATCCGCTGGTACTCCACGTCGCTTAGCGTCTGCACGGGGGCAACCGTGATTGAGTCCCCGGTGTGGACTCCCATGGGATCGATGTTCTCGATCGAGCAGACAATGATGACGTTGTCTTCACCGTCACGCACCACCTCTAGTTCGAATTCCTTCCAACCGATCGCAGAACGGTCGATGAGGACCTCGTCGATGGGGGAGGCATCAAGGCCACGCAGTATGGCCTCTTCAAATTCCTGTCTGTTATAGGCGATCCCCCCTCCGGTGCCCCCCAAAGTGAAGGAGGGACGGACGATCGCGGGATATCGAGTATCCTCTACGATCGTGAATGCTTCATCGAGTGACCTGGCGAAACCGCCGTGTGGAACCGCAAGGCCGATTCGGCTCATCGCTTCCGCAAACTGTTCGCGGTCTTCGGCCATGCGGATCGAGCGTTCGTTCGCCCCGATCAACTCCACCCCGTACTTATCTAGCACCCCCTGCTCGTGGAGCTCCATCGCGAGATTCAGGGCCGTCTGCCCTCCCATCGTGGGGAGAATTGCGTCGGGGTTTTCCTTCTCTATGATCAGGGTCACCCACTCGCTCGTAAGCGGCTCGATGTAGGTGCGATCAGCCAGCCCCGGATCAGTCATGATCGTGGCGGGGTTCGAGTTCACCAGGATGACCCGATACCCTTCCTCCTTGAGCGCGCGAACCGCCTGGGTACCGGAGTAATCGAACTCGCATGCCTGACCGATTACGATTGGGCCCGAGCCCAGAATCAGGATCGTTTCGAGGTCGTCACGTCTGGGCACGATCAGTCATCCAGATCTATTTCCAGTCGAACAGTGAGAGCTGCCGCCTTCGGAGGGGGTTCCACGAGCCAGTGGAGGCCCGAGGGCGGAGGAAGCGTAGAAGAGTAGAAGAAAGGAGCCGAGCGAAGAAGAGGAGCCTTCGAGCGGGCGGTCTCGAACCTACTCCCTCTTCCCTGATTCCCTTCGAATCGCTGTCAGGAGGGCCAAGCCGAAGCCGCCCCAAACCAGGACGAGGATCACGATCATCGTGACCCAAGTGGCCGGAGTCATCGCTCGAACCTGATCTGGATGTCCTCCCCCTCAACCAAAACATTCTGGCGATCCGCGAGCTGAAGAATGGAGAACAAGGGGGTCTGACCAAAGAGGTCCTCCACGTAGAAGTGAGGGGACGTTGGAGAAACCCAGGACTTCGACATGGTAGCTACTTCCTCAGATCTTTACCCCGGATTCCGAGTTCCGCCCCTTGGGCGCGGAGCCCATCAATGACGTTTTGGATGTGTTCGGCCCTCTCCAATCCCACCAGCTCGATCCCTCGGGCGACCTCCTCCCTACTCACACCTGCGGCAAATGCCCGGTCCTTCAGCTTCTTTACGACCGACTTGGGGCGCAGGTCGTCGATCCCGTTCGGCCGCACCAGACAGCTCGCCACGATAAGCCCAGACAGCTCGTCACATGCAACGAGCACCCGGTCCAGATCAGTCTCGGGCTCGACCCCGGTGAACTCAGAACGATGGGCAAGGATGGCATGCGTCACCTGCTCAGGGTATCCGCTTTCCCGGAGTAGCTCCACCGCCCTCAGGGGATGCTCGTCCGGATACTTCTCCCAGTCCAGGTCGTGCAGGAGCCCCGCGAGTCCCCAGAGGTCGTCATCAGCCTCTTTGAGTCGGGCGTATTGACGCACCGCTGCCTCGACGGCGAGCATGTGGTTCTTGAGCCCTGGGCTATCTACCCATGCATCTAGGAGTTCGAGGGCATCATTCCGGTCGGGCATGGCTGAGTTCAAGTGGAGAAGTTGAGCTTGAGGGCAGCCGAGTCGATGCCGATCAAGCGATCGATCCGGTCGGCCCAGTGAGGTTTCAAACCCTGGACGAGGGACAGAGTGATGACAAGACACACGCCTCACAGCGTGGAGTGCGGGCGGCACACACCGCTCGACCATGAAAGATGAGGAGATGGGAGAGCAGGGTCCAGCGGTCCGTTGGGAAAAGCTGCATGAGGTCCCTCTCGGTTCTCTCCGGATTCTTCTCCCGGGTGAGGCCCAGACGCCTAGAGAGCCGGCCCACGTGAGTATCAACCACTACGCCTCTTGCCACGCCGAACGCATTGCCCAAAATCACGTTCGCGGTCTTTCGTCCTACGCCGGGGAGCTTGACAAGCTCCTCCATGCTGGTGGGGATCTCCCCACCGTGACGCTCCACCGCCGCTGCTGCCATCCCGATCAGATTTCTCGCTTTGTTTCGGAAGAAACCGGTGGAGTGGATGATCTCCTCCACCTCCTCTTGATGAGCCTGAGAGAGAGTCGCAACGTCGGGGAAGCGAGCGAAAAGCTCAGGCGTGACCATGTTCACCCGCTGGTCGGTGCACTGCGCCGACAGGATCGTCGCCACTGCAAGCTCGTAGGCGTTCGCATGATCCAGGGCGCATCGGGCATCGGGATACTCTAGGTGGAGAAGATCGTAGATCTCATTCGCGCGCACCCCTTTCCTTATCTTCGATTCGCGGCTCAAGGATCGTGCTCCGGTGGTGCATCAAACTCCTCCCCGCTCTCGCCGGCGAGCCCGATGCGTCTGAAAGGCAGGAGGCTTGGCCGAGCAGACACACTGCCGACCCTGAGCTCTCCTGAGCGTGGCCCAGCCTCTTCTGGGCCCAGCGCCTCGGGCACTCCAGCAAGGTATGCAAATGAACGGCCTACCAGCTTCAACACTTCTCCGAGGGTACCTACCGAGTAGAGACCGCCGAGGTCACCCCCAGGGAGCGTGTTCGAGAAGTCTACACCCTCACTCCTGACGGGCTTCGTCAACCACGTCTGCGCATCCCGTAGAACCACGGGAGGCAACTCGGTCAAAGAGATTCCCGGCCGGTTTGTTCGTACACCGAGAGCAGTAAGAAGCGACAGCGTCCCTCCAGATGAACGGGCCCAGAACACTCCGTCCAAGGGCTCTGCGTGATCAGCTGCCCCAGGCGCCGACCAGAACAGGTGGGGGGGGAACTGGAGATATCCGGCATCAGCAGGGAGCTCTCCTCCGTCCCACTTGCACGACTCGAACGACCACTCCACCAGATTTCTTGCGACATCTGTCTCAAGCAGGTAAAGCGTCTCACCGGCCGCATGAAAGTGAAACGCTTGAAACAGGAATGCTCCGAAGCGATGGATAGCGTCCCCGCCTCGTTCCTCTCCCTGAATTTCACGTATTGCCCGGCCGACCTCACCAAGTAGGATGAACGCGCCCGGATCGGTGAGATCGGAGCCGCGAGCCTCAGCCTCATCGCGGATGCCACCAAAGACTCGGACCGCAAACTCCCGTCCAGGAATACCGATCTCGTAGGGGGTGAGACGTGCCCAGGGATTCTCTGACATCACCGAGGATCACCTCTAACCACGTCAGCCTCCCCCTCGGACTCGATCATCTCAAAGGGACCCCGAGACAATAGCCTCCCGACCCGCTCCCACACAGAGAGTTCCCGGACGAGAACGAGTTGTACCTGGCCTCCACTGGTGTCCGGTCCCGTGACCCATACGTAGTGCACGTCGCCCAACTCTCCTGGACGCAGGATCGCCCAGCGTTGCTCGTCCCAGTCGAACTCTAGCCGCTCACGGGCCCGAAACTGATTCGAGTGCCAACGCTGCTCAATGTAGATATCGTCCTCCACCCGGTAGACCCCGGGGGCGATCGATACACCTGACTGGAAGTACCAGGGATCGAAGTCGAGGCCCTCACTACGCCTGTGAGCCTGCTCCATCGCGTAATCCATCTGCTCCAGAGCATCGTCCTCCACGAGGAACTCCAGGTGGTGCCGCAACTCGTGCGTGATCGTCTCCCAGAGTTCCTCCTCCCACGGAAATTCAGGGTCGGACTCAGAGATTTTGGCGAAAGATCCGTAGTAGAGGGAGAGAATCGACCGGGTCGAGTCCGGGCCTCCGGAGCTGTACGGTTCGGTAAAGCACATCCCCATGGTGAAGTAGTCGGCATGTTCCGGGTGAGCCTCAGAGTCCCGCTTCACCACGATCCCGTGGATCCCCTCCTTGTAAAGGGACGGAACTTCCTCCCACATCCCGAGAGCCGTCTCTTCGAACTCCTCGTATGTCATTCCAGCCCTGCTATCAGCAAGTCACTTACCGGGGGGGATCGCGACTCAAGACCTTCACTCCGTCTCCTCTCGTGCGGGCAACCAAGAAGCGATTCAGGGAGATCAGGACGATGAGCACCACGCCCCACTGAACGATGACGGTACCGACATTGAAGGCGGAGAGGGGATTCCAGTTCGCCGCAAACCCCTCCCCCCAAGCCTGCCAGAGCCACCACGCAATCAACACCGTCGCTTGAACCACCACAAGGCGAATCGCCCAGTCCCACCAGGCTCCCACATGGATATCGGAGTCGCCGGTGTTGATGAACTCCTCCCTCCACCTTCTCACGCCGTAGCGGAGGACCGCGAACGCGAAAAAGAAACCCGAAAGCATGAGTCCCACACCCCAGACGAAGTCCTGATTGGCGAAAACATCCATGGAGAGGGCCGAGGGCACACCCATTAGGAGCCCACTGATTCCCACGACACCAATGGCCCGCTTCCGGGGGAGCCCAACGTCCATCAATACGCGGGAGGCCAATTCGATCATCGCAATCAGAGAACTCCACGCTGCAAACACTAGAGCTAGAAAGAAGAGGGAAAGGAAGAACCGACCGAGGGGGATAGTAGCGAAAAGCTGCGGAACCCAGATGAATGTGAGTCCCTCGTTACCGGCACCCACGATCTCAGCAGCTGCGTTGGGCATGGCTGAGAACAAAGTGCAGAGAACCATGATCCCAGCAAGAAGCGACATGCTGTTGTTGCCAAGACCAATGACAAAAGCGTTCAAGGCTGTGTCCTCACGGCTCCCCATATAGATGGCATAACAGAGCACGAGCCCCCATCCGGCCCCCGTGTCCCAAGCGTTTTGGGTCAGTGCTTGGAGCCAGATTCCGGGCTCGGCCAAGTCGGACCAGTCGGGCGTGAAGAGGAAGGCGAGACCATCCGCCGCTCCCGGAAGGGTCACCGCGCGAAGCGCGAGGGCGATGACGAGGATCACGAGCGAGGGAATCAATACGCGGGCAGCAGTCTCGATCCCCCTCACTCCACGCGAAACGACGAACACGCCCAGCGCCATAGCTACAGCATGGGTCAAGAGAGCCTGAGGCGAAGCCGCGTAAGTTTCCCAGAGCTCCCCTGGAGGATCCGCGGGCACAGTTCCGAGTACTGCCGCAGCGAAGAAACGGATGGTCCAACCCATGACGACGGAGTAGTAGAACATGATCGCAGTCGCCGTCCATGCGACCCATGCCCCCATCCACCCAAAACGGGGACCCAACGTCTTGACGAACGCCCCGATCGGACCCGAACGAGCACCCTTCCCCAAACTGAACTCGAGAATCAGGAGTGGCACCGACCAGAGCAGGAGGAACACCACCCAGGCGACGAGGAAGGAGCCCCCACCTTGCGTCGCGGAGATCCGGGGAAACCGCCAGATGTTACCGGTGCCAACGGCCATACCCATCATGGCCATGAGCATCCCCCACCGGGTTGTAAACACGCTTGATCCGCCGGTCGTCATTGGGGGGATGCTAACCGCTCCCGAATCCATTCGAGCACGTTGGAAGCATTAATCCGGATCTGCTGGAGGCTGTCCCGGTCCCTAACGGTGACCGTACCGTTTTCACTCGTCTGACCGTCGATCGTGATGCACCAAGGCGTCCCAGCCTCATCCTGGCGTCTATACCGGCGGCCGATCGATCCCGACTCGTCGTAGAAGGCGGGAACGGCTGCTCTGCGGAGATCCTTCACGATCTCCCGCGCTAATTCCGGGAGTCCGTCTTTCTTGACCAGCGGGAACACCGCTGCCTTCACCGGAGCCATCCGTGGATGGAAACCCAGAACAACCCTGGATTCGCCCTCAATCTCTTCCTCCCGATACGCGTCTGAGAGAAGCATGAGCACGGTGCGGTCCACTCCAACCGCAGTCTCGACCACATAGGGAACGAAACGCTTCCCTCCACCGGAGTCGATGTACTCCAAGCGCTTTCCAGAATACTCCCGGTGGCGTTGGAGGTCGAAGTCCGTCCGGTTGTGGATGCCCTCTAGTTCCTTCCATCCAAACGGAAAATTGTATTGGATATCCACGGCCTTTTTCGCGTAGTGTGCGAGCTCATCGGAACCGTGTTCGTGTAGGCGGAGGTTCTCGCTCTTGACACCCAAGGATCGGTGCCACGCCTGACGCTCATCCAGCCAAATCTCGAACCACTTCTCGTCTGTCCCGGGCTCGACGAAGAACTGCATCTCGGCCTGTTCGAATTCCCTGGTTCGAAAGATGAAGTTCCCGGGCGTAATCTCGTTTCTGAACGCCTTCCCAATCTGCGCGATCCCGAAGGGAATCTTCTGTCGAGACGCGGTCTGGACGTTGATAAAGTTGATGTATGACCCCTGCGCAGTCTCGGGACGCAGGTACACAACGGACCCCTCGCTCTCGACCGGTCCCATGAATGTCCGAAACATGAGATTGAAGAGGCGCGCTTCCCCAAGCTCGCACTCTTTGTGGTGTCCGGGCGCCACGGACGGCTTCCGGCCACACTCGCTGGAATCGATCTGGTCTTCACGAAAACGCAACTTGCAGACCCTGCATTCGACTAGGGGATCAGTAAAGCCCTCGACGTGACCCGATGCCTCCCAGACCCTGGGGTGCATCAGGATCGAGGCGTCCACTCCCTCGATATCGTCTCGCTGGTGAACCATCCGGCTCCACCAACTCTCCTTCACATTGCGCTTTAGCTCAGTCCCAAGGGGCCCGTAATCCCACACGGATCCGGTGCCTCCGTAGATTTCAGAGGATTGGAAGATGAAGCCGCGGCGCTTCCCAAGCGACACCAGCTTATCCATCACATCGTGCTCCGCCATGGCATGCCAAGAGTGAGAAGGTGGAAACGGAAAACGGGTCCCGGGGTCACTAATTAGGTCGCTGAAGAGGTACGGGGGTCCGGGACCCGATATGCGCAGAATGATAGGAGCCGGCCCCACCCGTAGCAACCATGCTAGAAAGCAGTTGAAGACATGCGGTGGCCCCTTAGCAATCCGACCACCTGAACCCGCACACCGGCCCCGGGTAAGACACACACCGGCTAGACAGAACGTTCCGTCGAAATGAAATTGACAGGTCCTCCTGGGAGAGGGGCTGCTGACACTGGCTGACACACGCAACCGTAAAAGGATTCAAAGATGCTGACTTTCACTGATAAAGCTCGCGAAATGGTGCTGAGCTTCATGGACCAGAGCAGCGAGGACCTTCGCGCCCTTAGGATCCAAACGAGCGAAGGCAGCCCCATGGCTCCCTCGTTTGAACTGACGTTAGTGGGGGGCTCGGATCGTGGAGAAGAGGATCTTGAGGTCGACGAGGGGGACTTCGTGGTCGTCGTTGATCCAGACAGCGCGCTAAAGCTGGAAGGCGCAACTGTAGACTTCGTGGATAGAGTCAATGGATCGGGATTCGAAATCATCCCCGTCACTGCGTCCATATCTGCTTCCTCCTCCAGCAGGGTGGCAAAAGGCGGGCTGGCAGAAAAGGTCCAGTTGATCCTCGACGAACAGGTGAATCCGTCCATTGCGGGGCACGGTGGACAGATCAACCTCGTCGATGTCAAAGGCACAGAGGTGTTCATGGAGATGACGGGAGGCTGCCAAGGCTGCTCAATGTCGAGAATGACACTCAGGCAGGGAGTGGAGCGCATGATCCAGCAGAACATCCCCGAGGTGACTATGATCCACGATGTCACCGATCACGCTGCCGGCGAGAGCCCGTACTTCAGTCAGTGAGTTCCCCACGTTAGGTCCTATGGTCTCCGGTGTAATCCTGGCTTCCGGGCGGTTTGACCTCGTCCGATCTCTTCGGCGAGGCGCCATCGCCTTTGGTCTGGCCATCCCGCTGGCGGTGCTTCCTCTTGCACCTCTCTATCCCCAGGGCCCCCCATCCTCTGTATCGGATCCGGTGGTGGGACCAACACGGGGAAGCCTGGTGGTTGCAGGCGGTGGCGATCTTGGTCCAGAAATCTGGGATAGGTTCGTGAGCCTAGCGGGTGGGGAACAAGCCAGGATCGTAGTGATCCCCACTGCGGCGCCGGACGAAGATCTTCCCGACGATTGGAAGGGACTCGATGGCCTTCAGGCCACCGGAGCCCGCAACCTGGTTATCCTGCACACGAGGGATCCTTCTGAGGCGGACATCGAATCGTTTGTGCGCCCGCTCCAAGAAGCTACGGGAGTTTGGTTGCCGGGCGGCCGTCCCTGGCGGCTCGTAGACGCATATCTGCACACGAGGGTTCACGAAGAACTCTACGGCCTACTCAATCGAGGTGGCGTAGTAGGTGGAACCTCCGCCGGAGCCTCGATTCAGGCTTCGTTCCTCATACGGGGAGATCCTGAGACAAATCAAGTCGTCTACTCCCCGGACTACACAGAGGGATTTGGATTCCTCGAGCGGGTCGCTGTGGATCAGCACCTTCTCGCGAGAGGCCGGGAGGCCGATCTCTGGCAAGTCCTACACATTCATCCAGAACTTTTGGGAATCGGACTAGATGAGGGAACCGCACTCGTGATTCAGGGCAACCGGGCAGAGGTCATCGGCGAGAGCCAGGTCTTGCTATACGACGCCTCCGCAGCATCAATGCGGCCCAGCCGACTGGGTGCTGGCACCGTTTTCGATCTCGGATCCCGGGAGCTAATCGGACACGCCGGTCCTGGCTTTCCCGCCCGAGGAACTGTTCACGGCGACGACTTCTAGCGAGAGTCACACTGTGGCGTGGGCTGGCTTCGATGGGGCCAAGAGATGGTCCAGGAGTTCCCGCTCGGGCACAAACCAATTCAACGTCATTCGTCGGTTTGGCAATAAACCCCAACTGAACCCCACCCCTCCACACCACCAAATCTCTCTTTCGATCACATGTCGGTCCCCTCCCTCTTCCTTCGGTAGGATTACCAGAGACCACAAGGGGAGCTTGGGAAAGGCCTCAGGGAGAATAGACCCCCCGTGTTGGCTGCAGGGTCGCCAATTCGAGGCATCCACCTGCTCGCAAGGGACACCGACTTGAGAGGTCGTAATCCGTATGGTCTTGGCACCTCCGCTGGGCCCCGACCTTCAACGGTCGTAACCGCCGCGGTCCTCTGGCTGTCGGTCCTGGCACTCGCCCTCCTCGGTCCGTCACGCGATCTGCTGCTCCCCTCCCTCCTCGCTTACTCGTTTGGGTTTGCGGCGCTTCTTCGTCTTTGGCATCACGACCTCGACTTCCTGGACAACCCACGCATCCTCCTGGGAGGGGCCGTCCTGCTTCGACTCACACTCTTCCCCGCACTCCCCGACCTTTCAGACGATCTGTACCGATACGTGTGGGACGGGTGGCTGAGCGTGTCAGGGGTCAACCCCCTTCAGTTCATACCCGCGGCACCCGAACTGGGGAGCTTCCAAGATTCGGATTTGTTCAGCCAGATCAATTCCCCCGACTACCACTCCATCTATCCTCCCCTTTCGCAAATTGTGTTCCTCGCAGGGGGAGCGATCTACGAGTGGGTTGGCTGGCCGGCGGCGGCGTTCGCGGTGAAGGCCGTGTTCATGCTCCTGGAGATGACCGGACTCGCCTTTCTCTTCGGAGCGGTGCGAGCTATGGGGATCCGGCCCGGGATGCTGGCCCTGTATGCACTGAATCCCTTGGTCCTCATCACCCTGACGGCCGGGGGGCATTCTGAGAGTGGGCTAATCTTTGGGCTCGGGATAATGGCATACGGCATCTCCAAACGGAAGCAAAAGCTGTCGTGGGTGGGCCTTGTTCTTGCGGGAGCTGCCAAGGGCATTCCCTTTCTCCTTGGGCCACTCCTCCTACGGAGACAATGGGAGGAGACTGGTCCGCGGAAGACTCTGGACGCCGCTGCACCTGCCTTCGTTTTGGGCCTCGCCCTCCTCGCTCCCTTCTACTTCCCTGGTGTGATGCGGGCGGTGGGGTCCTCCTTGGACCTGTATGTTCGCCTCTTCGAGTTCAATGCGGGCCTGTACCTCGCGTTGAAAGAAGCGGGGTTGTGGCTGACAGGAGCCGATTGGGGAAAGACGATCGGCCCAATTCTCAGAGGGATCTTCCTGGTGGGAGCTGCTTGGACGTGGCTTCGATGGCCAATCCGTAGGAAGGAAGGATTCTTTCGAGCAAGCCTGGCTCTGCTGGGCCTCTACCTACTGACCGCGACGACCGTCCATCCTTGGTATCTCACCTGGGGTCTGGCCCTCGTCCCCTTTACACCGTTTCTAAGGGGAGCGTGGGTCTGGGCGTCTTGGGCGGCCTTTCTCACCTACTTCGTATACGTCGGAGTACCCCAGGTGCTTCCGGTGACCGTGTTCTGGAGTGGGATCGGGATCTTCCTTGTCGTCGAGGGAGAAGGAGCAATTCGTGACCGATTTCTGCAGATGGCCGGACATCGCAAAGCTCGGCAGATCGCCCCACATCTGAAGGGGAGCCTCATCCTGGACCTAGGTGCCGGTGAGGGGTATGTCGCTCAGGCTCTAGAAAGAGGTAACCGGCGTTTCTTGTTAATGGACGTCGGGACGTTCTTCCGAGTAACGATCCCGGGAGCAGTCTATGACGGTCTGGACCTCCCCCTACGGAACCGCTCAGTGGACACGGTACTGGTCTCCCTCGCCCTCCACCACGCCGAAGATCCCAACCGCGTGATCGCTGAAGCTCTACGCGTGGCCCGCGAAAGGGTCGTGGTGACGGAATCGACCTATCAATGGGACTGGGAGCGCAGGCTCCTAGAGATCGCTGATCACATGGCCAACCGAACCCGCGGGATGACCCGGAGCAAGTCCGGAGCCGAGACCCTCCATTTCCGCACAGTCCCCGATTGGGAAATGTCCTTCAGGGATGAAGGTGCCATTGTGTTGCGTTCCGAACGATTGAACATCATCGGCCACCGACACCATCTGTTCGTGATTGAACGACCTGCCCCGCGACAGACGGATTCAGAACGGGGCGAAACCCCCGAACAGCTCAGATCGGATCCCGGATAGAGGGGGCCGCTTCAGCCAGTACCCGAAGGCTATGGAGCGACCCGGAAGAGCGCTTGACATCTTGGCGGGATCCGAACGATTATCGTTCTCAACGGTGGATCCTGTCCCTGTTAACATTTACAGGATAACCCTGGTCTTTGGGAACTTGGCAGGATGCCGCATTGACGACTCAGCTTCCCTTTCGGAAGGTCCACGCTATGAGGGATCACTCATTCAAGCACAGGCCGTGCGGGAGCACTTTGAGTTTACTGCCTGTGCTCGCAGTTATCGCCTTGGTTGCTTTCCCGGAACCGGCGTTAACCCACCAGCAAATAGACGATGTCACCGAAGTGACCTTTGCCGGGGACATCGCGGAGATCCTACAGCAGAATTGCCAGGTCTGCCATCAGCCCGGCGCCATCGGTCCAATGTCTCTGATGACGTATGAAGATGTCCGTCCCTGGACGCCGTTGATTCGCGAGAGGGTCATCAAGCGTGCAATGCCCCCGTATCACTATGACACCGACGTCGGTATTCAGCGACTGAAGGAGGACAAGCGTCTCTCCGAACAGGAGATCCAGACCATCGTCGCTTGGGTAGACTCCGGTGCGCCTCTGGGTGACCTCGCCGACATCCCTGCCCCCGTGAAATGGCCCAATGCTAGCGAGTGGCGCCTAGCTGCCGAATTCGGGCAGCCGGACCTCGTAATCCCCTCTGCACCGTATACCGTTCCCTTGGGCGGTCAAGACATATTTTGGCAGCCGGTTGTGCCTACCGGGCTCGCGGAGGACCGCTGCATGAAAGCGATTGAAACGAAGCCTTCCGTCCCGGGACGAGCTGTGACACACCACGCGAACTCGACCTTCCGCACCGAGACCCGGAGCGGGAACATACGACCGAGCGGTCGCCTTTCCGAGTATGCGCTTGGAAAGCTGGGGGAGATCGTACCGACGGATGCATGTCGAATGGCTCCGGCAAACTCTTATGTGGCCTGGGACATTCACTACTTTCCCGCTGGCGAGGAGATCCCTGACGATCAGGTCGAGGTCGGGATCTGGTTCCATGATGAGGACTTTGTGGAGGAGGCAGCGTACCGTCAGAACCTAACGTTGTATTTCCTGCAGGGTGGCGACTACGACATCCCACCCCACGGGACCTTAGTGACCCAGGGATTCCACTCGTTCGATCACCCGGTACGGATCGACAGCTTCCAGCCGCATGGGCACCTGCGGATGGTAGCGATGTCGCTGGAGATCTTCTATCCGGAAACGGGGCGTCGTGAGATGGTTAGCATGATCTCGAACTGGAACCCACTCTGGCACCTCAGCCACATCTACGAAGACGATGTCGCGCCGCTCATCCCGACAGGCGCCGTGTTGACCCTCACGGCCTGGTATGACAACACAGAGAACAACCGCTACAACCCGGACCCCGATCAATGGGTCGGTACGGGTCAGCGCACAGCAGATGAAATGTCCCATGCCTGGATAGCTGTGACCCATCTCGACGAGAAAGGCTACGAGCAGATGGTTTCCGAGCGGAGACGCGCGACCGAGGATGACGCCCCATAGACTCCTACATGGCCTCCTGCTCGGACCGAGGCCTTGTTTGAAGTGAGAGTCCGATCGAAGGAGCCTCCGGGAGATCTAGGGGCTCTTTTCAACGTAGATTAGGTACATACGATTACAGGGCAAGCCAACTTCATCCCCCTGGGGTTGAGAAGAGTTCGATGACGCAACGTAGCGTAGCAATCGCGGGGGTTGCGGTCGCCGTGGTCGGACTGACCACACTCCCCATACAAGCGCAACGGCCTTCATTCCCGCTTTCACCCCTGAAGCCCGCGGGCGACCTCGTCGCCCCATACTTCGACGGGTGGTACCCGAATGCCGACGGCAGCTTTACGCTCTCCTTCGGCTTTATGAACCGAAACACTGAAGAGACCGTAGACATTCCCCTGGGCCCAAACAACTTCATCGAGCCGGTCGAGTTCGACGGGGTGCAGCCGTCGCACTTCCCCCCCGTATACCGTGGCGGCTTCATCGGCCGTCGTGAGCGGGGAGCCTTCGCGATCCGTGTACCAGCCCATTTGTCTGATAGAGACGTGGTTTGGACGTTGAGCCATGCCGGCCATACGTACTCGATTCCCGGGCGCGTCACCTCCCCAGCGTACGAGCTTAGTTACCTCCCCGCTTCGGCAGGCTCATTATCTCCCATCCTCCGATTCGCGGAGGCCGGTCCGGAAGCGACCGGCAGGGAAGGAGTGTACGCGGATCATCAGACGATAAGGGCCGCCGCCGGGCTACCCCTGACGGTGTTCGTACGGGACCTAGGCGAGCGTGAGAACAGCCAACGGGTTCCCGTGAACGTCACCTGGCAAAAGCACCAGGGCCCGGGCCGGGTGGAATTCGACTATGGGACTGAACGCGTAGACATGGAGGGGTGGGGCAGGGCTGACAACATGGCCACCTTCCGTGAACCGGGTAAGTACGTGCTCCGGGTTCGTGTGGACAACTTCAGGGCGTCAGACAGCAGCTTCGACAACCAATGCTGCTGGTCCAACGGATACGTGCCGGTGACAGTCACGCCCTGAGGGCAAGAGTTCTTTGACATTTGATCGGTCGTAACCGGAGTATTCTACACCTTTTGACCCCCATGTTTTGTCAACAAACGCGTTGAGCCCTTGGCCGATTGACAAGAGAGAACCGTGCTCGTCCTTTCGGGCAGGAAATCATGCTCTGAGGGGAATTTTGGATCGCGCAGCTCGTCTTTCCTGATCCTTGAGCGTGTTCCTTGACATTTGCTCGTCGCGCCGGGTATTTTTGACCTAATGTAGGGTGGTGGAGTGTCTCGTTTTTGAGAATCGGTTCTGCCAGGAGAATGACACCATGAGATTCACGAGATATCAAGGTTGGATGTGGCGGAGCATGGCTCCTGCGCTGGCTTTGGGCGTGTTACTCGCCCTTTCAGGCCCTGCGGCCGCGCAGAATACTGATCAGCACGAAGTGACCTTCGCCCCGGACATCGCCCTTATTCTCCAGGAGAATTGCCAGGTCTGTCACCAACCCGGAGCGATCGGTCCGATGTCGTTCCTGACCTATGACGAGGTGCGTCCCTGGGCACCGATAATCAAAGAGAAGGTAGTCACGCAGGAGATGCCCCCGTATCACTACGACACGAACGCCGGTATCCAGGAGCTAAAGTCAGATGCGCGGCTCTCGGTGGAAGAGATCACAATGATCGCAGAGTGGGTAGACGCGGGAGCACCTTCTGGCGACCTGGCCGACATGCCGCCACCAGTGGTGTGGCCTGATGCTGCTGAATGGCGCCTTGCCGATAGGTTCGGCCAACCCGACATGGTGGTTGGGTCAAGTCCTTACACCGTGCCGGCGCAGGGCGGGGATCGCTGGTGGCGTCCGCAAGTGCCATCGGGAATAGAAGCTGAGCGCTGCATCATGGCGATTGAGACGAAGCCGTCAGTTACGGGACGTACCGCGGTACACCACGGGAATTCGCGCTTCCAGGTACAGGACGAGGACGGTGAGTGGGAGGCATTCGGTCGTCTGTCCGAGTACGCGCTCGGGAAACTAGGCGAGATCATCCCACAGGGAGCCTGCCGGAAGGCGCCTGAGAACTCCCAGGTAGCCTTCGATATCCACTACTATCCCAACGGGACCGAGGTCGTGGACGACGTCCTTGAGGTTGGAATCTGGCTTTATCCTGAGGACTACGCAGCTGACTACGACCAAAACCTCCGTTCCTACTCCCTCCAGGGCGACATCGACCTAGCGCCTCATGGCACGGCCATGACGCAGGGATTCCACTCCTTTGACCACCCGGTCCGTATCGACAGCTGGCAGCCACACGGACACTTCCGCCTGGTCGCAGGCTCACTCGAAATCTTCCATCCCGATACGGGAGAGAGAGACTTGGTCTCGATGGTCAGCAACTGGACCGCCTACTGGCACCTCAGCCACGTGTATGAGGATCATGTAGCCCCCCTCGTGCCGGAGGGTTCAGTGATAGTGCTGACGCAGTGGTACGACAACTCAGCCAACAATAAGGCCAACCCCGACCCAACCGTATACGTCGGTCGGGGCAGCCGTACCACGGACGAGATGTCGCACGCGTGGATCGCGATTACGCACCTGGATCAGGATCATTTCGATCAGCTACTCGCGGAGAGGGAGGCTCTAGAGGAACTTCGCAACACGGCGGGAGGCTGAGCTAGGCGACTAGCGGCTTTAAAGCCCGTACCTGACGGGCAACGCAAAATGGGGGTCTGGGGGATAGCGAGTTAGCCCTCTGACCCCCATTTTTGTGGGTGGATGCAATGTGGCTCTCGCTTGGGGTTGGTGGAGGCGAGAAGTACTAGAAATCATAGCTTTTCCTCAGGACTGTGGAGAGAGTTCAATGCAAACCCGGTTGGCCGCGTGTGGTCTTACGACCCTGGCTATCCTCACCAGTTGGACGCCGATCGAGGCTCAGCGATACCCTCTCGCACCCAGAGTCACCGCTGGCGAAACCATACATCCGTTCTTCGAGGGGTTCTACCTCAATCCCGACGGATCAAGGACGCTCTCCTTCGGATATTTCAACCGGAATCTGGGTGACAACCCGACCTACATTCCACTGGGGGAGGACAACTTCATCGAGCCAGCAGAGTTCGACGGTTTACAACCCGAATGGTTTCCCGTCCGGCGACAGCGGGGAGTGTTTGTAGTAACGGTGCCACCCGACTGGCCCATCGACCGGGCGGTTACCTGGACCTTCCAGAGCGGTGGGGAGATGTTCTCCGGGCCTTCGTCTTTCCACGATGCGTACGAGCTGAAGTTCCCAATGGCGATGGGTAGCAGTCCCCCGTTCTTGAGGATGGAGCCAGGGGGAGAGGAGAGGTTCGGGATTGGGGATCCCCTTAGGTCTGAGCCGAGGACCGCAAGCGTTGGAGAACCGATCGAGTTCACGTTCTGGGCCAGGGACCAACTGGAGCCCAATGCACCGAGAGAAGAGGTCGCGGTGCGAGTTACCATGTGGACGCACTGGGGTCCCAAGCTCGCAACCATCATCGCGGAGCAACCCCCGGAAGAGGAGACCAACGACAGTGGTGGTCCCCAATTCCCTAACCAGAACTTTGATGAACCCCCTATGCTCAACAGCACTCAAATCCCGCTCGACTCAGACGATGGGGCCGCGAACTTCACGGTGACCTTCGATGAGCCGGGCGAGTATCTGCTGCGCGTTATGGTCGACAACCACGACGCAGTCGACAGTGGTCAAGGCGACCAGTGCTGTTGGACTAATGGATTCGTGGAGGTGGTTGTCTCACCGTAGAGTTTACCACCCACCTCCCGGGTACGGCTGGGACTCCCACCAGGCGATATCCGGGCGATGAGACCAGAGAATCCCGCGAATCAGGGACTCAGGCTCATCGTTGACCCTCTCGAGCAAACCGAACGCCGCCGTCCTGGTCAGCGGCCCCGGATCCTGACTGGCCCAAGCTTCACGGGCTCCCTCCCGAGCGCCCTGACGCTCACCGGTATTATCGGCCATCCTGGCATCCTCTGGCTCGAGACCAGACCTGGCGTCGGCAGTCTCCGAACGGGCGAGCGATTCATCATCGAGAGCGACCTCATCATCACTATCACTCGAACTACTCTCTCTGTTGACTTGCTCTCCCGGAGGAACCAATGCATCTAGCCTGCGTTGTGCTAAGGCTAGGTTCCAACGAGCTCTTTCATCGGTGGGATCCAGGTGGAGGGCTGCCCGATTATTTTCGACCGCTCCAAACAGTGCCTCCACCGCTAAATCAGGTTCCGATGGACCCTGGACAGCCGTAAGAAAACGGTACCCGAGATTGTAGAATCCGCGCTGAGCAGCAGTGAGATCCTGGCCTTCCGCCGCTCCGCGCAGGTAGACCTCCGCGGAATCAGGATCAATCTGTAAGAGAGCCGTACCTAGGTTGTAACGAGCGACAGAAACCCTATCGCCCTCTCCCTCGGAACCACGATATATTTCCGCGGCGGCTGGGGAATCGCCGGCCCGGTAGAGCCGATTGCCACGCTCGAGGCTGCGGTGGTCCTGCCGGAGGAAAACTGGTACAAGCAGCGCGGTGGCCACCATCGCTATCAAGGCCCAACGGCGACTGCTCCCCCAAACCTCCTTCCTTCCCCCATCCGTTGTCATCCCAACCTCAGCATACGGGTGGACCGGTCCCACGGTAAGGTCACATCGAGCAGGCCCTCGGCCAGAATCAAGAGGAGTGCTCCCAGGCCTAGTAAGAAGGAGAGATCGTAGCGCGCCCAGATCGGCACATCGTCACCAGGACTCAGTTCGGGGATCAGGGACGGGTCCTCAAGATCCGCGCGGAGAGCCCGGAGTTCGGTCTCACTTGAAGCATTAACATACTGACCACCTCCCGCTGCAGCCACCTCGCGAAGCAGCGGCTCTCGAAGCTGTGACATGCCCCTAGTTCCAGTCGCGTCCAGAACCGGGCCTCCGAGCTGGTAGGTGCCAGCGGGCATGATCATCCCCGCCCCTGACGTCGTTCCTACTCCAACCGTGTGAATCCCAATCCCTGCTTCCCTGGCCACTTCGATCGCCCTGGACACTCCGTCGTCGTTCTCACCGGTCTCGCCATCGCCGATCAGAACGATGAGCTTTTCCCCTACTAGCTCCTGACCGGACAGGTCGGCACCGATAGCCCTCCCCTCTGTCCTAACAGCCACCACGGCTTGCCGCTCAAGGAGCTCGACTCCTTCTTGGATTCCGACGGACAGGAGCGTCCCCGGATCGAGAGAGCTTGCGATCGTCGGCGTTATCCCTCCCAGGAGAAAACGAAGAGCCTCATGATCGTGGGTCGGCGGTGCGAGCGGATATCCGGTTCCTGCAAAGAGCAAGAGGCCAACTCGGTGATCCTCAAGCGCATCGACGAGTTCGCCAGCAACCCCCACAGACCGTGCAAGTCTTGTCGGGGATACATCGGCTGCCTGCATGGACGCTGAAACATCGATCGCCAGGATTACCTGTTTCACCGGTAGCCCTGGTTCTGGAAACTCCAACCAGCGTGGCTCCGCTGCCGCGATGGCAAGTGCCAGCCCACCAAGTCCCAAGAAGAAAGCTCGCTCAATCCTGAGTCGGTACAAGTTGGACCGGGAAAGCCGGTCTACCGCTCGCTGTCCGCCAAGAAACTCTGCTAGGCGACGCCGTCGTCCAGTGTGACTCCAGAGACCGACCAAGATCAGTGCGGTCAGCCCCACTCCGAGCTGAAGAAACGAAGGGTCCTGAAACGTCATGGAACAAGCCCCCATCGAGATCCGCGAAGCAGCATCTCAACCCCCAGCAAGGACAGGCCTAGCAGGAAGAACAACGCCCGGTAAGAATGATGAATTTCCCGCTCGACAAGCTGTCGTACCGGGCTTTCGATCCGATCAATTGCCCGGTAAATAGAGTCGAGTGCGAACTCACTAGAAGCGCGGAAATACTGCCCACCAGTGAGTCCCGATAGGCCCTGGAGAACGGTCTCGCGCTCCTGGGCCAGCCGCTGTCGTCCGATTGTACGCTGGCCAAGAGATGACTCTTCGGGAGAGAGAAAACTGATTGCATGGATCCGGACGTCAAGCGCAGCAGCGGCCCGAGCCGTAGCAAGCGGAGGCAACTCGACACCGTTGTGAGCGCCATCCGTCAACAGGATTACGACCCTCGGTTCACGCTCAGACTCCAAGAGCCGTGCAATGGCCGTCAATACGGCACCCGAGATGTCGGTACCGTCGCGAACGAGCTGTATCTCCAGCGTCTCGACACCCTGGGCTATCAATTCGGGATCTGTGGTCGGCGGAACTCTGGTCACGGCTTCGCCCCCAAATCCCACGAGGCTCAACTCATCGTAGGGACGCCTTAGTGCGAAACGAGCGGCTGCCTCACGGGCCACCGAGATCCGACTGATTCGGTCACCCATGTCCTCTGCCAACATTGAGCTTGAGAGGTCGACGACCAATCCAAGACCCTTTCCTTCGGTGGTTATCTCTTCGATGGTTTCGACTCGCTCGGGTCCAGCAAGCGCCACCACGAGACACGCCAAGGACGCCGCTCTCAGGAGCCGGGGAGCCGTGAGAATCAGAGCTGATCGCACACTGGACCACCGCAGCCGTTTCTCCCTCGAATCTCCCCGGGCGTACAAAACACCTCGACCTACTCTCGGCCAGACGAGGAGGCCCCAAAACGGAAGTAGAGCAAGAAGATAGAGAAGGTCAGGTCGGGCGAATTCGATATACATCATCCTTCGGGCATGCCCACGATCCAGTCGCGAATCATCATCCAGTGTCCCTCTGCGGCCTCGATTTCCGGGCGATACCGTCCAAATTTTACCCACTCGGCTATCGATACCGCAGACGCGAGGACCTCAACCGAACTGGGACCCCAGCGATCGCGAAGCTTCGCGAGCAACTCACTGCTTGTCAGGGCTATACCCCACTCCTGCTCGTACTGCGCTGAGAAGCCCCGGAGGACCGCAGTTGAACCTTCGTAAAACTCGACAAATCGGCCCTCGGCGTGCCACCCGAGTCCCCGGATTCGATCGAGTTCATGAAGAGCCTCATCCCGTGGTGATCTGCCCTGTACGTGTCCCTCGGTGGCACTCTTCGCCGGCTTCCAGCGCGAGATCAGGAACCAGGCCAAGACCGTGCTGGCGATGATCGTGACGCCGATCGCAGAGAGGAGCCAGATGCTCCATTGGCCGCCGAGCACATCTGCAGGTGGCCGTGGAAAGAGAGCGTCGCCTGCCTCGGCCATCTCCCTGAGCGGAGCGATCTGGATGGCCCCAACAGGAATCAGGGTTCTCCGGACTCCATCCGCGGGATCCAGTAGCGCGTCAGCCAGGTCACTCGCCGGCCTCAGACCACTCATCTCTAGATCCGTCACCCGCTGGATCCAGAGTTCCAACGAAGGCAGGTCCACGCGACCATTCAAGAACCCCATCACTGGATAGCTTGCTCGAACATCCACTGAATCGCCTGGGCCGGCGATCTCACTCCACTCTCCCAGCCCGGCACTCACTGAGGCCGTTGCCGAAACGAGGGTATCCGGAAGGAACGCTATGACCCCGGGCGCGATCCTGATCGTGAGCTGAAGGTCGAACACCTCCCCGAACTCCGGGGCCTGTGGGTCCACCGTAAACGCTACCAGACGGGCCTCAGTTTGGGGACCCTGGGACTGCCCCAGAAGCTCACGAGCCGCTATAGCCCCTAGCACCGCGGCAAGGAGAATCACCACATTTGCCAACCTCGAACTCATCGGGGCATACCCCGCCGCATGCGGAAGAAGGCGGAGAGGGCAGCGACTGGATCTCCAGCGGTATTGACGTCGACCAACTCAGCCCCGACCTGGCCGAGGAGGGTGGCAGTGTCAGC
This sequence comes from uncultured Gemmatimonadaceae bacterium, assembly GCA_964546115.1. Taxonomy (GTDB): domain Bacteria; phylum Gemmatimonadota; class Gemmatimonadetes; order Longimicrobiales; family Gaopeijiaceae; genus JAAXGI01. The sequence goes on along the minus strand of CAZJIM010000015.1, from coordinate 4,645 downwards.
CTGAGCTCTGAGTACGCTGTGACGATAGTGCTCGCGTACCTTCCTCCGTCCAGTATTGAGAGTCACCCTGCGACCAGTCTCCGGATCGGTCAGCTCAACCCATCCGACGTCCGGCAGCTCTAGCGTCGCCCCCGCAACAAGTCGGATCGCGACCAGGTCGTGAGCCCCCGCTAGCTTTATCAGTGTCTCGCGGAATGGAGACGCTGGGTTACTCTGAATAAAGTCACTGATCAGAAAGATCGTGCCCCGGCCGGAGAGGGTACGGCTGAGCCAATCCAGCCCAATGCTCAGGTCAGTGCCCCGGCCTCGTGGCTTGTGTGAAATCAGATCAGAGAGCAGACCAACTACATGTTTTCTCCCCGACCCGGGTGGAATAAAGTGTTCAACCCGGTCACTCACGAGCAGGAGGGAAACTCTGTCCTGATTCCGGACGGCAGCAAATGCGAGTGCGGCTGAGATCTCCGCCGCCACCTCTACCGCGCTTCTCTCGCCAGGACCGAATCGGCCCGACCCCGAAACATCAACGAGAAGCACTACGAGCAGATCTCGTTCCTCCACAAACTGTCTGACGAACGGTGTGCCGCGGCGAGCCGTGACCTTCCAGTCGATCGCCCGGACGTCATCGCCGACCTGATAGCCTCTAACGTGGGAGAACTCTAGGCCCCGACCGTGAAAGACGGACAAGTACTCACCACAAAAGAGTGAGTCCACGAGCCCACGAGTGCGAAGCTCAAGTCGTCGAACCTGCCGAAGGATGTCGGTAGACGGCAGGTCTCCCTCAGGTCGTCGTATCAGGAGCCGAAGAGCACGCCTCCCCAGGCTTCTCAGCATGCTCGACGCGTCCCCCCTAGGGAGAGGGCACCGTGTCGAGGAGCCGGTCGATCAGATCGTCGGGGTCTATCCCCTGTGCATCGGCCTCGTAGGTGGTACGTAACCGGTGCCGAAGCACCGGGTAAGCCATGGACTTGACGTCATCAGGAAGAACGAAGTCCCGGCCCTCGATATATGCGTGAGCGCGTGCCGCTCGGGTCAGAAAGATGCTCGCTCGCGGTGAGGTGCCGAACTCGATAAGGGCCTCGAACTCCGGCAGACCCGCGTCCGCGGGCTCCCGAGTCGCCAACACCAGGTCGACGACGTAGTCCCGGATCTTCTTATCGACGTTCACGCCGTTAAGCTCGGCCCGGGCTTCAAGGACCTCCGGAATAGTGGCCACTCCTTCTTTCTCTGAAGCAAGATCCTCATCCGGTGAAGAGTCATCGACCGAGACCCCCTCCGCGCTGATAGTACTCAAGGCAATACGCTCGATGATCTCCCCCTCTTCGTCACGGCTGGGGTAGCCGATTCGCAACTTCATCATGAATCGATCGAGCTGAGCTTCAGCGAGCGGATAGGTGCCTTGCTGCTCGATCGGGTTCTGGGTTGCGAGGGCGAGGAAAGGGGACGGGAGGGGATACGTAGTGCCGTCAATCGTAACCTGCTCTTCCTCCATCGCCTCCAGGAGTGCGGATTGCACCTTGGGCGGCGCCCGGTTGATCTCGTCTGCAAGCAACATATTCGCGAACACCGGTCCCTTATAGACCCGGAATTCTCCCGTTCCTTGATCATAGACCGGGGTCCCTATGACATCTCCGGGGAGTAGATCTGGCGTGAATTGAATTCGGCGGAAGGAGATACGAAGAGCACCGGCAAGAGACCGGACAAGCAGGGTCTTCGCCAATCCAGGAAGCCCTTCCAGAAGGACGTGGCCGCCAGTCAGAAGTGCAATGAGGAGCCCCTGGATCGTCTCATCCTGTCCGACAACTTCTCGGTGTACGGACTCTTCGACCCCTTTAAGGAGCTGAATTCCCGCTGTCTGTACTTTCTCTGTCGGTATTGACACGTGAATATAAGAGCTCGAGTTACACCTGAGTGGATAGAAAGGCTTTTTCGAGCCTTTGGAGACGAGCCGAACTTTTGCGCGATTTAAACGATATAATATCGGAGGGAGGGTACGGAAGGGGCCCAGACCAGGCAAGGGTCGAAGAGCATTTGGCCTTGTGCCCCCTCCAGATACCTCCGTATATAGAGGAGAATCTGACAAGTGAGGTAACTTTCGTGCGCCCTGTTCTTCCTATCGACCGATGAGGTCCGCCCTGGTACCCGCGCGAGTACTCGGAGGAGGAACCGCCCTGGCGGTGACGCTGGCGGTCGGCTCCTTTGTCTTTACCTCCCCTGGAGATTCCCGTAGTGCGCGGCTGGACGGGAGCCTTCCGCCATCACACGCCAGTGAGGCACCGAGTCCCGGATTCGCTCTGCGGCAGGAGTGTCCCCGCGGGTACATCAACCGGCCGGAGCCCAATCCGCACCAGAATTTCTACTTTACGAGAGGCGCGTACTCAAGCTCTCGACGAGGTTACGGCAGAGGGGGCTGGTCCACGGACTTTCCGAAGGCGGACCGGCAGTTCATCTATGTCCTGCAGCGAACCCTTGGGTGGGACACCTTCTCCTGCGAAAACCCGATCACCCTAGACAATCCGCAGCTCCGCCGCTTCCCCTTCCTGTACATGCTCGAAGTTGGTCGCATGGCCCTTACGCCACCTGAGGTGGAAGGTCTAAGGAGCTATCTCCTCGCCGGCGGCTTTCTCTTCATCGACGACTTCTGGGACAGAAACGAATGGGCCAACTTCGAACGTGAAATCCGACAGGTCCTCCCCAATCACGAGATTGAAGAAATCCCCATGGATCACCTGATCTTTCGGATTATCTACCCGATCGAGGAGATCCTCCAGGTGCCCAACCAGGGTGCTGGGTCCACCGGAAACCCAGATTACTACGGGGAATGCTATTACGGTGGCTCCTGTACGCCTACCATCCGCGGAATCTTCGATGACGATGGTCGCCTCATGGTCGTCATGGCTCACAACAGCGACCTCGGCGACGCGTGGGAATGGGCCGAACAACCGAGTTATCCTTACGACCGGTCCAATTTCGCATTCAGTTTGGCCTTTAATCTCATTGCGTATGCGATGGCCTATTGAGAACTGCTCCCCGGGGACCGATCCAGTTCTGCTTTCGCCCGTTTTCATATCTTTCGACATACGCCGAGGCCGGCGTTGTGGCAGTAGCCCCCAATCACGTCGAGAGGGATCGCATCCAGCTTCTCGAAGCAAATGCACTACTTGCTCATGTCGAGCCTTCTTCTAGTCCGCTCAAAATCCTCCCGGAGTTCCTTATCCTGTGCGAAATCTGAGCTCAACTCCCAGAGCCAAACGTCACAGGTTCGAACCCTGTCGGGCGCATTGATAAGGGACCCCACGGGAACTCCGGAGGCCCCCTCAATACCTTAATTGATGTCGTGGCGTAAGCGTTCACCGACGACCAATTGCAACCGACACAACTACTTTTCGTGTCCCCGTGTCGGCCACTCTTGAACCGCCGCCGATGCAGCGATAGTATTACGCAAGCCATTGCGCCCCAGCATTTCACCTTCAAAGGAAGTATTTCAATGAGATACTCTGTCCGATTTCCCCTTCTGGTCGCTGGGCTGGCAATAGCCGCGCCAGGTACCTCCGCTGATTTCAGGCTTCCAAGTGCCGCCGCCCACTTCAGGCTTTTGGACCCCGCCCCTTCGCTCATCACAAACGACCGTGGGGATCCGCAGAAAGCAGGACCCTGTGGTGGTACCAATACCGATTGGGGCACGCCGAGCTGGGCCATCACCCAAGCCGTAGGGGGCCAGAATCTGCCTCTAAGAATTCAGGAAACCGTGTACCATCCCGGACATTACCGTGTAGCGTTGGCCGTGAACCATCCCGGAGAGTTGCCGCTTGACCCGGTTACTACCACGAGAGATAGCGATAGAGGACCTTGGTCTGTGTCGGCTGAAATTGAGGACTCGCCACAGATTCCCGTGCTAGCCGATGGCCTGTTCGTACATTCGAGTTTTGATGCTGACGGCCAACCCACGCGGCCGGAGGGTCAGTTGGATCCCTGGGAGACGGAGATAGAGCTCCCGAACATCAACTGCGAAAAGTGCATCCTGCAAATCGTGCAGCATATGGACGAGCACGCGTTCAACAATCCGGGTGGATACTCGTATCACCAATGCGCGCATCTGCAGATTACCGCGGACCCGGCGAAGCCGCTCTCTACTGGATGGCCAGCAGAGCGTTGAGCAGCTAGACCTCACGATTCTCCGCTATCTGGCGAATTGAAGGAGCTACGGGGTCTTTTAGGATCGGGGGGTGCGCGCGAATTGACGTTATAATCCCGCGACGTCGCCACACGTCCTTTGAAAGGGGGACCCAGCCCTCTCCCTGGGGGGTCTGGGTCTCCCTTTCGTACAAGAATCTCCCGCTTTTCGACACTCCTAGTGGGGAGGGCGCGTCCTCCCGGCACCCAACTCTCTGATCAAACCTGGAGCTGCATCCGTGCTCACACCCTGTTCCATCTTCGGGCGATACCGGTCTGATCGCACCCACTCGCAGGTCAAACGCTTCCTCATCCGATTGATCCTTGGGCCTGCCCTCATACTCGTGGCAACTCCCGTGGCAGGACAACTCCAGGAAGAACAAACTCTAGACAGTCAGCTGCCCTTGGGTCGCCGAACTATGACCGCTGAACGGCTCCGTGAATTAATTACTATCTCTCGCCAAATTTGCGTCAA
>CAZJIM010000014.1:12148-39953 GCA_964546115.1 uncultured Gemmatimonadaceae bacterium | reverse complement strand
CCGGGTCGTCGGGGAGCTCGAGGGGTTGCTGAAGTTGGAGCTGGATGCGGACGAGTTCCCCATTCGGCTCCACCGTAATATCGCCGATGCGCCCTACCTCGACTCCGCGAAACTTCACGTCGTTTCCGGGCATGATTTGGCCGGCCTCAAAAAATACTGCCTCGATGGTTTGCTGATGCTGTCCCCAGCGAATCCCCTGCAGCCACAGGGTTCCCGCGGTGGTAAGCACGAGCGCACTGACGATGACCACGCCGACCAGAGTCTCGCGCCTCCTGCTCACGATGCGACCTCCATCAGTTCAGGCCGGCCTTCAATGAACCCCTTTACCACGGGGTCCTCAGTATTACGAATCTCGTCGGGGCTCCCCAGAAAACGGCATTGACCCCTGTACAACATGGCGATCCGGTCGCCTACCCGGTATGCGGTCTTGATGTCATGCGTGATCATTACTCCCGTGACTCCCAGCGCCTCCCTCATCTTGATGATCAGGCGATTTATGACCGTCTTGGTCACCGGATCAAGGCCTGTGGTAGGTTCATCATACAAAAGATACTTCGGTCGAGTGGCAATCGCCCGCGCGATACCGGCGCGCTTTTTTTCCCCGCCTGACAGCTCCGCGGGGAGCCTCTCCTCGAATCCCTCTAGGTCAACCAGAGCCAGAGACTCCGCGACACGATCCTTGATATCAGTCGGGGCTATTCCCTTTATCCTCCGAAGACCCATCCCCACGTTCTCGGTGATCGTCATGGAGTCGAAGAGAGCGGAGAATTGGAAGACGTAGCCAACCTTCCTCCGAAGCTCGTAGAGCTCCTCCATGGGGAGCGTGCTCACCTCCTGACCGTCGACCCAAGCCTCGCCGCGATCCGGTGTGAGGAGCCCGACGACGTGCTTGAGTGCCACGGACTTACCCGACCCGGACTGCCCGAGAATTACCAAAGTCTCTCCCTCTTCGACGGCAATCGAAAAACCTCGCAGGACCTCGTTGGATCCAAATGCCTTATGCAGGTCACGCAACTCGATGCTCATCGATACCTCAGTCACCCTCTCATAGAAGAACAATCGCCCAGAAAGCATCCAACCCCAGGATCACCACAGAGCTTGCTACAACCGCGCGAGTCGTGTTCCGGCCAACCCCCTCTGCCCCACCCCGCGTATGAAAACCGAAGTAGCACCCGACTGAAGTCACCACAAAGCCGAAGCTGACAGCCTTAATGAGCCCGAAGGTCACGTCGAAGGGGAGGAAGAACAGAGTCAGCCCACTCATAAACTCAGGCGTGCTCAGGTTCAACAGCTGAAGCGCTGTGATCCACCCGGCGACGATCCCCACACCAATCGCGAGCGCGATGACCACGGGAAACATGATGATGCCTGCCATCACCCTCGGTAGCACCAGGTAGGCTAAGGGGGGGTACGCCATCGTTTCCAGGGCGTCCACTTGCTCCGTCACCCGCATTGTCCCGAGTTCTGCAGCAATATTTGCTCCCACCCTCCCCGCCAGGGCCAGACCGGTCAGCACGGGGCCCAATTCGAGCATCATCGTCTTCCCGACCAGAACTCCGACGAAGTAGAGGGGGATCGCTCCCGTAAATGTGTACGAAGCCTGGAGGGACAGAACGATCCCCGTAAAGGACGCGATAAAGAGAGCGATGGGAACCGAGTCCACCCCCACGCGGGACATTTGCTGGATGAGGAGACGGCCCCACACGTCCATATGTCGGAGAGCCAGCACGGTTCGACCTGTGAAGACACCCCAGCGCCCGATCCCTGTCACAAGCGCGACTCCCCCTCTTCCGAGAGCCGAAAAAGGTGCTAAAAGTCGGTCGGTCATTTCCGCCGCGGTTTGGAATGGTGGCGCGGGCCTCGACTCCTGCGCGTGAGAGTGGCAGGATCCCTGAATCGTCCTGGCAGAAGAAGCGTAGAGCGAGATAAGAAAAGATAAACGATGCTGGGAATGCTACGCTACCCGTCGGAGGCTCTGGACTGTCGTACGATATCAGCGCGAGGAAAGCCTGTTTTTCAGGGTGAACGTCACCTCCTCCGTGCCCTTTCCCTCTAGGGCCGGAACCTCACAGGTGACCGTAACGCGGGAAACTCTCTCCCGATCACCGTTAACGACAACCTCTACATTGATCCCCTGCTCGGGACAGGAGATCCCAGTTCTCACCCGATCACCTGGCCGCCGCTCACCCCGCTCCGCTGGATTCCGGAAAAGCGTCATCGTGGATTGCCGTCCGGATTGTAGTAGCCGAGTGATCTTGACGTGCCGCAACCAGTCGGGCTGGTAACTCAACTCATAAGAAAAACCCCTTTGGTCAACCCCGGCGCCCTCACGGTTATGTCTCCCCACAAATCCTCCCACATGAGAGTCCTTGCTCTCCGTTGCGGTGACCTCGCGCTGATCATGGTTGCGGCAGACCCTCGAGGCCGGTTCAGCGGGACTCGGCGAATGTCCCCGAGGGACCCCTCACCTGTCAAGGGATCAACACGGGGACGGGGCGCCGGATCCCCGAGTTCAACCACCCAACGGCCTTGACCGGCTCACATCCGGCCATTACTATCTCCTCAATTCTTCAAGTAAAGACTCCGGGGACGGACGCTCAGCGTTCACTCCCGACCCGCCCCCGGTTTTTCTCCTGCCCTATTTTGGCCTCTGGCCTTTAATTCAACGCACCGGTTTTGGCCTCTGGCCTTTAATTCAACGCACCAGCCCTCAATCACGGGCTCTCGGACGGACGCCCACCCTTTCCCAAAACTCTGTTTGTAGAAGCTGACCTGGAGATCCCCGTGGACATTGCCGAACTGAAGAGGAAGAACGTCCAAGAGCTGCACAATCTAGCCGCGCAGTTGAGCATCCAGAACTACTCTGGAATGCGCAAGCAAGACCTGATCTTTCGTATCGAGCAGAACCTCCTCGACACGGACACGGTTCTCAGAGGAGAAGGCGTGCTCGAAATCCTTCCGGAGGGTTATGGCTTTCTTCGCTCACCGGATTGGAACTACCTGTACGGACCCGACGACATCTACATATCCCCCTCTCAGATAAAGAGATTCGATTTGAGAACCGGCGATACGGTTCTGGGCCGGGTCCGTCCTCCGAAAGACGGTGAGCGCTATCTGGCTCTGCTCAAAGTAGAAGAAGTGAATCTCGGGGAGCCCGAGGAAGCCAAGCATCGGATCGCCTTCGACAACTTGCGTCCGAGGTACCCCGAGAGTCGGATCCAGCTTGAGAACGCCCAAGGTGACATCTCGATGCGGATTATGGACCTAGTCGCGCCGATCGGCATGGGCCAAAGGGGACTCATCGTGTCACCGCCCAAGGCCGGTAAGACAATGCTCCTCCAAAAGGTAGCAAACGCAATTCACGAGAATCACCCGGACATCTACCTGATCGTCCTCCTGATCGACGAACGACCAGAAGAAGTGACAGACATGGAGGAACACGTGGATGCGGAGGTTGTCTCGTCAACCTTCGACGAGCCGGCCGAGCGTCATACTCAAGTCGCTGAAATGATTCTCGAGAAGGCAAAACGCCTTGTCGAGCATAGGAAGGACGTCGTCATCCTCCTAGATTCAATCACCAGACTGGCTCGCGCGTATAACGTCACTGTTCCTCACTCCGGCAAGATCCTCTCGGGCGGAGTTGATGCCAATGCGCTGCACAAGCCGAAGCGCTTCTTCGGGGCAGCCCGGAACATCGACCAGGGCGGGTCCCTCACGATCATCGCGACAGCACTCGTAGAGACTGGGAGCCGGATGGACGAGGTAATCTTTGAGGAGTTCAAGGGCACCGGAAATATGGAGCTGATCCTCGACCGGCACATCGCAGACAAGAGGATCTTCCCCGCTATCGATTTTAACCGATCTGGAACCCGGAAAGAGGAGCTTCTCCTCAGCGACACGGAGCTGAACAGAGTCTATCTACTGAGGAATTTCCTGTCTGATATGCCCCCCGCAGAAGCTATCAACTTCCTCATGGAACGCATGAATCGAACCAAGACCAACCAGGAGTTCCTGGACTCCATGCAGAGCAGCTGAGCAGAGAAGGTGATCGGCATCGTCGGGGGCGGAATCTCTGGCCTCTTTCTCCTCCATCTACTGACCGAGTCAGGTCTGGAAGCGATCCTTTTTGAGAGTTCTCAGACCCCCGGTGGCGTCATGCAGAGCCGCACGGTTGAGGGGCCTAACGGCCCGGTAACCGTCGATTTAGGGCCACAGCGGATGCGTCTCACCGCTGGTCTTGCGAGGCTCCTCAGTGAGCTGGATCTGACTGCCGTGCTTCGTCAGGCCCCCAGCGGTATTCCATTTACAGTTTACCACGAGGGCACACTCTATCCCGCCCCCCTTAGGATCGGCGACGCCTTTAGGACCCGCCTGATCTCGTGGAGTGGAAAGACGAGGGCCCTGGCGGACTTTTGCACCTCAGCACCCCGTCCCACCGAGTCCGTCGCTAACGCGCTCACCCGCAAGCTCGGGCCTGAGATCTATCGCCGGCTGGCCGGTCCCCTCCTCGGAGGACTCTACGCCTCAGATCCTGAGCGTATGGAGGCCCGACATACCCTTCTGCGGGTGCTTCGGCGAACGGGGACAAGAAGGAGCCTCCTTCTTGGTCTCCTCCGTGCCTCTAGGTGGGAGCGGATCCCATTGGTTTCGTTCGAAACCGGTATGGGTGCTCTCCCGGTTGCTCTCGCAAGACGGCATCGAAGCCGGATCCGGCTCGGAGAGCCGCTGCGTACGATCGCACGCACACGGACCGGAGGATACCGGCTGGAATCAGATCGAGAGACTCTCGAGGTAGACGAGGTGGTCCTCACCCTCCCCGCTCCACAGGCGGCGGAGACACTCTCCTCAATCGCTCCGGCGACCGCTCAAAGTCTAGCGTCACTCTGCTACAATCCGCTCGCAGTCGTGCCATTGGTCGTCCCCATCGGAACTCGGCCGCCACAGACTGGATCCGGGTTCAAGATGACATTAGATGACCATTCCGCGACCCGAGGAGTCACAGCCCATGAGACGCTCTTCGACCGACAGGGGTTGTTCACGGCCTTCTTGGGAGGGATGGGAGGGGAAGAACTGATCGAACTCCCCGACCCGGAGATCATGGATCAAGCACGCACCGACTTCGAGAGAGTGACAGGAGTGGCAGCGATCCCCTTGTTGGTCCACCGAACTGCGATGCCAGCCTGGGATCGGAGCTGGGCGGTCCTTGACACGCTTACCCTACCGCAGGGGATTCATCTCTGTGCAGCGTTCTCGGATAGGCCGGGGATCGTCGGCCGCCTCGAGAATGCACAGAGGACTCAAAAGCGACTTGTCGGTTGACGAAAGATATGCTGACCCTCATCCTCCGAATTAACTACACGGATGGAGGACAGCCGCTTGGAAGCCAGGCACAGCAAGGAAGCGGAAGACCGTCTAAACCAGGCCCTGCTGGAGACAGGCGCCAGGGACCCGCGCAAATCCTATCGAGAGATGCTCCGCGAGCTAAAACTCAAGAGCGAAGCGGATTACCAACACGCAGTTGCAGGCTTTCAAGAGTCGGTACTCACAGCGATTATTGACAGGGGGGCAGAGCCATTGAGTTCATGGCTCCAGTTTGGCCGAGAGCTGGCTGAGCGATTGTATCCAGGTCGGGACGTCGTGATCGACGAGACCGGGCGAGCGAGGGCACTCATACCTCCACCCTCGTGGCGGGATCTGATCCTCCACCTTCCGGATGAGCAGAGTGCGAAGGGGGTAATAGTGGGTCTCCCGCCTGAACTCACCCGAGCACAGAGAGCCTCCGTTGAACTGCTTGCACAAGGGAGCGTAATGCTCCTCGATCCCTGACCTCGCGGTTGGAACAGCGATGGACAAAACGAGGTACCCACTGGTATGACCGCTGAAGACACTAGACTCCGGACTTCCAGGAACATCGCATGGACGCCGAGACCCGGATGGGCCACGGTGCGCCTGGTCGGCACCTGCGCAGATCCCTCCTTAAGGCGAGGCCAGGTGGTCGTTCATTCTCCCTCGGAGGAACATCTAGTTCCCGGTGACTATCGGGAACTATCTCCAGGAATGACGATCATCGTACTGACCGAAGCCACGCATCTCGTGGAGGATGATCTCCACCTGGTGCCTGAAATCGCAGTAGTAGCAATCGGAGAGCCTCTTCCCTAGTCCCCAGGCCACGGGCCGCACGACGAAGGGCCCGCAATCCTGGATGGGTCACCATCGGCCTCGCGCGCGTTCTTTCCCCGGCAGCACCTCAAGACAAGTGGTCCACCAGCCGGTGCGGATCGTTTCAATGAACTCGGTCGGCAACGACTCCTGCTCCATTTCCCGGGCGAGGGCATCGTAGTCGTAGGCGAGCGGGATGAACTCATGCTCGAGTCCTGTGCTCCCAGCTTCTAGCATCACATACCACACGTTGTTTCTCCCATTGTTTGCCGGACGCCCCAACGCCCCAACGTTAATGTACGATCGATCGGACCCTAGCCGGCGGCTCCAGTGAATCCCGGTATGGGTCCCCAATAGCACTTCGGCATCATGGTCCCTGGCCATCCCGTCCAGGAAGTGCGTCGGGGTCGTCGTCTCCCATAGGAATTCGTTCATCCTCCGCGGACTACCATGAAAGGCAAACACCCTCGCCTGACCTACCCTGAAGCGGAGGGAGTAGGGAAACCGCGCCATCCACCTCCGGTGGTCTTCAGATGTACGAGAGAGAGTGTAATCGTAGGAGAGCCGCGCATAATGGTTGTCACGCGGATCGGTGTACCCACACTGACAGTCCTCAAGCCCGCGGGTAATCGCATCATCGTAGTTCCCACGTACCACCGGCACGTTGGCCTCTCGCAGGAGTTCCGCAGTTCGGTTCGGATGCGGGCCAAAGGCCCCGAGATCTCCAAGGCAAAGGACCGCATCTGCCTTCCTCTCCCGAGCGTCCTCAAGGGCTCGACGAAGTGCGATGTGGTTTGAATACACTCCGCCGAAGACCGCGACCCGTCTGAAGCCAGGCTCTTCCTCCTCACCCCAACGGCCAGGAAGCCACGGCTCCCTATCCTCGGTGGACTCCGGCTGGGAGGTGCGCGCGCTGCCGGATTTGAAAGAAATCTCCGACATTGCCCGGTCGCCCCCCTCCGTCGGGGGCGCATTGGAACAGATTGTACCATTCAGATAGCAGGTGAAGCATGCCGACTCACCCAATACGACCGGCTGCTCAGCGGCCTCACCAAGCGTCGCACCCAACCGAGCGGTCGGGAAGTCTAGAAGAATCGGGCACGCGTGCACACCGGTGGCTGTGACGAGCCGGGCATGCGTGCAGAGCAGTTGACTTGAGTCGTACCCGTGTAGCATCTCGTGGGTGACGCGCTCGGTGTCGTCATACCCCCTGGTGCGCTTGACCTCCTCTCCGATAAGCAGTGGCGGGAGAATCTTCAGACGAGCCCGATCATATCCGATCTCCGCGAGAAGGTCTCGGAACTCTCTGAGATAACTTCCCGTATGTTCATCGGGCCAACTCCTCATCGCAGTTACGATGGGCAAAAAACCCTCTGCTACAAGTGACTCCATCCCCCCCATACAGCGCGCGAACGCCCCCTCGCCCCGGATGGCGTCGTTGGTCTCGTCAGTCACGCCATCAAGTGAAACCCGGATTTCAAGGCTGTAGGTGGACTCAGATGCGAGGTCAGCCAATAGCCCTGCCCTCCGGTCTGGTATCAATGTCGCGTTCGTAAGAACAGTCGCGGGACCCAGCGCAAGCGTGTCCTCAAGAATGCCCTCCATCTCCCTATTCATGAAGGGCTCGCCACCGGTAAAATAGTACTCCTTCACGCCGAGAGCCCTCGACTCCTCAAGGATTGGCCGAACCTGGTCCCGAGTCATGAACCAAAAGGAGTGATTGTCCGGGGCGCAGGATATAAAGCAATGCTTGCACCGGAGGTTGCACACTGTACCACCTACCTGGAACCAAAGCTCATCCAGCGAGTCGAGAGCAACCAACGGGCTGGCTCCGACGCCGGCAGACACTGAAGCCCCGCCCACGGTCGGAATTTGGATTCCAGACATATGTTAGCCCTCTCTGCTCATGAACCCGGGGGAGGTGCCCCGTGGTTCCCCTCCCCACTCACATCGCCGCCCCGAAAGAGCGACGTGGTCAAGTAACGGGCACCTGTGTCAGGAGAAATCGCGGCAACACGGTGGCCGGGACCAAGCTGACGGGCAACCTGCATCGCAGCGAGGATGATCGCGCCTGAGCTCATTCCCAGGAACAACCCTTCCTCTCGTGCCAGCCGGCGTGCCAGTGGAAAAGCTTCCTCCTCCCATTGTGGCCGTACATCGTCGAGAAGGTCCAGATCAAGATTGTCTGGAATGAATCCCGGGCCCATCCCCTGAAACTCGTGTGCTCCACTCTCGCCCCCCGAGATGACTGCGGAGCGAGCAGGCTCCACGGCTACTACGCGAATCGTTGGATCTTGCTCCTTCAAATATCGCCCCACTCCGGTAATCGTACCGCCCGTACCGGAGCCGTAGACGAACGTATCGATGTCGCCCTTCATGTCGCGCCACAACTCGGGGCCCGTGGTCTCATAGTGGATTCTTGGGTTGGCCGCATTCGAGAACTGATTCGGGTAGAATGCCCCGAGTTCGCTCTCCAACTCCTCCGCCCTTTCCATCGCCGCCAGCATCCGTCGCTCCGGGTCCGTAAGAACCAACTCGGCTCCGTACGAGGTGAGGGTCACCTTTCGCTCATCGCTCATCGACGATGGTAGGCAGAGGATCAGGCGGTACCTACGAACGGCCGCGATCTGGGCAAGGCCAATCCCAGTGTTCCCTGACGTGGGTTCGACGATCGTGCCTCCGCGCTGAAGAAGGCCCCGGTCCTCACCGTCATCGACCATAGCCCGAGCGGTCCGATCCTTAATCGAACCGGCCGGATTCATTCCCTCTAGCTTGACCCAGAGTTCGGCCATATCGGGTTCGACAACCCTGAGCAGCTGCACCACGGGGGTATGCCCGATGCAGTCATCTACTCGAGGGTCGGGGGACGTCGCCACCTCGTGGACTTGAGACTCCCGGTGTGCCGCGTTGGGAGACCTTTTGTCAGATGAGCCCGTGGAATCGGCTGGCTTCGACTCGGAACTCATCAGGCATCCCCCCAACGGCGCGAAGAAAAGCCGCTCAGGCCGGGATCTCTCCGACCGGAGCGGCCACGGTGTCTTTGAAGATGAATAAGTCCAACCCTATGGTGCCATTCAAGTTCCTGAGCGATGGTGGCGCTCAGGTTCCTGAGCGATGGAAAATGGAAGGCACCCTTACAAGGCAATACGGCGTTTTCCGACTGCCAGATCAGCGCCCCACCAGCCACTTTTATCAGCAGAGTTCTTGGGAGGTCATGTCCCTTGCCGAACGGGTGACGGAAGCTCGGCCTGAATGGGACGCCCTTGGGTAGACATCATGAACCTCACACAGGTGGTACGGGCAATCATTCCTCAACAGGCACGGCGCGTTCCATCTCGGACGCAACCGACTCTGCAGAACGCATCCGGGTAAGGTCCAGCTCGAAATCCGGGCGATCCCGAGGCCTGAGTTTCTCTCTGAACTCCTGTATCTCTCGGGATGAGAGACCAAGAGCAGCCAGAGCGGTTCCATCCAAGAGTCCACCCCCCGGTCGTGCTTCCACTCCATCCTCACCTCGGGGTTCGAGGAGCCGCGCCAAAACATCTAATTCGCCCTGACTCATCGCGGCCCCGCAAAGGTCATAGTCCAGCCACGCCTCGTAGGATAGAGGTGCGACGCGCTTCATCATGCCAGCCATTACTCCCGCGTATTCCCGGATTTCCCACTGAGCGTGGACATCGGCTCTCAGGGAAAGGAAATGGAGTAGATTATGAAGGTCGATCTTCCAATACCACTGCGTATACGTTGAGAGTGGAAGATCGATGCGCGCTAGCTCTCGGGCCACATCCTCCTCCAACAACCACCGGTAGGTGTCTGAACTGTCCGATCGCAGTCGATCCCAGCGGTCCACCGCGTCCATCCACACATCTCGTGGTGCGCCTTCCCCTCGACCCTGCCTGTTCGCCTGGCTTTGAAGCGCGAACTGCTCAAGCTCAGGCCTGTAGAACAGTAGGGGCATGAGGGAATATCGCCCGCTATACTCATTCACAGAGGCCGTCCTATGCCGTATCCACTGGCGAGCAATAAACATCGGCATCGCGCAGTGAAACTTGAATTCGACCATCTCCGACGGAGTCGTGTGATGATGGCGACGCAGGTAGCGGATGAGCCCCCGGGTTGCGGAACGCTTCCTCGTCCCGAAGCCGTAGCTCACCCTCGCCGCCCGCTCAATGTCTTCATCCGACCCCATGTAGTCGACCAGCGAGACGAATCCGTAGTCCAACACGGGGAAGTAGCCACCCAGAATCTCTTCGGCGGCGGGGATCGTCGGACGTTTTGTATCCATGAACTCGTAGAAGCAGAAGGTTCCGAACACAGTGGACTCAAAGCTGACGAAAGGAAATGTGTCCTTTCAAAACCCTAACAGAATAGAGAGCGGATTGACGCTCGTGGCAACCGGCGAAAAGTATCCATTTCCGGTGACCGGAAAGGTTGATCCTGATACATTTCTCGCGCTCCTCGATGGTGTCCCTCTTCTGACTCTGAAATGAACAAGTTGCTGATCCGAGCCCTTCGGCGAGAGCCGCTCGACCGCACTCCTGTATGGTTCATGCGGCAGGCGGGCAGATCACTTCCACGATACGAGGAACTAAAGGGAGGGCGCGACCTCCTCGAGGTCACTCGTGATCCGGAGCTTGCTGCCCAAATTACGGCCCTCCCACTCGAATACTTTCCGGTCGACGCAGCGGTTCTCTTCGCCGACATCTCTACGATCTTCCTCGGTGCCGGGATTGATGTGCGGATTCAAAAAGGGGTGGGACCTGTGCTTCCCCATCCGTATGACACCTCAGGACGCATTCGATCTCTGCAGTCGTTCGAGCCACGAGACACACTCGACTTCGTACTTGAGACCATCCGGATCCTAAAAGACAGGCTTGACATTCCAGTGATCGGATTCGTGGGAGCCCCGTTCACACTCATGACCTATATGGTCGAGTCCCCCCGATCTCGTGGTCGCCACGGAACGAAGACACTCATGTGGCAAGAGCCCGCACTCTGGCAGGAACTCATGTGTTACTGGTCCGAGCATCTGCTATCCTTTGCGCGAGCCCAAGCTGAGGCCGGCGCTGCAGCGATCCAGCTCTTCGACTCGTGGGCTGGGTGCCTGACCCCTGATGATTACCGTAACCATGTTCTGCCCTTCTCCCGGACGATCATGCGGGGCCTTCAGGAGTCCGGAGTACCTTCAATCCACTTTGCAACTGGGAATCCCGCTCTTCTGCCACTCCTGGCAGAGGCAGGAGGAGACGCGATCGGACTGGACTGGAGAATCGAGATCGACGAAGCCTGGGACTTACTTGGATCGGCTGTGGCGATCCAGGGAAATTTAGACCCCGTCTCTCTTCTCGCCGGTAGCAAGATCGCGGTTTCCCGGGCCGACGAGATCCTCAGGAAAGTGCGAGGTAGACCGGGCCACATCTTCAACGTGGGACACGGGATTCTTCCGGAAACAGACCCTGACGTGATACGTGCGGTGGTCGACCATGTCCACTCCACCGACCTAGATACCTTGAGAAAAGAGGCGTGAGTGAGGAGATCCGTGTGAGAGTGGGAGTCCTTGTTCTGAACTTCGGCGAGCCGGATGACCCGAGTCCGGGGGATGTAGTCGCATTCCTTGAGCGCATCTTCTACATGAACGCGGATCTGGAAAACGTCGCCAATGATGAAGCGAGGCGGCTACGAAGTCGTCAGCTCGCGGAACGCAGAGCCCCGGGTCTGATCAAGGAGTACGCCGAGATCGGCCCTTCGCCGCTGAACGAACAGGCACATCAGCAAGCTCATAAGCTCTCACAGGAATTGGACCGCCGTGGATATGATGCCACGGTCTACTCAGCTTTCCAGTTCACTCCCCCACTCATAAAAGACGTGGTCGAACAGGCTCAGACAGCAGGCATTAATCGCCTCGTGGCCCTCCCCATTTTTCCGCTCTGTGGTCCCTCCACAAATATCGCTGCGCTCAATATGGTCCAAGCAGCGCTCAATGACCTTAACTGGAACATCAAACTACAGGGAATCACGGGTTGGCATCGGCACCCGCTTTATCTCCAGCTGAGGGCAGACGCGATCCGGAAATTGTCCGACAGGGATGGGGTAGACCTATCAGACGGAGAGACCCGAGTCATCTTCTCGGCCCACGGTACGCCTAAGAAGTACGTGGACCAAGGAAGCCGGTACATCGAGTACGTTGAGGAGTTCTGCGAGGATATCGCACAGTTACTTTCGCTATCGGAATATGAGATTGGATATCAAAATCACTCCAACCGGGGGATCGAGTGGACTCTGCCCAATGTGGAGGATGTCATTCGATCCGTGCGTGCGAGGCGAGTGATCGTCGACCCCGTATCATTCATGCACGAGCAGTCAGAGACGCTCGCGGAACTGGACCACGGACTGTGGGAGGAGGCTGAGAAGGTTGGCCTCGAATTCCATCGGGTGCCAGTCCCCCACGATGATCCTAGATTCCCGCAAATCTTGGCTGATCTTGTCGAGTCTCAACTAACTGGCGGTCAGAGAGAAGCCCAGATCAGATTCAGCCACTGCCGCTGCAGCCCCCAACCCAACACCTTCTGTTTGAACGCTCTGCCGCATAACGCGGTGACACCGGCACCAACCTCGTAATGGAGTCTCAGAAGAAAAGAACGTCAGGCCCCCGTTCTCTGGTGAGTGCGATGAACACCCAGGTGCTCCCCTGATAGCTGGCGACTCCTTGCCTAATCCCATGGGTTCTTAGCATCGCGTCATTAACGCGGGATGCCATCGTCCCTATTGGCGTTTGTGCAGGTTGCCAGTACGCCGCAAGATTCGCCAGGTCTCTCCGGACCCCGGGCACCCTTTCCTGGACCACTTCCTCAGCATCGGAAGTCGAGACTCTTTCCAGAGCGGAGACTAACTGTCGCTGAAGAAAGGAGTACGCCGAGTAGCGTGCTAGAGGATCAGGTGAATGGGCCGCGACTAGAGTCCCCAGCACGTTGGCGTCCGACTCCGAGGAGAAACCCCTCTGGTGCGCCATTTCATGCCCTAGTTCCTTGGCCAAAAGCACTCCCGGGAGATCTCCTAGGACAAGCGCCTCCCCAGTGTAGGGGAAATAAATCCCTGACACTCCCAGGAGTTTGACGAGTGGTGTAGCAAGGATCCGCTTCGGGGAACCATGGGTATCCGATAGCCTTTGGGGAAGCCCCAACTCCTCGCGGACTCGACCCCACCCAATTTCCAGAGACGGAACGATGTCCACAAGCCGACGGCCCGCAGTCGGCTCCCCAATATCAATAGATCCGTGAATCTCCTCATAGAACTGATTCGTGAGCTCTACCGCGCGCTCCGCTAAGGCCCGGAGCTCCGGCGTCGTGACCTCCCCGGCCGGCTCAATGCCAAGGTGTGCCTCAAGTCCCAGCCGAGCGTATTGAAACCCCCAGAGCACGTAGAAGAAGAAGACCAAGACTCCAATGTCCTGAGCCAACCGGAGTCCTCCTTGGACGAGGACTTCCAGGGAGGACGCCTCACTCCTACGGATCTTGTCCATACCAGACCAGGCCCCAGAAAACTGTCGGAGCAGGAGCACTACGACCATGGCCTCAGCAAGTGGGAACGGCACGGCCGCAGATAGAATCGAAAGGCCCCTCATCATCGCCGGAATGGGACCCATACCCACGACGATACCCGCCAACTCTGGTCTCGAGGCCAGGAACCGAAAGCAGATCCACCCGATCAGGCCCAAAAAGACACCCAGAAACCGACGGCAGAGCTGCCCTGTCGATAGGGCGATCAGGGCATTCTCCGATACCAATTCACCCACTCCCGATTCCTCTCCTCCGGACCGCTCCAGATCACCGACATCAGGGCTTCGATCTCTTGGATCTCTCGAGGAGCAATCGAGATACGCTCGACTCCATCCACGGTGATGATGTAATCGTCTTCGATCCGGACCCCTATATCGACATACCGCTCAAAAGCCGGCATGACAGCATCCCGCATCCCTCTGTTTCGAGGCGTATCGGGCACCACTTCATCGAACAAATTCGCCCGTACATAGATTCCGGGCTCAATCGTGAACGCAACACCGGGTTCCATGACCGACGGCCATGGGTCATGGACATCAAGGCCCAAACCATGACTCAGCGCGTGCATATAATACAGGAAATACTGGGGCACCTCCCGTCCGGTATCATCCTCGTAGGTAGCCCATTGAGACTCGATCAGCCCCAGGTCAGCTAGGCCACGGGCAAGGACGTCTGTGGCCACTCGAGACATCTCGCCAGCGGAAACCCCTGGGTTCGCAACCTCCTCAGCCGCAGTCTGAGCATCCCGGACCAGCTGGTAGATCTCACTCTGCTCCTCGGTGAACCGTCCATTTACGGGCACTGTCCGCGTAATATCCGCCGCGTAGCCCCCGTAGCTCGCACCAATATCCACCACAACCACATCGCCATCCTCCATGAACCGATCGTTGGCATTGTAGTGAAGTACTGTGGAGTTCGGACCGGACCCGACAATAGACGCAAAAGCGGGCCGCTCAGCACCATATCGACGGAAGGTATGCTCTACGATGGCCTGGATCTCGAATTCGTTGATGCCTGGTGCCACAGCCCTCATGAATTCACGCTGAGCCTGAGAGGTGATTGTCGCTGCTCGCCGAATCAAGTCTTCTTCCTTCCCACTCTTGACACCTCGGAGCGTGTTGACTTGTGTAGACACCGGTTGAACGTCGAGATCGGAGTGGCCCTCTAGGAGGGCATCCACACGCTGTGTCACATCGTTTCGAACGGCTGACGATGAATCGTAGGTCCCAACAGCGTACACCCTCTCCCGGCCCCCGTGGATGAGAGAGTCGAACACCGCCTGCAGTTCACCCACACTTCGCCCTTGGATACCGGTCGCTGCCTTAGTATCCGCAGGCCCAACTCGATACCCCTCCCATGTCTCCTCAGCAGGATTCCTGGGATTTACGAACAGGAATTCCTCCACTATCGAACCCCCGGTCACCAGCGTGACGAGTGACGCGTTTGGTTCAAGAAAACCCGTGACATATCGAAACGGAGAGTTCTGGTAGAAATTCATGTAATCTTCCGGAGGCTGAGCGCTCCCCATGGCCAGGATCATTCCATCTCGGATCTCAACCGCCAGATCGGCTCGCCGCTGGGCAAACTCGCTATTCAAGACCTGGGCGTTGAGCGGCCCCGTAAGGAACGGTGCAAGGATGACCCCCATCACCACAATCGGTCGATATCGGCTCACGGCCCCCCCCTCCGAATGTTCGTTTTCTCGATTTCACCCCACATTATGAGGAGTGGATACACCAACTCGACAGTCACGTTCTCCAGACACAACCGGTCAAAGTGAACAGTTACAGCCAGATCCGTGCCCTCCTGCTCGCGACTGCGATCCCCTTGTTCATGACATATGCGGCCCTCTTCGCACCCGAGGGAGCACGATCCGTGTCGCCCCGTATACTCCAGAACCAGGACCTGCCTCGGGTCAATCGGAGCCGGCTGATCCGTGACTTTTCAATCCTTGCCCATGACTCCATGGAGGGCCGTCGCGCGGGCACTCCGGGTGGCGAACGAGCACGCCGCTTTCTCCTCACGGAGTTTGAGGACCGAACATTCTCCCGAGTTAGCGGTGAGAGAACGCAGGAATTCCAAATCGGGAGCCTGTCGGGTGGAGAAGGGCGGGGAATAAATGTCATCGGAATGATTGAGGGCCGCGAGTTCCCGGACCAGTATCTGGTCATCTCCGCTCATTACGACCACCTCGGGGTTCTCAGTGGCGATATCTACAACGGCGCAGATGACAACGCATCGGGCACCGCCGCCCTCCTCGCGATCGGCGGATTTTTTGTCGAGCACCGGCCGCGGCACTCTCTTCTGTTCGTAGCATTTGACTCTGAGGAACTAGGGCTCCTTGGGGCACAGGCGTTCATTTCGGATCCCCCGGTTCCGATCAGCTCCCTTCTCTTGAACGTGAACCTGGACATGGTGAGTCGGAGCGAAAGTGGAGAGCTGTACGCGGCGGGGACTTACCACTATCCGGTCCTCATCCCTCTGGTAGAAGAGGTAGCGGGCCGTTCCGAGGTGTCGTTGCTCCGGGGCCATGACTCACCCGCCCTGGCCAATGGGGATGATTGGACGACTGCCTCCGATCATGGACCATTCCATGAAGCGCGGATCCCCTTCGTCTACTTCGGAGTCGAGGACCACGCAGGCTACCATAGGCCCTCGGACACCCTGGAGAACGTCACTCTCGACTTCTACGTAAAGGCAGTAGACACGATCCTAGACTTCATCCAGGTCGCGGATCAGGGGGAGATGCGCTGAATCAAGGAACCAAAGAGCCGATGCCGCGCATCGACCGATCAGAGCGACATAGGTCGGGTCAAACGTCCAGGTTCCGCACGTAGCGTGCGTTTTTCTCAATAAACTTGCGCCGAGGCTCAACGTCCTCGCCCATCAGGCGCGAAAAGATGTCGCCTGCTTCGGCCTCACCCTCCATCGTTACTTGGAAAATGGTACGGGAGTCCGGGTCCATGGTGGTGTTCCACAGCTGCCCAGGGTTCATCTCACCCAGGCCTTTGTACCGCTGGATGTTCAAACCCCGTGAATCGCTTCCCTTCCCATTCGTGAGACGGCCCACAATCTCTTCTCGCTGGTCCTCTGAGTACGCGTAGTACTCTTTCTTCCCTTTCGCGACACGGTAGAGGGGCGGCTGGGCAATGTAAATGTACCCCGACTCAATGAGTTCGCGCATCTGGCGAAAGAAGAACGTCAGTAAGAGCGTCCGGATGTGGGCGCCGTCCACATCGGCATCGGTCATAATAATGATCTTGTGGTATCTGGCTCTATCTAGATCGAAATCATCCTTGATGCCCGCCCCGATCGCGGTGATCATTGCGCGGATCTCAGCGTTCGAGAGTATTCGGTCGATCCTGGCCCGCTCAACGTTCAGAATCTTCCCTTTGATGGGGAGAATCGCCTGGAAGGACCGGTCTCGGCCTTGTTTGGCGGACCCGCCAGCGGAATCACCCTCCACGATAAAGATCTCTGTCATCGAGGGATCGTTTAGGGAGCAGTCTGCCAACTTCCCAGGAAGTACACCACCCTCGAGGGCATTCTTCTTCCTGGCCAACTCCCGAGCGTTACGCGCGGCTTCCCGAGCCCGCGCAGCCTGAAGGGATTTCTCAATGATCGATTTCGCAGCCTTGGGGTTTTCGTCCAGCCAAATCGCGAGGTTTTCGTTCACGGCCGTTTCCACCGCACCTCGCACCTCCGAGTTTCCCAACTTCGTCTTCGTCTGACCCTCGAACTGCGGTTCCATTACTCGGACAGAAAGGACACACGTAAGGCCTTCGCGGACGTCGTCTCCCGAAAGTGAGTCGTCCGCCTTCTTTAGCAGATTATTCTTTTTCGCGTAGTCATTGATGGTTCGAGTGAGCGCGGCCTTGAGCCCGGTTACATGCGTTCCCCCTTCGTGGGTGTTGATGTTATTCACGAACGTGTGGGTATTCTCGACAAACCCGGTGTCGTACTGGAGCGCCAACTCAAGTTCAGCTTCCGGTTTGTCCGCTTCGAAATAGAGGACCTTCTCGTGGACGGAAACGCGGCTGCCTCTGAGGTATTCTACGTACTCCGCGAGCCCACCCTCGTACTGGAAGAACTCTTCTTGTGAGTCTCCGGGACGCTCGTCATGAATCGCGATTCCTAGGCCGCGGTTCAGGAATGCCAGTTCTCTCAGTCGCGATGAAAGGATTTCAAACTTGTAGACGAGTTCAGTGAAGATTTCCGTGTCAGGCTTGAAGGTGACTCGCGTCCCGCTCCCCTCCGCCGGCGCCAGCTTCTCTAGGTCTCCCAACTTGTCACCCCGAACGAAAGACTGACGCCAGCGGTTTCCGTCCCGCCAGACCTCAACATCCAGCCTCTCGGAAAGAGCGTTTACCACACTCACGCCCACGCCGTGAAGTCCACCTGACACCTTGTAGCTGTCTTTGTCGAACTTCCCACCCGCATGCAGCCTGGTCATGGCCAGCTCCACCCCCGACACCTTCTCTGTAGGGTGAATATCGACAGGGATACCTCTGCCATCGTCTTCGACCGTTATCGAGTTATCCGGGTGGATCCAGACCTGAACCCGGGTGCAGTACCCGGCCATGGCCTCGTCGATAGAGTTGTCGACGACTTCATAGACCAGATGGTGCAGTCCTCGCCCAGAAGTCGATCCGATGTACATACCGGGTCGCTTACGGACTGCCTCCAGCCCCCTAAGGACCTGGATCTTGCCAGAAGTATATTCGGAGTCGCGGCTGTCGGGAGAGATATCAGTCATCAAGGCGCCGGATTTTTAGGAAAACCAAGAGGAATCGAAGACACACTGACGAGACATTGAAATTTAGCTAGATCGCGGCCATACTGCCATTCCCCAGGGGATTGGTTTGAGCCGCTCTCTTGCCAGGTTTGGGAGTCTCTCGAATCAACCTCCCATATCGCTCTTTCGCCCCCGATCCGATACACCAGTCCCACCTTCGGAAAGGGTGAACACGATCCGTTTGATCCGTCCCTCTCCCCGACCAGCGTTCAAGCGACGCAGGATATCATGACGCATCAGATTGAGTTCGGTGAGCCACGCACTCGATACCACTTTCACGAAGAGGACACCTCTAGACACAGCGGTCGCCCGAGTCACGGCTGCAATACGCTCACCCACCACTCCTTCCCAGCGCTCAAGAGCCTCTTGCCTCTCGCACTCCACGGCCACGCCCAACTTATGAAAGACCCAGGGCAGAAGGTCGCCCACGAGATCAGGCTTGCCTTTTTGCGGTCCGGACCCTGCCGAACCGGGTGGTTCCTTTCGAAATGGCCTCAACTTCTGATCTCTCCCCCTTCAATCGTCCACTTCTTTAATACGTCATCTCGGAACTGCACTTCCCCCTCTCTTGGCGCAGTGAGAATTACTTGCCCGGACACAAGTCGATCCAAGCTTCCCAGAACTCGCCGGGACCGCTCATCATCTAGTTCGGCGAAGACGTCGTCCAGAAGGAGAATCGGCTCGCGGCCTCTTCGAGATCGAGCGGTCTCGACCTCAAGAAGCCGCAGAGCCAGAGCTAAGGTCCGGGTCTCCCCACCCGAACCGTACTCCCGGAAGTCGCGTCCACCCTCACGTCCGTCAGTAGAGAAGGTCAGATCATCGCGATGGGGTCCGATCACCGTCATACGTCGTCTGGACTCTTGGGCACGGGAGGAAACCAAGGCAGCTCGATACCCCACCACCACCTCCTCCGCACTTTCCATGGCACCCACGCCGACTATGTTCGGTTCGTACTGCATGTAAGCAGGGGCCTCTCCCGAAACCTCACGGTAACGTTCACCAAAAACTTGCGAGAATTCTCGTACCCATTGCGCCCTCAACCAGCTGACCTCTGCACCGGACCGGATTAGGATCGTGTCCCACGCAAACGCTGAAGCGGAACCGTCAGGGTCCCGGAGGGCGGCGTTACGTTGCGAAAGCGCTTGCCGGAACGTCTGGAGAGCCTTGAGATACCCGGGCTCGTTGAGGGAGAGGACGATATCGAGGAACCGCCGTCGCTCCCCGGGCCCGTCTTTCACCAATCTAATGTCTTCGGGAGTGAAGAGAACGGTCGCTAGTAGACCGATAGCGTCCCCCAATCTGGATACCTCATCCCCATCGAGCGTGACCTTCTTCCTTCGGGGACTTTGCTGAAACGCGGCCACAACCGTATGCATGTCACCGCTCTCATTCTCAAGCTCAGCCTCCACCCGGAAGAATTCGTGCTCAAAGCGAACGATATCCTCGTCACGCGCTCCGCGAAACGATCTGAAGGTCTCCAAGTAATGGATTGCCTCAAGTAGATTGCTCTTCCCTTGAGCGTTCCGACCGATCAGGGCGACCCCCGCCTCCGGAAACTGCAGGCTGGTGTCCTCAAGGTTTCGAAAGCCGCTGAGGATAAGGCGAGTCAGGCGCATCCCACCCTGACGTCACGGCCCCCGGAATTGTGCAGGAAGTTTCGCGAGAAAGTAACAGGCTCGCATTCCGGCAGGCAGGCATGGCCTCGACCGCGGGTCACCTGTACCTTGCTCTGCAAAGATTGAGCGGGACCGGGTGCCCAAAGGACCCGCGAACGACGAACCAGAAACAGTGTGCACAGCCTGAAGGAGTGAATCCAACCCATGCCCCGTTCCGTCAACAAGGTAATACTGATCGGCAACGTCGGAGCCGATCCTGAGGTTAACAAGCTTACCTCAGGTACGATGGTGGTGAAATTATCCTTGGCCACAAACCACAAATGGAAGGATCGCCAGACCGGAGAGCAGCAGGAGCGCGCCGAATGGCATCGCCTCACGTTCTTCGGAAAGCTAGGGGAGATCGTCGAGCAATATGTCTCGAAAGGGGACCCATTATACGTCGAGGGCCGCATCCAATACTCCCAGACTCAGGGTGAGCAGGGAGGCACAAAGTATTGGACGGAGATCGTCGCACAAGAGATGGTGATGCTTGGAGCGAGAGCAGGTAGTCCCCAAGAGGGGGGGATACCATCAGGGTTCCAAGCGGGAGCAAGAAATGTTGAGAGCCCTCAGTCACAGCCTGATCTCAGCAAACCGGACGACGACCTTCCCTTCTGATCTAGCCTGGTTGCGATATCAGTCCGCTCCCTGATTCGACATCTTCACATCTGCCTCCCAAAGGCCGATCATCTCTTGCTCGAATCCCTCAGGATTTTTCCTGTACTCAGCCACCCAGTCCCAGAAATCGGGCAAGGACAGGCCTCGGGTGATCCGCTCGGTCGCCAATCGGACAATCGTATTAAAGGAGGGTACTCCCTCATTCTCTCCAGTTGACTCTCCCGCAACCTCCTGAGCCAACACGTACATGTCGTCGGCAGTGAGCCCAAGAAGCACCTCAGCGACTCGCGCAGAGCAATAGTCCAGATACTTGGCCCGCAGGACCGGATCGCACTGTGCTTCGCTCCCTCCCTTCAGACCCACTTTCCCCAAATCTGTCAAACCCACCTCCGGGATACGGTCACGGTGGTCCACTGAGACTGTCGGGCATGGATACCACGCGCCAATGGTACAACCGCATGGTCGGGGGGCACTTGTTCCTAATGGTTTGCTGGCCGACCGATAAACGTCAGTTCCCAAGAATCCAAATTAGTTGTACCCGTCTCGGGAAGAAACGGATCCGCGAAAGGAAAGAGCTTGACGACCGAATCCTACCTGACTGCCGAGCCCCCCTCAGACACCACCTGACAGGGGTCTCCGCTCGTCTCGCGAAGGTGTCGGTAGATGGAGCGCCGCGTCAAACCATATAGAACGATTCGACTGAGATAATCCGGGTCGCTCCTCTGCACCTCCTCTACCTGTTCTGCTACGTCTCGGGGAAGGCGAACTCTCAATTGGACAGAGCAGGTATCCCACATTCGCGTTTTCGTCACCTAGGCTGGAGGGTGGAGATTGAGCCCCGATGATACTTACCGTTTTCAGGTCGCGCAAGGGCAGATTGCCACTTTATGCGCCGAGAACGTATATCTGTAATATGTTACAGCATAATGACTTAGAAAATCGCCATTTTTTAACTTCACCTGTTCCCAGCAAATCTAAATGTTCGAACTTTTCGCAATTATTTATTAACATGACCAAGATTAGCAGCAACTTAGAGACACAACTTTCTTGAAAGATAGCGTTGGTCGGGACCTGACTTTTTCGGAAAAACTCGTGGCTGCCGAAATCGGTCAGTCGACGCCGGTGACCCCTGAGGATGTCCTGTCCGCGGGGATCACCGTTGTCATCCTGGGAACGTCCAGACGGTCCTTTAGGCTCCTCAGGGAGTCTCTCTCTCCGAGAGTATCTGTGAGGTCTCTGAGCGACCGGTAGCGTTCCGGCTCAAACCTCGCCAGGAGATGCAGACATCCTCTCCGCATGCGGTCGAGTAGACGTCTTGTATCTGCCAGGCTACGCGGAATCGGCATAGGAAGGTGGTATGCCTGAGCACTGAATGGGGCTTGGAGCGAGCCGCGGAGCAGCTCCCTCCCACCGAAGGCATCTAAGAGGGCTGATTCGAGATCGCGATTCGGTAGTGACCCCCCAGTGCGAATAACAAGGGTTACGCTTTCGTAGTCCAAGTGCACCCGTGCCACACCTCCGGAGGGGAGCAATAGCCGCACGGCCGTTCCCTCATGTAGATCCACGTCCTGGCAGAGATCCCGGAACCCTATACGGAGAAGGGTTGGACGAGTGAGAGGGCCAAAACCTGCTGAGTTCAGGGCCCCGAGAGCCATGCTGAAGGTGAATCCCCGGGTGCGACCCATATCTCCGAGGCCAGTGTCCTCCACCACCCGGTTCAAACTACGAAGCCCAGACGGGTAGAGCCATCCTAAGACGACCAAGGGCCCAGTCACATCCGCCACCCGGATCTCAGCGCTTCCCAGGTCAACCACATCGGCCCGGGTAGGATCGCTCCCGTCGACGACCACACCAAGTCCGATATCGGCAATCCGCCCGCCGGGCAACACCCGGTCTCCATCGTCCTGATAGGGAACAACTGCCCGGTTAAGGGAGACCTGAAAGGTACCGGTCAATGACGCGTCGGTTTCAAACCCAGCACCTGCGCTCAGGCCTAAATCCATATACCTGTCTCCCTTGGCCCCTGGCAGAAAAAGTCTGTAGAACAAGTCTTAAGTACACGGCACTGCCGGTCCCAACAGTCATCCGGCAGGGCAAGACGCATGTCGGAGTTGCTCTCTTCGCGCTCCCCGGATTACCTGAATCCATCGGTGGCAACCCAGCATAACAATCCGGGTCGTGGTGCGCTACTTACCCTACGGATTCCTTCCCCTCGGGACTCAGATCGAGCCTTGCTCAGCTCAAGACCTTGGGACATCTTCCGGTCGATTGGCTCCTGTTCCCACATCTCCCATCTCCGGCCCGCTACCACTCCTAGCCTGGCCGGGGATCCGATCGGGAGGATGAGTGCCGCTAGACTCGCTACGACGACGGTCCGTGGGTTTCCTTAAAAGGGAAGATCAGAGTTGGGCATGCTTTCTCGTCACCTACAGTGGACGAGAGGGACGCTGGAGGGGTTACTTCTCCTTCCGCCCCCAGGAAGGAGGAACGGAACAGGATGAGATCCGGACCGCTGACATCTTCATGGAGGATTCAGAGGACCAGATCGACAGGAAGGCGAGGGGGTTGGGGAGACCTCTCTTATCCGGCTTGCTCTCCTCTGCGCTCCAGACTCGAGAGCATGGGGATACACACCCCCCCCACCTGCGAAAATGGTTCAGGAGTTATCTCAAGACGAACTCCCGAGAGCTAGCGGGATCATGGGAAGAGGATGGCAGCGCGGCAGAGCAGCGAAGTCTTAGCGAACTCCGATCCATCTACGCCTCGTACCGGCTCGATCAGGTGGCCCACTTTATCACTTTGGTAGGACCGGAGGATTTTCACCAATCGGTCGACAAGATCCTTGAAGGAGAAAGGTTCGATTTTGGGGCAAAGGACCGGCTTCAATTCGCGATGATGGTCATTGAGTTCATCGAATCTCACCTGCCCCTGCCACCTTTCGAAGCGTGGGTGGAGGACTACCTGACTAACCCAGAAGAATACCGCCTCTACGCGCACACGCTGCACGGGGAGGGGCGCCTCCCCTAGTTTCCTAACAACTGACTCCATTGTACGTCATGGCCCATCGGTTTAGGTTATCGGGCCGGCGAAGTATGATCGGTTCAACCGAGGAGCGTGATACTGTTGGAAGTGATCGTCCAGGAGGGAGAAAACCTCGAAAGGGCCCTCCGCAAGTTCAAGCGTAAAGTTCAGCGGTCGGGATTGTACTCAGAGCTCCGAAAGCGCCGGTTCTACGAGAAACCCAGCGCACAGAGGAAACGGAAGCGCGAAGCAGCAGTCCGACGAGAAAGACGCAGGCAGAGGCGAGACCAAACACCGCGAAGCTGAAGCTACCCTTCCTCTCTTCTCCCCCCTTCCCGACGAGCGTGGTCGATAGCGTCCCCCTGGAAACGCCCTGAGGGCCGTTTCTCGTTTCACCCTGAACGGCCGCATCCCAAGTTAGAAGCCGATCGCCACTGGGTCTTTCCTGGAATAATCGCAAAAGCCAGCCCCCGATTTACGATTATAGCGTCCCGCGGTAACGAGTCGCTTCAGGGGAGGAGGAGGCGCCTGCCGCGCCCTCCGCAATCCCACTGCTCATAGAGCTACACGGCCAAGGATCGCGCCACCCGTTCGAGGCTTATGGTTTTGCGAACGCCTCCACTACGATGGCTCCGCCCTGGCCTCCCCCGATGCATGCAGAGCCGACCCCGTACCTGCCCTCACGGCGCCTTAGCTCATGGAGGAGATGAGCCGTGATCCTGGCACCAGAAGCCGCCAGCGGGTGCGTAAGGGAAATTGCACCACCATTGACATTCGTTTTCTCTCGGTCCAATCCCAGCTCTTTTTCTACGGCCACATATTGCGGGGCAAAGGCTTCATTTACCTCAACCAGAGTCATCTCGTCGAGAGTCAACCTGGCGCGGCCCAAAGCCTGCCGGATCGCCGGAGCGGGACCAATCCCCATAACTCTTGGGTCGACTCCGACATAGGCCCATGCGACAACGCGACCCAGTGGTGTGAGACTCCTATCCTCTGCCCATCGTCTTAACGCGAGCACGAATGAGGCCGAGCCGTCACCAATCCCCGATGAACTTCCGGCAGTGACCAGACCATCTTCGCTGAAGTATGGGCGGAGCCGTGCAAGGCTCTCCTCCGTTGTGTCAGGGCGGATATGCTCGTCATACGCGAACTCTCTTGTACCCTCCCCAGTCTCAACCTCAACTGGGACAACCTCGTCTCCGAAGCGACCCTCTTCCCAGGCTGCGGCGGCACGACGATGGCTGCGTAGGGCCACAGCGTCAGACTCCTCCCTTGTTACCTCGTATCGGGTAGCCAGCTCCTCTGCCGTCTGCGCCATCATGAGCCCACAGTTCGTGTCGAGAAGGGCCTGCCACAGCGAGTCCTCGAATTGACCACCGACATCGCCTATCCTCAAATCCCCCCAGCGCGCTCCTCGAACCACGTGGGGAGCCTGGCTCATCGATTCCGTCCCCCCACAAAGAATCACCTCAGCGTGGCCGAGCAAGATCTCCTGAGTCGCCTGGGTAACCGCCTGAAAGCCCGATCCGCAGAGCCGGTTCACCGTAACCGCGGGCGTCGATTGCGGGGCTCCCACTCCGAGTCCCACATGCCGTGCCAAATACATCGAGTCAGACGACGTCTGTAGCGCATTTCCATAGATCACATGGTCGAGATCATTGGCGTCGAGTCCTCCCGCCTCAATCGCGGCCCGTCCCGATGCAACTGCAAGGTCGGTTGCAGAGAGCTCCCTCAGGGAGCCCCCAAAACCTCCAAATGCAGTGCGCTTAGCTGACAGAAATACGACCTCGCGCTCAGAAAGATCAGGCCGACCACTCAACACCATACGTAGCTCCGTCGCGATTAGGGTGTGGGCTCCCCAACTCGAATCTCACCTGCTACCGGTAGTCCGTTCCCATCCACAGAAAACGGGTAAGATCCCACCGGTGCACCCTCAAACGAGAGGACGAGCCGGGCCCCCTGTTCCACCAGTGGCGGAGGCTTGTCCTGGCCAGTCTCCCTCATGAATTCGAGGGCGGAGCGGGTGAGTTCATCCTCGTCGAACCGCACTAGGTACACATGATGATCGAGGACGACGAACTGGACGATCTCACTGGGGACAATCTCAGTCTCTTGAGGGAGAAGCCGGGTTTGGCCACCCTGACTGCTCACATCTACTCGATGGATCGTCACATGGTCGGGAATCCCGAGCTCTGCCCGGAGCTCTGGGTCAGACGGTGGGGATGGTTCCTGGAAGGCACAGGAAGCGGCCAGACTTCCAACCAAGCAGAGCCCGATCAACTTGGTCAGAATAGTTGGACCAGTCAGGCGCCGTCGAGCCAGCTCAGTCCTGTGTTGGCACACCACAGGCGACACAGAACCTCCACTCGCGATCCAGAACTTCCCCACAGCTTCGGCAGGGTGCTTCTAGAGTATTAATCCCGCAGTGAGGGCAAAATTTCATGGATTCACGGACCGGAAGCGCCTCTTCACAACCCGGGCAAGCGGAGGTTCTTACAGGCTCTTCGACAAGAACCGCTCCTTCCTCGACAGCTTCGGCTTGACCAACCCCGGGCGGTATCTCGATCGCCAAGGATACCTCCAAGGCGTCCGTTAGCCGACTCAGATCCAACCTAACCTCAGCAGCCGCAAAATCCCGGTATATCCCGACATTTGGATTCCGGCTCTTGAGCTCTTTTTGGATTCGCTTGCGAGCGGGATCCGACTCCAGGATCAAGAACTCACCCTCGCCCGCCAACAACCGTAAAAGGGCGTCGTCATAGTCCTCGTTCATTGCCAAAGCCAACCGATCCCGATGGGTCCGATAGGGAACGAGGGACTGATAGATTTCAGCTACCGTAAAGCTGCCCTTCAGATAGGCAGGAGCCCTTTCACGAATCGACTCGACCAAGACCCTGTAAAATCGCCCAACCAGGTCTCCGTCCTCATCCATCGGGTGGGTCGGCGAATGTGAGGCCCCGTCAGTCACTCCAGATCTCCAACACCTTGATCGTCCATGGGCTCCATCAGTCGCAGTAGACCGAATTTAGATGCGCTGCGCAGGAACGCTTCGGGATCCGTTGAGGGAACCTCTACCTCGTATTGTTCGTGCCAGCGTTCCGCCATCCTGCGCATAAACGGGGTGAGAGGCTCGTGCGTAAATCCAACGTGATCCCTAAACTGCTTGACCACCTCGTGCCAGCTTCCCCTGATGACCTGCCCCCCAGAGAGCCGCACGTGGACAACTACGTTCTCAGGGTCAGAACCTTTAGTAACTCCGAATAGCTCAAGCTGGCTCTCATCGCGCACAGTCCAGGGATCGGAGCTCGACAGGCTCATTTCTATTTCTGCGAGTAGCTGCTCCACTGGATCGGCCTCTACGGCTTCAAGTTGATCCAGCCGCTCGCGCCAGGGAGATAGACGCGGATCTCCTTCGGCAAACCCCAATACCGACGACTTGAGTTCCAGTACCCTCCACACCGCGAGGGCGTCCCAGTGCTCAGCTGGAGGAACACGTTCGAGCTCTCTCAGCGACCCTTCCCAATCACCCCGATCGTAGAGCAGTTGACCCATGTACGTTCGGGCTTCATGTAGATCTGGATCGACCCGAAGCGCCCGTCTCAAATACCGACAAGCCTCTACCTCATCCCCTAAGCGGTGGAGACAATAGCCAATCGCCGCTGCTGCATCTGCCGAGTCAGGACGGGCTGTTGCCAGCCGGGTAAACACCTCTTTGGCCTGAGCGAATAGGTCCTCTCGGTACAGAGCGCGCCCCATTGTAAGCATGAGATCGACGTCATCCGTATACCCCAGTGCCTCCACTTTTCGGAAAAGCGCGATCCCCTCGCGCACCCGCCCAAGCCTGACAAGCACTTGTCCCATCCCTACCATCGCGTCCTCATGCGCCGGGTCGAGGACCAATGAACGTTCGAATGCTAGGCGAGCCCAGGCAAACTCCTCCCGGGCAAGGCGAGCGTAGCCTAGACCAGCGTACAGCTCCACCGCATTTGGATAGAGAGCGA
>CAZJIM010000014.1:0-12138 GCA_964546115.1 uncultured Gemmatimonadaceae bacterium | reverse complement strand
GTCTCGAGGGCCCCGTCGAAGTCACCATCGTTGTAGAGACTGTGAGCTCGCTCGTCGTACTCCTCCGAGCTCCAGAATCGGTCAGACATGCCCGGGCTCTCCCTGGCGGGAAGTGGGGGAAAGGAGCCATGCCGTCCCGACGCATCTGGAGACGCCGGAGCAGCTCTGTCCGAATCTAAATCCGAGACGCCTCACGGACCACCCTGTCACCTACGTTCGCAAAGCATTTGGTGGGACTTCTCATCTGGCTGTATATGGCTAGGCGATGCCTGTAGTTCCTTGGTGTTTCCGTACTGAGCAGACCAAGATTCAACCTAGCTAGAATGATCCATCAGTATTTCGCTGGCTCGCGCAATTGCTACGAGGGACACGTCCCCCATACCGGCCGATCCAGAACCCAAGAAGTCGCCGTTATATCGAAATAGTAGGCCTTCTAGTAAGGAAGGGGCGAAGGACGTCACCGAATGTCTGGCGTCGCCTTCGCCCCATCATTTACCGAGTCCGGCCACGCGCGTAGCGTTCATCGCGTGACCGACACGAACACCCGTTAGCCCGCCGAGGTGTCCTCTGCACCGGCCGTCACCGTCTCACCCTCATCGCTTTCACCATCACTCGTGTCCTTGCGATGCTGGATGGCTGGTCGGCAGAACCGTAGCCCCAGGGTATGTAGCTCACGGAGATCCGCCTTCCCCAGATCAGGGAAACGCTCCGTCAGGTATCCCATCGTTTCGTCCAGCCACTGCTCCTGTTCTTCGTGCGGCGCCTGAAGCACACCACATCTGTTAATGTGACTGAAAAGTTCGTCGCGCGCGCGGTTCTTCAGCTGATTCCTATCGGGCATGACGCTTCCGTCTTATGGTTACGGTTCGGATTAATGGAGTTTGTCTGGGGCGCTCCCTCACTGATGAGACGTTGCTCACCTCGCCCCCTGATCCGTCGATGCGGGAAGCCCACCCGTTGACAGAGCTACCCAGGCTAGAAAAATGTACAGCAAACAAAGTAATTGAAGCGACGCCCCTGATGAAGACCACTCGCCTTCGGCCATGATCCCTACCGGGGAGATCTCGACCGAATCCATCTCCCCAGTGGAGGTGGAGGTGTTCCGACACCTCTTCACCGCACTCGCTGAGGAGATGGGGGCCGCGCTCCGCCAGGCTGCTTTCTCTCCGAACATCAAGGAACGGAGGGACTACTCCTGCGCACTATTCTCTCCCAACGGACACCCGGTCGCCCAGGGAGACCATATGCCGGTCCACCTCGGGGCGATGCCCATGAGCGTCTCAGCTGCACTCGGTGCCCTCGGGCGATTGGACCCAGGCGATGTCGCAGTGCTGAACGATCCGTTCGAAGGAGGAACCCACCTTCCGGATGTCACAGTCCTGGCCCCCGTCATCAGTGATCAGACCAACCACCACTTGGGATACGTAGCTGCCAGAGCGCATCACTCCGATATCGGTGGGATGAGTCCAGGTTCGATGCCGATCTCGAGAGAGATCTATCAGGAAGGACTTCGAATTCCCCCGGTACTTCTGCTTCGCCGGGGCCGGAAGGTCGAGGAGGTGTGGAGACTACTTCTGGCGAACGTGCGGACGCCAGACGAGCGGGAAGGCGACATGGAAGCGCAGCTCGGCGCCCTCCACACTGGAACTCACCGACTCCTCGAGATTTCGAGCCGGGCGGGTGTGCCCAGATTATTGGCAGCTCAGCGCCAACTTCTCGAGTACGGGGACCTCCTCCTCCGCAAAGGTATCCGGCAGATCCCCGACGGTACATGGCATGCCGAGGACACTCTCGAAGGCGACGGAGTGAGCGAGGAGCCGATCCCTATCTGTGCCGAGATAACCATTGACGGAGACCTGATTCGGGTTGACTTCGCGGGGACCGCACCACAGGTGGAGGGAGCCGTCAATGCCGTTGCAGCGGTCACTGTGTCGGCATGTCGCTATGTAATTCGCTGCGTTGTGGAGGATATCCTAGCCGCTTCACTCCCAGCGGGAGGAGGCTCGATGGATGCGCTTGAGGTAAAGCTTCCCCCGAGGAGCGTAGTGAATGCCCAACCTCCTGCAGCGGTCGCAGCCGGTAACGTCGAGACTAGTCAAAGGATAACCGACGTTCTTCTTCGAGCATTCGCACTGGCTCTCCCCCGTCGCATTCCCGCGTTGTCTCAGGGTACGATGAACAACACGATGATTGGTGGTATCGACCCCCGAACAGAGGAGCCGTTCAGTTACTACGAGACGGTCGGCGGCGGAATGGGCGGAGGCCCTGACGGTCCTGGCCTTTCAGGCGTCCACACGCATATGTCCAACACCTTGAATACGCCAGTCGAGGCACTGGAACACGCGTATCCCTTTCGTGTCCTCCGATATTCGATCCGCCGCGGATCGGGCGGAGTCGGCAAGCATCCTGGAGGCGAGGGTCTCCGCAGGGACCTCGAGCTTCTAAGCCCGGCGCAGGTCACAATCTGGAGCGAGCGTCGGCAATCTGGCCCGTCTGGGCAGGCAGGTGGACAGGCAGGAGCCCCGGGGCGAAATCTACTCCAACACCGAAGGAAAACTCAGGCGATCGCAGCAAAAACGAACTTCGATGCGAAAGCAGGAGACGTTGTAAGCGTCCGATCACCGGGAGGGGGTGGGTGGGGCCACCCAGAGTGATCCCCTCCACAACCAATCCAGAAAGGGCCGACCTAGCCATGCACGTGCAACTATCTCTGCTGTGTGACAAAGCCCACATACGTCCCGACGGAAAGATGGATGTTCAAGGAGTATTCAGTCACCTTTCTGCGCCCGGGTTCCCGGCCAAGCAGGACCGGATGATTCTCGTGACCACGATTGAGTGGGATCGGACTGACGAAGGGCGGAACAAGTTCCGGGTGGACTTGGTGACTCCGGACGGTCGTCCAGCATTAACGGTGGACGGTCACACCGATGTCGAGAGACAACCGGTCGATCGCCCCCCCCCAAGAACCCAGCTGATCCTCCCTCTTGAGGGGGTGATCTTCCCTCAGCCGGGTCCGTACAACTTTCAGATCCGGATCAAGGGGAGGAAGCTCCACGGACCTTCCCTTTTCTTGATCGAACAGGAGTCCGGAGGAGGATCCGAGCGTCAGGAGGATTCCTGAGAAGAAGGCCAAACAGTTCGGCGCAAGCCTAACAGTCCATAGAGGCTCGGGAAGGCTCGGAATCGAGAGGTGCGCTCCCGCCGAAGGAAATCCGCCATGATCGGTGCCTCTGCGATCCGCCTTGCGTGAGGGGCGACCCTGAAAAGGAGCTCCAGATTCGCACCCCAGCCATCAGCTGCCACCAGATTTCGGCCTTCATCTAGCCCCCGGAGCGCCTTCTTCAGTACGATTACCCGGTATGCCCTGAAACCCGAGAGCGGATCCTTGACTGGAGCCCCCCTGAACGCCTTGCCCAAGACCAACGGGGCCAACCAGCGTGAAACCCTGTGCGAGGCAGGAACACCTCTTCCGTCCAGGAGGGGAATCCCGACAACCAGGTCTGCCCCACCTTCGATAGTCTTCACCATCCCGACGAGGTCTTGGGGGTCTTCAGTGAAATCACCCTGCAGGGTTATGGCTACGTCCCTCTTAGGGTAGGGGCTACGGGCGACAATCGCTCTTAGAAGGAGCTCGACCGCCGAACCATACCCCAGGGGCTTCTCTGAACGAATCACATGAAGGGGGAGGACCCCATCATACCTGGCAAGCACCTGAGGCGTAGAATCTCCGGAAGCGTCATCAAGAACCACCACCTCATAGGGCCGCCCAAATGCAGCCATGACCTTGCGGACCTTCCAGAGGAGGACCCCAATGGTTCGTTCCTCGTCACGAACAGGGATACTGATATAGATCAATCGGCGTCTCCCTGAGCGTGTTCGGCGTGGGAAGGATCTTCTGGAGCCCCCTGTGCTACCTTCACTGAAGATCCCGGTTCCCGGACCTCGGGTTGCGTCTTCCACCGTTTATGGAACCAGAAATACTGTTCAGGACTCTCTCGAATGACCTCCTCTAAGCTCTCCATATAAGCTCGTGTCAGGCGGTGCACATTTTCTTCGAGGTCATCGGCTGGCTCGTAAAGAATCGGGGAGAATCGAACCCTGTACCTCACCTTCGATCCAGGTAAGCGTCTGGGGTCGCAGAACAGGACGGGGACACCAGTACGAATAGCGAGGATCCCCGGGCCTCGAACGGTTGAGGCGGGGAACCCAAAAAAATCTACAAACACACCCTTGCCGGTGAAGTTCTGGTCGGCAACCAAGGCGACCACCCTCGAATCTTGCAAGCACTTCATCACCCGACGCGTCGCTTTGTGCTGATAGATAACACCCCACCCCAGGCGTCTCCGCGCGTCGATCATGTATTCGTCGAAAAGGGGATTTGATTGCCTGCGCACCACCGCATCAACTGGAATTCCCCTTGCAGTAAGGCTGGCACCCGCAACCTCCCAATTGCCAAAGTGGCCGCCCAGGACGATCACACCCTGCCCCCGGGCGAGCGGCCCCTGGATCAACTCCAGACCCTCAACCTCGCATCGAGATCGGATCTCAGCGGGGAGCATACGCCCAAAGCGAAGGAGCGATACCACTTCACGACCTAAATGTCGGTAGCTTGCCCGAGTGACTCGTCTGTACCAGCCAGGGGACCGTTCGGGAAATGCGCGAGCGAGGTTTTCCCGGACGACGACGCGCCGTATGCGAAGCAGTGAACTCGCGATCCACCCCAAGGCAACTCCAAGGGCAACTGCCCCTGCCTCCGGCAGGCGAATGACGACTGCTGCAACGGAAACCACCACTAGATGCTCGAGCCGGTGAAAAAGGTGCGGACGGTTCACGTAACAACAACGGGCGTCGGACTCGGGACTTCGTCGGGCTGGAATTGGAGATCATGTAGGTGCCCATACACCCCACCCTCATCCAGTAACTCCTTGTGTGTTCCCCGCTGAACAATCCGCCCCTTGTCCATGACGAGGATCTGGTGAGCCCGCTGAACCGTGGAGAGCCGGTGGGCAATTACAAAGGTGGTCCTTCCAGCCAGCAGCTGCTCCATCGCCCCTTGTACCAACCGCTCCGATTCGGAGTCGAGCGCCGAGGTGGCCTCATCGAGGATGAGGATTGGGGGATCCCTGAGGATGGCTCTGGCAATCGCAATCCGTTGCCGTTGACCCCCGGACAGCTGCGTACCGCGCTCTCCAACTACCGTCTGGTAGCCCTCAGGCAACTGGGAAATGAAGTCGTGAGCGCGTGCGGCCCTTGCCGCCCGCTCTATCTCCTCTTCTGGGAAGTCCTCGTCCAGTCCGTAGGCGATATTTGCCCGCACCGTGTCGTGGAAGAGAACGGTCTCCTGGGAGACAATACCAAGACGCTCTCTGAGGGATCGGATCGAGAATTCACGGAGATCGATCCCGTCCACTAGGATCCGGCCCTCGCTCGCTTCGTAGAAGCGCCCCATAAGGTCTACGAGTGTAGTTTTACCCACACCCGAAGGTCCAACTAGCGCTGTGACTGTCCCCGCGGCGGCACGGAAGGAGACCTCGGAGAGCACCGGCTCCCCCGGTCGGTACCCGAACGACACGTCATCGTACACGATCTCCTGCCCAACGCCCGGGAAAGGTCTAGCGTTAGGCGAATCACGGATCTCCACTGGTGCGTCGAGGAATTCAAAAGCCCTCTCAGCCGCCACAATCCCAGGCTGAATGATTGCTGGAAGCTTTCCGAGATACTTGACTGGTGCGTACAGCTTCATCGAAAGAGCCAGGAATCCCAGGAAATCCTCTGGCGAAAGCCCACTGCCACCGAGCACGAGGCGGGTCCCATACCAGAGGATTACTACCGTCCCTAGCGCCCCCACCATCTCGGTGACGGGGTTCGCCAGAGTTCTGAATCGCTCGGTTCTGACGAAAGCCTTGAAGTAGGCCCACGTCAGACGGTGGAAACGCCTTCTTTCGTGGCTCTCCGCCGCTGAAGCCTTCACCAGCCGAATGCCAGACAACGTCTCTTGAAGGTGGCTGTTCACCTCTCCTGCCAGATCCAGCACTCTTCGGTCCCCTCTCCGAACCCGCCCCAAGAGAGGACCCCAGATTGCGAACACCCCGGGAAGCACAATTATGGAGGCAAGGGTGAGTTGCCACGAGATGAGCACCATTAAGCTCAGCGCCGCCAGGAGCTCAAATGCTGATGCAAGGATCTTTGCCAACTCCTTCGTCACGAGCGTCCGCAGCTGCTCCACATCATGCGTGAGCCGCGAAATAATTTGCCCTACACGTGTCCGGCCAAAGAAAACCAAATCCAATTCGACCAAATGGTCGTATACCTCGTCCCGCAGGTCCCGCGTCACCGATTGCTCGATCCAAGCCACCACGTAGATACGCGCAAAATCAAACAGGTTCTTCAGGAGGAAAACGGCAAGAAGGAAGAGTATGATCCCCTGGATAGCCTCGTCCCGCGGCGCTGTGACATCCACGAATCGGCCCAACGTCCCGTCCAGAAGTCGATCTAGCAGAGCATCATCGGGCCCGTCAGCTCCAACCGAAACGCCATCGTCACTCTCCGCAAAGAGCGTCCGCAAAAATGGAATCAGGAGCGCAAGTGAGAACGCATCGAGTGCAGCGAAAATTGAGGTCGCTATTACGGCAAGAGCGAAGACGCCCAGGTAGGGCCTCAGGTATGATAGGATCCGTAGGTAGAGACTCACCTTGAGCGTGACCGTAGCGTAGCCACCCGAACGATTACTTCCTCCGGAGAGATGCCACCGTGCAGAATTGCACCTCGGTAGCACTGCTGCAGGAAGAGGAGGTGTGGACGCAGCAGATCGATCTCGTCGTCCACCCAAAGGATCCGCCTGGCTCCTTGTGCGGTGGTCATGGGCAGGAAGGTACTGACAACCTTTGGCCTGGGCTACGGATCAGCAGGTCGGTGGAGCAGGGAAGGGCTCCAGGATCCGACCTCACGTCTATTCCATGCTGATTGTATATGGAAACCAGGCAGCAACCGGCGCTCCGTTCTGTCTCGCTGGCTCGAAGACCCACTGCGCCGCTTCTCCCAGGAGTTGTTCGTTGAATCTGCCATTTTCAGTCGGTGGCTCGAGTCGGGTGGAATCGGCAACGACCCGCCCCTCTTCATCGACGAATACCCATACTTCAATTCGGCTCCCTCGGAGATCCTCACTAGTAGGAGGAAGGATGATGCCGCGGGGAGAAGGGGGTACGATGCGAAACCTTCCCTCTATGGACGTCCCAGCGTCTCCCGCCCCGATAGCTCCGGGGATTCCAGAGTCTGAGGTATCTCCAGGGTCCCGGCCACTGGTGGAACCTACACCTGAGGCCAAGAGATCGGGGAGGTTCAGCGCTGCTTCTGGAAGCGGTTCCATGGTATTCAGCTGGGGAACCGCCAGCTCTACGTCCACTACGGGGAGCGCGGGACGTCTGATCGGCGTTGGTGGAGCGGAGGAAAGGGCCAATACAGTCATACTCCCATCCGCTGCCCGAAAGTCGGCGCGATCCGGCCCCGCAGCCGCCGAAGAAGAAATGGGTACCGAACCCCGGGGGCCAAGGAGAAAGACCAGAGCGTGGAGTACAACCGACACGAGAAAAGCCCACCGCCCGTTCCGACTCTCTCGGACTCTGCGTTGCCTAACGCCTTGGCGGCGAACTTCAGCCATCAATGTCTCGTCCTGAGATCATTCCCGAGCTGCGCTCCATCCCCGAGGGACAAGTCACTGCG
The DNA here is from genome assembly GCA_964546115.1 of uncultured Gemmatimonadaceae bacterium. Taxonomy (GTDB): domain Bacteria; phylum Gemmatimonadota; class Gemmatimonadetes; order Longimicrobiales; family Gaopeijiaceae; genus JAAXGI01. The sequence goes on along the minus strand of CAZJIM010000014.1, from coordinate 4,419 downwards.
TTCCGCGTCTCGAACTAACGAAATTCGTTCGTAGGTCCTCAAACTTCTACGACTCCCCTGGGGCATAGATCCCCTAGCCCCAAGATCCATCATTGATGCTCCTGGCCCCGAGCAGACAAGACCGAAGGGACTGGCCCGAATCTTCGGCTTGCGTGACCTTATCCTCACACACAAGTTCGACGACCGTTCGGGCTGTTGGAGCGGTCACCGTGAATCCCTTCATGCTTCCCTCCGGGCCGTGCCATCGGACTCAGGGCAGGCACCGACAGGGCCGCCAATGCGCCCGGCTATGTCATCTACATCCGAGGTTCCCCCGAGTTTGGCCCAGTCCGGCATTCCCGCTGCATCGGGGAGACCGGACGATTCTGAAGCCCATTCCCGGGCGCGCGCCTATTACGAGCTTACCAAGCCGGGCATAGCCCTCTTCGCGATGATGACCGCCGGGGTAGCCTACTACGTGTCCACGGGGGGAAGGGCGGACCTGATACAGGTGTTCCATACCTTGCTGGGTACGGTACTTGCCACGGCCGGAGCCCTCGCACTGAACCAGTACGTCGAAAGAGACCTGGACGCGTTGATGGCGCGCACCCGGACTCGTCCGATCCCTTCGGGTCGGCTCAGACCCAGGGAAGCACTTATCTTCGGCCTCCTCTTGGTAGTGGGCGGAGTAGCTCATCTCTGGGCCACTGTCGGAGTTCTTCCGGCAATCCTGACCGTCGGCTCCGCAGCAGCGTATAACTTAGTGTACACGCCCCTGAAGTCGCGTTCCCATGCTGCCACTTTTGCTGGCGCTGTTCCCGGGGCCATGCCCGCCCTAATCGGGTGGAGTGCGGCGTCGGGAAGCATAGGTCCAGGTGCTCTCGCCCTTTTCGGCATAGCCTTCGTGTGGCAGATCCCTCATGTCCTGGCACTCGCCTGGATCCTACGCGAAGACTACGCGAGGGCAGGATTTCTTCTCTCGCCGCCAACCGACGCCGAGGGAAAGCCGATCGGACGCCTTATGATCGTCTATTCAGTCGCGCTGATCGCTGTGAGCACAGTCCCTACAGCGCTCGGCCTGACCGGAATCATCTATCTTGTCGGAGCCTTAATCCTCGGCGTCGGCTTCCTCTGGCAATGCCTGGGTGCTTGGCGTGAGATGAGTCCGCAGGCAGTGCGAAATGTGTTCCTCGGATCCCTCGCTTATCAGCCCCTACTGCTCGGCTTAATGCTCCTGGATACGGTCAGGGTCTGAGAGAGGTATCAGGTTGTGCCAGGGACTCAGCCTCCACCAGTCGACCAGCCACGACTCATAATGCACTGCGAGATCCGCGGCTAGTCGGGTACTGTCACCTCTGAAGCTCGATCGAGAACTGCATTCCGCGACCGTCGCTCGGCCACACGCCAGGACCCGGATAGAACTCAGGTCGCTTGGTGAAATACTGCTCGTCAAACAGGTTGTTGACACCAACACGAAGTCGTAGCCATTCGGACGCCTGCAGGGCGGCATTCAAATCCACCACGGTGTAGGCCGGCACGACTCCAACCGCACCGTTCGGGGGTGGGTGAACGGTGTTGAGCGGGTCCGCGAATGAGTCACTCACATAGCTCACGAGCAGGTTGGTCGAGTAACGCTCCCCGTCGATTGCGAGCCCGGACCGACTGATCCACTCGGGTACGCTTTCGATCCGGTTTCCCCTTACGTCGACGTTTTCACCTCCCGAGGCCACCGTACCACTCAGGTACTGCCCATCGAAATACGAGGTCGCCGTGTGCGCTCGAAGGGAAACACCGCCGATCTGGAGGAGAAGCGCCTCGAAAGAAGCTTCGACGCCCCGAGTTCGGCTTGAGCCCACCGTCGTCCGAAACAAGTACGAAGATCCGTCGGTATCGGTCCTGAGGACCGTTCCAAAACGGTCGTTCGCGCGAAGCTCAAACAGGTTCACGTCGTAGATGATGCGCACCCCGATCGACCCACGGACTCCAGCCTCAAGCGTCCAACCCCTAGAATCATCGAGATTGGGGTCGGTTCGCTCGAGTTCGTTCGCCGGGAGCACATCCATCATGATGTGCGGGCGGTAGGCCTGACTCCATCCCCCGTAGAACTCAGTCCGGACCGACGAACGATACGAGGTCCGAATTCCGAAGAGGGGGTACCTATGGTCGATTCGCGTCGGAGTGTCAGCAGGATCGTAATACGCCAGCCGGCCGACTAGTCTGCTGCGGCCGAGTTCAGCCCGAGCCCCCGGGACGACCGACCACCTCGAGCTCAGTCGCAACAGGTTTTCGATGTAGACGGCGCCGTTCACCGTCTTGTAGTGAACATCCCGGCCAAATCCGCTACGGCTTACGGTCAGATCGTAGTCGCTACCCCTAGTACCGACTCCCTGCTGCTTACGATGCGTGTTGTTGTGCGAGGCCGTCGCCCCCAAGGCCAGCACATGATCCAAGCCGCCCCCATTCCAAGGGCGGACAAACCTCAATTCCCCGTTGTAGCTTTGGTACCGGTCGATATCGACCTGGCGCGGGGCGAACTGACCCGTCACAGGATTAGCCACGTCGGGTCTATCGGCCAAGCCAACGAACTGGACGCTGCTGCGTGGCCCAAGAACCGCTGAGAGGCGTGCCGTGAGCTGCGTACCATCTTGACCCTCCCAATCCAGCGAAAGCGCAGGGACCGTGATGTCCGGGTTGTAGTAGTTTCGCGAGCGGGGGGCCTGGGTAGGGTCGGCAGCGAACATGGCGTCGCTCAACGGTCCCGGAAGCTGGTAGACATAGGTCGAGTGACCCACCTGTCCTCTGAGCCGCAGCCTCGGAGACAGGTCGATCCAGCCCGCGAGGTATTGGGCGGAGTATTCCGATCGTGCGTCGTCCCGGTATCCGTCGGACGTCCGCTCATTCATGTACCCGTAGAAGGTGACCGGACCAACCGTTCCTCCGGCCGCATTGTAGGTGCTGCGGAGGCCGAACGAACCCATGGTGTTGATGCTCTCGATCTCCAGGGCCTCGCCCGGCTCTGGACCCTTGGTCACGTAGTCCACAAGGCCCCCGAATTGTGAACCGTACTGGAGAGCAGCCGCGCCCCGGACCATTGTGATGGACTCGATCGCCTCCATTGGTGGGCTGTAGTGGCTAGCTGGATATCCATACATGTCGGAGTTGAGCAGGACCCCATCCTGACGAACATTTAACTCCCAAGAACGGTGAGCATCCAGGCCACGGGTGGAGACATTCATCTGATTACCGGATCCATCCATATCGTACACGAAGGCTCCGGGGACCCTCGAGAAGACCTGCCGACCCGTCTTCTCAGCCAGATTCATGGGGAGATCCGCGATCTGGATGATCGTACTCTTGATGCCAGCCAGGACCATCGTCCCCAGCACGTCCGGTGCTGGGTGGGCAGCCCCGGGCAGGCGGGAAGCTCTCACGAGAATTCCGTCGAGAGCGATTGCATCCGACTGTAGCTGAACCAACAAGTTGCCGCCGCGCCCTTCTCCCATCTCGTGCTGCACGACGTGGGTTTGGTAGCCGATCGCGGTCACGAGCACTTCGTACATGCCAGGGGGAAGGTTTGGGAGTCTGAACTCTCCCTGGCTGTCCGTTGTGGTGACGAAACCATTCTGTTCGGAGCTGATGGTAGCTCCGGGAATGGGGTTGCCGTCGATATTGGTCACATGTCCAGTCATCTCGCTGACCTGGGCCTGGGCCCCAGCGGCAAAGACCAGGAGAGCGAGAAGTAGGCTCACAAGCCCCATAATCACATGACTTGAGGACACGACAACCCTCATTGGATCACTCCTGATCGGTTCTCCACACAGGTGTTACAAATTGATGACCGTACCTACCGAGACCCACTAGCAGATGCTCCGTTTCGTGAGCTTCTCAGCTGCCCGCATGTAAACCTAAAATAGAGGAAGTCAGCTAGACTTACAGGACCTCGTCGGTGCTTTGGTCTCCGCCTCTACAAGGTTCATGGGGTGCGTGTTCTCGGGGAACAGGTCCTTGAAAACGATAGATATGGCGTGGTGACTCGGAAAGTCAGGACTTCCTAGAAACCGCCGCCCTCTGAGCTTTCTTACGGATGTTGGCGTCTAGCTCCTCCTTGCGGAGGCGCAGCGCGTCGGGGGTCACTTCGATGAGCTCATCCTCCTCGATAAATTCCAAGGCTAACTCGAGCGTCAGTTCCCTTGGAGGCTCCAGCTTAACATTCTCGTCGGATCCAGCTGCTCGCATGTTAGTGAATTTCTTTCCTTTGCACACGTTCACGTCAAGGTCCCCCGGCCGGACGTGCTCACCGACAATCATCCCCGGGTAGACCGCATCACCCGGACGGATAAACATGGTAGCCCGTTCCTGGAGGTTGAAGAGCGCGTATGCCACCGCCTCACCTTCACGGTCTGCCACAAGCACTCCCCTCCGGCGGCCAGCAATCGACCG
>CAZJIM010000013.1:29586-40133 GCA_964546115.1 uncultured Gemmatimonadaceae bacterium | reverse complement strand
CATAAGCGTTCGTCCAACAACACTGGTTACCAAAGCTCCCGTTGAGCACCTGCACGAGTAGCACATAGTCACCGGGTTCGCTGAATGTCACTTCGGTGGTCTGCTCGACGGGAACCATACCCACCTCGATCCGACTGCTTTCGGCGGTGAAACTCACATCACCCCGTGGTCCACTAAACTTTATCCAGCTCAAGCTCTGTCGGGAAAGACTTATTTCGTCATCCTGGCTGCGTTGTTGGCCACCTATCGTCATGCTCGGCAGGGCATTCGAAATCGTAAGTGGGAGCGGAGTCCCAACCCGAGTCGTGATCGGCCCAGCCGTCACGCCACCCTTACCTCTTCCCTCTGGCCCGGATGGCACGATGAACTTGACCAGGGGTGCTGTGCGATCTCCCCCGAAAACGCGATTCTCTTCGTCCCCCTCCATCGCCATACCGACGGAATTCGTGAGATTATCGACCATATACGGTCTCACTGAGATGTGGCCTGGTACGCGATAGGTTTGACCATCGATTCGTAAATTCCACCAAACACGCTCACTCCCTATATCCGCTGGCACGTTCACGACGAAGACGCAGGTCTTGCCCTGCAGACTTCTTCCAGTGGTCCCCCGTAGGGCACCTGGCGCGCTGCGTGTTGGGTCGAACTCGCGGGGTCCCTGAGCAACGAAATGGGTGGGTTGAACACCGTTAAAGCGGGCCGGTTCGATAAAGTTGTCCTCTCCGATAGGGATGTCCAGAACCTCTATCCGATTCAGGCTAAAGTAACCGAAGCAGAGATCGTATGTCCCGTCTTCGTTGGGATACCATCCCTCGAAGATCGGAAGAACGGGCTGACCGAAATCCCGCACAGTTCGTATTTTCAAATCCGTTTGCATTAAGGGGTGACTGGGCGTCAGCTGTGCGTCTAACGCTTGCACGTTGGCCAGAACAAGCCCCGCAATCAGAAGTCCCGTCTGTGCTGACAGGGTTCGAGATCTCATCGTCATATTTTCCACTTAAATGGAGAGTTTTCCGATAAACCGTCTAGTTGGGTATGCCCACGCCATGAGCAAGCCACAACCTCGAAGCTCGCCTAACCGCTGTCATAAACTACAGTCGGGTTAAGACCCGAGAAAGAACCCGATCCCAACGAATAAGGCAGAGGGGCACGTCCAAATCCCCTGGGACGCACCCCTTACCTTCCTCAAGACATCAGACAGAAAACCGCCAGGCTCCCAGTTTGACCTATAGAGCCGGTGCTACCTCATTGCCATCGGCTTCCCATCACGATCGGACACCAGCCGCGCGAAATCTTCGTCGCTGTAAAACGTCATCCCGACCCGCAATCTCCACATCTCATCGACCGTGCGGGATCGACCTAACACCCACTGGTCGGGATCAGGATTCTGGCCATTGTTCTCCGTGTTATCAAAGATCGTCGTGATCATGATCGTCGTACCCTCTGGCAACAGAGGCTGTGCATCTTCTTCGTAAATGAATTGCGTATGCCAACGCTGGTCCCAGTCAAGCTTATTAAGCAACTCGTACCGGCCGTCGGGATAGAGAACCTCCAAGATGTTGTAACCGCCGAGCAGGTGCATATGTCCCCGGAGTGAGTGAACCTTGGCATTCCCTTCGAGACGGAAAGCCGTCTTATAAATTGCCTGGCTATTCGGCGGGATGATGAGAGGATTATCCTCCATTCCCGGCATCGACGTTTGGTCGAAGACGACGTCGCCCTCGGTCGGATACGGGGTCTCACCCTCCGGATACAGCCAAACCCCGACCTGCAGTGCAACATCTTCTAGGTCTTCCGAAAGCCTGGCCGGATAGAAATGCGGGTTGAATAAGACCTGGTCTCCCTCTTTCAGGAGTCTTCCAGTACCCTCGGGGTAGATAGCACCCTTTACACCGACCGCTGCCTCTGCCAGTTGGTCCCGCTGACTGGCCCTAACCTCCGGAGGCGGCTGGTGGGTTCCCGGCCCCTGATGCACGTCTTCCGCCATTCGATTTATCACTCTAGCCGAGCCGTGGTGGAAGACCCCATAAAATTCTGGCTTCGCAGGTCTGAGCTCCACGGCCCTGACCCAGCGCTCTCCCGTGATCCCAAGTTCTGGCGTCATTTCCACGGGATACAAGTTAGGCCACTGGTCCATCCCATTGGCCCTAACCGTGTATCCAGGGGAAGTGATAATCACATCCGGTTCACGACCTAATTCATCCTGGAATGTCCACTCCGAACCCCAATCGGGGAAAACCGGATTCGCCAGAAGATCGGCCTGATCACCCAAAGGAGCGCCTGCATCCACCCACTGGACAATCGTTTCGATCTCATCGTTCGTAAGCGATGGGTCGTTCTGGAAGTGCTGGATTCCCACCCCCACATCCAATGGCCACGGTGGCATGAATCGGTTTTCTACGTTGTATTTGATCAGAGGCGCAAAAGACCGCGCGTCTTCATAGGTTAAGAGGGTCATCGGAGCAACACTCCCCTCTCGATGACACCGTTGGCAGTTTTCTTGAAGTATCGGTGCCACGTCCTTGGCATAGGTGACAGAATTCGGAGCCTGGGCTGCAGCGATTGCCGGCAACACCAATCCCAAAATCCCTCCCCACATGAAGCCTTCAAAGCCTCTCTGGATCCAGCTCTTGCCTTTCATGTCTCCGGTTCTCTCCTTGGTGAAGCCTTGGTGGAGATTGACCATATTTGCCCATGTAATGGGTAACGTGGAATCACCCTCCTCGCAAGCAGAGGGCGTGTCTCCAGCCTTGGCAGAAATACTCACTCACATGATACCACTCATGAACTTGTTCCTCAGCGCCTCGCGGTCGACCTGCTCTCCTCTCAGATAGACCTCAGAGATCCGGCGCAGGTTGTTGATGTCGTCCAGAGGGTTCGCATCGAGCACCACGAACGAAGCGTTCTTTCCGGCTGCAACCATCCCGAGGTCATCGAGTTCGAGAAGCTCGGCGTTGACTCTCGTTGCCGCGAGGATCCCCTCCATGGGAGTGAGTCCGCACCTCACCATGTCCCTGATCTCCGTAACCGCGGTCCAGGCAACGCTCGTTCCGGAATCCGTTCCCATACCTAGGACCATACCGGCTTCGTGATTCCTTCCCATGTTCCGACACTGAAGCGGAAACTGAGAATTCGGATCGGGGGGGCCGGCGGCCTGCTGGCGCTCTATCTGTTCGCGCATCCTCTGGATTTCGAAGGGCGGCAGGGTTTCACTCAGCCACGGAAGGTCTTCCATCGTCAGTGGGTTGCCAGGAAGGTTCGGGATGCTCCAGACCTCAGGGTGTTCCCCGACCAACCCGAGGTATTCTTCATCGACATCCCTGTCACGAACCGTATGTACGAAACCGTCAACGCCCGACTGCAGGATATCCTTCGCGTCCGCGAGGGCGCTTGTCGTACCTACATGTGTGACAACCCGCATTCCGTTTGCATGCGCTTCGTCGACGATGGCTCGCAACACATTCGGCTGAACCTTCGGTACCCTGCCCCCTCTGTCATCGACCCAGACCTTGACGATTTCCGATCCCAGCGCGCGTAGCTCCTGGACGGCCGTCCTACCCTCCTCCTCCGTCATCGCGCCACGTGGAATCCCGAGCCGATAGTCGGACGTGGGACCTGCCATGGGTGTCGCGGCAATTCCACGACCCGATGTGAAAAATAATGCGGCATTCGGAATCACTTCGTCTTGCATCCGGAACGCGAGCTCCTCATCAAACTCGAGTCCCAGGCTCATCGTGGCCGCCACGCCGTGATACGCACTTCTCTCGAGATGCTCGACGAGGATCTCACGCGTATAGTTGTCTTTGCTATTGGTGCCGTCCTTTACGTTCGTAAGCCCGATGTGCTGGTGACCATCGATCAGAGCGGGTATCACGGTTTTACCCGTCAAATCCACTCGAACAGCACCGTCCGGGGGCTCCATCTCACCCTGTCGACCAACCCAGGTGAATGTGTTGCCTTCTACGAGGAAGGCAGAATTCTCTATCGGTGCGTTATCATCACCAACGATGAGCCGAGCACCTTCGAACCAGATCACATCGCCGGTTGCCTGCGGTGGTTCGGCCTCCGGCGAACAGGACATGGTCAAGAGCAGCAGACCGTACAACAGCATCCTGAACCGTAACATGGTGCTCTCCCGACAAATGGTGTGTGGACTTATGCACAAAGTAGGACCTCATATCTCAGTAGCACAACTCGCGAACCGGACTACTGCTCCCTCAGTGCGAAAGGCCAATTCCGCCAAAGAACACGATGCTCCTCGTCACATCAGTGTTCGACAATACTGCGGACAACCCAACCAACCTCGACCCGGAGCAGTGGGTGATGTGCGGTAGACGGGGCCCGGATGAAATGAGCTATATGTGGATCGAGTTCACTTATTTGCCGGACGAGGAACTGGAAAGGTTAGTGAGCCAGAGAAGGCAGGTGGAGGAGTCGTCGAATGCCGCAGGAGGCCGCGCCGGTCCTTTCGCTTGATTCCCGAAAACCAGCGGGGCGGAGGGCCAAAGCCCCCCGCCCCGGGATACGTTCTCGGACAAGATAGACAGGCTTTCGATCACATCATTCCGCCCATTCCCCCACCCATTCCCCCACCCATTCCCCCGCCCATTCCATCAGCCGCTGCGTCGTCCTCAGGGCGCTCGACCACGACACACTCTGTGGTCAGCAGAAGTCCCGCGATCGATGCCGCATTTTGGAGGGCCGTACGAACAACCTTCGTAGGGTCAATCACCCCTGCTTCGACAAGGTCCTCATACTCTTCCGTCGCCGCATTGAACCCGAAGTTCTTCTCCTTCGATTCCCGTACTTTTGCAACAACGATCGACCCCTCGACACCGGCGTTCGTAGCAATCAACCGGATTGGTGCCTCGAGCGCCCGACGAAGGATGTCGACTCCAACTTCCTCTGCGTGATCCTCTAGCTTGAACTCACCCAGGTGAGTCTGCGCCCGAAGGAGCGCAACTCCGCCACCGGCCACGATCCCTTCCTCCACAGCGGCACGCGTAGCGTGAAGAGCATCCTCGACTCGAGCCTTCTTCTCCTTCATGGCAGTCTCAGTAGCGGCGCCCACGTTGATCACGGCTACTCCGCCCGAAAGCTTTGCAAGCCGCTCCTGGAGCTTCTCCTGGTCGTAGTCGGAGGTGGACTTGTCGATCGCGACCCGAATCTCCTCGATCCGGCCTTTGATCTTCCTTTCCTCACCCGCGCCGTCAACGATCGTAGTGTCGTCCTTATCGATGACGATCCGCTTGGCCTCGCCCAGGTCGGAGGTAACCGCATTCTCCAGCTTGAACCCCAGCTCCTCGGATATGACCTGCCCACCAGTGAGCACGGCGATGTCCTCAAGCATCGACTTTCGGCGGTCTCCGAATCCCGGCGCCTTCACTGCGCACACCTTTAGCGTTCCACGTAGCTTGTTCACGACCAGAGTGGCCAGGGCCTCTCCCTCGACATCCTCGGAGAGGATCACCAAGGGTTTACCCAGTTGCGCCACCTTCTCGAGGATCGGAAGAAGGTCCTTCATATTCGAGATCTTCTTGTCGTGGATGAGGATCATCGCATCCTCGAGCACCGCTTCCATCCGCTCTGGATCCGTAACGAAGTACGGAGAGAGATAACCCCGATCAAACTGCATCCCTTCGACTGTCTCGAGGGTGGTCGCGAGTCCTTTGGCCTCTTCTACGGTTATGACGCCGTCCTTACCAACCTTCTCCATCGCGTCGGCGATCAGTTCTCCGATCTCCGCGTCAGAGTTTGCCGATATCATACCAACCTGGGCTATCTCTTTCTTGCCCTTGGTATCAACGGACAGCGCCTGCAGTTCCTTGACCACCTCCTCGACCCCCTGGTCAATGCCGCGCTTGATCGCCATGGGATCGCTTCCAGCGGTGACATTCTTGAGACCCTCTGCAAAGATCGCCTGAGCCAGAACGGTGGCGGTGGTTGTGCCATCCCCGGCAAGATCCGAGGTCTTTGTGGCGACTTCCTTCACCATCTGGGCACCCATGTTCTCAATAGGGTCTTCCAACTCCACTTCTTTCGCGACCGAGACTCCATCCTTGGTCACGCTCGGCGCCCCAAACTTGCGGTCGATCACTACGTTTCGACCCTTGGGACCCAAGGTGACCCTCACGGCATGACTCAGCTTGTCCACGCCGACCTTGAGCTTGTGACGGGCTTCGGTATTGAACTCGAGTTCCTTTGCGGCCATCAGTGCTATCTCCTTACGATCCAGTGATCGAGCGTTCTCATGCGTGAATTGGCGTGACTCCGGGGCGATCCGGCCCTACGCTGGATCAGCCGTCGATCACGGCCAGAATATCGGACTCCCGAAGGATGAGGTAATCCTCCTCCTCCACAGTCACCTCAGTGCCCGAGTACTTCCCATACAGCACGGTATCTCCTTCCTCTACATCGGGAGCAAGCCGTTCGCCCTGCTCCGAAAGTTTCCCGGGCCCCACAGCTATTACCTTGCCTTGCTGCGGCTTTTCCTTCGCGGTGTCGGGAATGTAAAGGCCGCCCCGAGTCTGCTCCGCCTCATCCAAGGCCTGAACCACGACCCGGTCGGCGAGGGGCTGAACCTTCGATCCAAGCGTATTCGCCATGCGTATTCCTCCGTACTCCACGGTGGTTTTCAGAAGGGGTGACAATCCCGCTAGCACTCACTGACCTAGAGTGCTGATAACCGGATCAAATGTACTACCAAGTGGTGACGTGTCAACCAGGTACGTTACACATTTTACAACGATTTCAGGAAACCTCTGCTGTAAGCCCCGATCGGCACTAGGCCACTTGTTCGGGCTGGCCCCCATCCTTTAGGTTTTCAGCTCAAGTTTGTCCCGATCACGCGGCCTGTTACCACCCCTAGAAGTCTTCGCTAATGCAGGAATACTACGACCTGCTCCGGGCCACGAGTCGGACTTTCGCCGTCGGAATCGAAGCCCTCCCGTCGCCTCTTCGAGACGCTGTCACGCTGGCCTATTTAGTGCTGAGGGTCGCGGACTACTTCGAGGATTCTCCCACGCTCACCCATGACGAGAAACGTAACGCGTTGGATCGGTGGGCCCGACTAGTCGAGCATGCGGGGGACACGGTGGACGCGGAGGAACTCGCACCGCTCACCTCTGCGGTCGTCCCCCAGGACCGTCATCTCCCCGATCAATTAGCTGCACTCAGGGCCCCCTCAATCCTTGACGGCCTCTCTCGTTTGCCCGCTGACCTGCGTGAGCCGATACAGTCCCACGCCGCTAATACGACTCGAGGGATGTCGTACTGGGCCGAACGCGGAGCCGACTTCCCTGATGAGTCTGCTCTGGACGACTACATGTTCGAGGTCGCTGGACGAGTCGGACTTCTCCTAACTGACCTGTTCTCCGTCTACTCGCCCAACGTGAGGAAGAGACACAATCGTCTCCTCGAATCAGCGGTGTCCTTCGGTCTGGGTCTTCAGACTGTGAATATCATTCGCGGCTTGCATGAAGACCCCAAGCGGGGCTGGATCTACGTACCGCGGCACATCCTACCGCCCCAGTTCACACGGGAGAAGTCCCCCGCAGACCTGCGACTCATGGAAAGCCATCGGCAGCTCAAGATTCTGAATTTTTTCGTGGCCAAGGCGGGAGGTCACATCGCGGAAGCGCTTCGCTACTGCCAGGAACTCCCACTCAGAGAGCGCGGGATCCGCGTCTTCTGTATCATCCCGGCTCTCCTCGCTCTTCGAACTGCCGACCTGAGCCTCGGAAACCCCCAGACCTTTAGTGCGCCGGTCAAGGTGAGTCGTCCCGATGTACGCCGCATCGTCTTATCGGCCCGATCTCTATTCTTTTCCAATGCTTGGCTCGAGAGGAAGAGGGGATGGGCATTGCAGCTAGAACAGGACCTAACAGCAAATCGTGAACCGTCATGAGCCACGCAACGAATCACCCTCAACCCGACAGATGATCCCCTGCGATTTCCAGACCCACGAGGGTGAGATGGGGGTCCACCTTCTCCACAAGTCTCGAATAGGTCGCCACGGTCATAGCGTGCCCCCCTGTGGCCACCACATGCGCCCTGGGACGATTCCATTCCTCCCTGATTCGCTCAATGAGGCTATCCACCGCGTCAACAGCGGAGAAGAAGACTCCACTCTGAAGGCAATCTTCAGTCCGGCGACCGATGACGCGTTCCGGCCGGCGAAACGACACCCGAGGCAACTTGGCCGTCCGCCCTGCCAACCACTCCTCACCAGCTAACAAGCCCGGAGCAATGACGCCTCCGCAAAAGACACCATCCGCCGTGATGCAGTCATAGGTCGTAGCCGTGCCGAGATCCACGACTATCGTATCTCGCTGATACAGGTGCGCTGCTGCCAGAGTGTTCGCAATTCGGTCCGCACCGACACCCTGAGGCGGTTCTTCCACGTCCAGCGAAATGGGGAGGCCGTCCTCCCCGTCCAAGACAAACACATCCCCGGTGCCCACCGAGGCTAGGGTCCGGAGAAGGATCTCGGTCTGGACCGGCACCACAGACCCTAAAACCGTCCTATCCACGCCCTCATGGGAGTGCCCTGCCTCCTGCAGGAGGATTCGGATGAGCAGGAGGAGTTCGTCGGACGTCCGAGGTGTAACGGTTGCATACCGCCGATCAGCCAACACCTCGAGAGAGTTCGGTGCGAACAGCCCGATTACCGTCTCGGTGTTTCCCACGTCGACTACCAGGTGCATTATCCACCCCCCTCGTTCGAATCTCGCGTTCCGGCCGTGTCAAAGGCCGGAGACCGGCTCGACTCCTCGATTCGCACGCCGCCCGCCCTGACCGTCAACATTGGTCCGTCGGGAAGTACTACCCTCAGTGTCCCTTCTGGAGACACCCCTTGAGCGATGCCAACCGCACCGGATTCCAGACGCACACGCCGATCTCGGAACTGATCTCTTGCCTCCCATTCAACTCGAAGCCGGCCGGAAAGCGTGCTCGGAGTGGGACGAGCCCACGTCCTGAGCTCGTCCACGATCGCTTTGGTGAGATCGGGCTCTGCTATGCGTCGGTCGGTCAACTCCTCTAGGAAGCCCATGGATCGTTCCAGATCGGCGGGGAAGCCAAAGGTCGAACGCCTCAGATTGACTCCAATCCCCACGGCTACAAACTCACCGGAGTCTCCGGTGGATTCACATAGGATTCCTGCAACCTTCCTCGAATCGACCAGAAGGTCGTTGGGCCACTTCAGCCCGACTCTCACGTCGGTCAGTCGCTCTATCGCGATGGCGACTGCCACTCCAACAGCAAGAGGAAGAACTCCTACGGTTCTCTTCGGCTCAAGGGAGAGCAAGACCGAGAGCCAGAGGCCGGCACCAGAAGGCGAGTGCCAGTTCCTCCCTTCCCTGCCGCGGCCCGCGCTCTGCTCCTCGGCTATGACGATCGTGAACGGTGGAACGCCTGCGCACGCCAACTCGCGGAGATGGGCATTCGTGGAGGGCAGTCGCTCATGTACCTGTAGCAACGGAACTCTGATCTGCTTTGCCCATGCCTCGGGACGGCGCTTCCCCCACGAGGAGGGGAGCTTGTCACCTTGATCGCCCTTCCCAGTCACGACGGATCCAGGGAGGTGCCCTCTCTCGGCAACCAGTGGCCCTGGGAGCCGGTGAGCCGAAGCGAGAGGTCCACTGATCGGACTGAATGAGTGAGCGCCCCAACCGAAATCCAGTCTACCCCGGTCTCGGCCACGTCCCGCACTCGCTCGAGAGTCATGTTCCCGGAGGCCTCGATCTCGGGTCTGGGCACAGGCCAAGCCGATATCCGAGTAACGACTCGACGGATCTCCCCCTCGTCCATGTTGTCGAGCAGGATTCTATCGACGCCAAACTCGCAGAGCTCCTCCACTTGCTCAGCGCGGACTATCTCGACCTCGATGGGGAAACCGGCCTCGTTCTGCTCCCTGACCCGTAGAACCGCCTCACGCACACCACCTGCCGCAAGAATGTGGTTGTCTTTGACGAGAATCATATCATCAAGCCCCATCCGGTGATTCACGCCTCCACCGATGCCAACCGCCCATTTTTCCAGCGCCCTCCAGCCAGGCGTCGTCTTACGCGTGTCCAGAATTCGGGCTTTGTGGCCCTCGACTGCCTCAACAAACTTCCGTGTGAGCGTAGCAATCCCTGACAGACGCCCAAGGAAGTTGAGGGCCGTTCGCTCCGCGGTGAGGATCCCACGCGCGCCCCCTTTGACTCGTAGAATCGAGGTGCCGACCTCGATCCCGACACCATCCGATACGAGAAAGTCGACCTCAATGTCCGGATCGACTGCGAAAAATACCCTGCGGACCACCAACCCTCCAGCGACGATGAGTGCTTCTTTCGCCATTACCAACGCTTCGGCCCGAGTGTCCCGCCCCACCGTCCAGAGCGTGGTCCAATCCCCCTCTCCCACATCTTCATTCAGGGCCAGATCGACGAGGTTGCGGACCTCGGCATCGAGATCGGCGTCTCCGTCCCCGTCCTCGCACCCAGGGGGGCCCTTTCTCACCGGGCTATCCCCACTGGACCTTGTGGGGTCAGTGCGCCGATCGG
>CAZJIM010000013.1:15690-29576 GCA_964546115.1 uncultured Gemmatimonadaceae bacterium | reverse complement strand
TCGGTCTCTCGGAGGGCAAGCCGTCCAGGACTTCCTGGTAGAAACTTTCGTAAATCTCGACAATCGCGGCGGCAGAGAAGCACTCCTCGGCAATCTCCCGGCCCCGAGCGCTCATCATTCGCCACTGGTCGTCTGAGGACAGTATCTCGATGGCTCCATCTACCATCGCCTCGATGTCACCGACCGGAAACAGATACCCGCAACCCCCATCCTCAACCACCTCGGGAAGCCCTCCAACTCGTGAAGCCAAGATCGGAGTGCCACACGCCATTGCTTCTAGCGCCGCCAGACCAAACGATTCGGACTCGCTGGGCAAAAGGAATAGGTCGGCGCAGGCGAGGACTTCGTCCACGGAAGTGTGTTTTCCGATGAACACGGCCCGCTCCCAGATCCCAAGTTCTTCCGCCCGTTGCTCCGCTCTCGCTCGGTCCGGGCCATCGCCGACCATGACGAGACGGCTAGGAATCTTTTTGCTGACTCTCGCGAAGATTTCTAGGACGTCCTCAACCCGCTTAACCCTGCGGAAGTTGGACATGTGCATCAGAATCTTTTCGTCATCCTTGGCAAGCTTCACTCGGTGGCAGGGGACACGGCCCCGACGGTAGAGCTCGGTGTCGACGAAGTTGGGGATTACTCGGATCTTCTCTCCGTCCACACCAAAATTCCGCTCCGTCTCTCCCTGCAGGTAGTGAGACACCGCGGTGAGTCCATCGGACTTGAGAATCGAGAATCGAGTAATGGATCGAAATGACGGGTGCTGTCCCAAGAGCGTGATGTCGGTTCCGTGAAGGGTGGTGATGATTCGTGGGCATTGACTTCCCTCAAACATCTGACCCGCGATCCAAGCCGACGTAGCGTGGGGGATCGCATAGTGGACGTGCACCATATCTAGACCGCGGTCCCGAGATACCTGGTGGATCGCAACGGCAAGGGCCAGCGAATAAGGAGGATGCTCGAAGAGGGGATAGTCTTCCGTTTCTACTTCGTGGAAGTACACCCGCTCGCGAAAGCCCGCCAAACGGAACGGTGGAGCATAGGAAATGAAGTGCACCTCGTGGCCGCGCTTGGCCAGCTCGAGGCCCAACTCGGTTGCGATCGCTCCCGACCCCCCGTAGGTGGGGTAACAGACGATCCCGATCTTCACGTGATTAACAGCTCCTGGGCAGGGGAATCGGCACGCGCACGATGGGGTGGAACGAGTCCCTCCCCGAACCGTTGCCTCCGTCCGTCCGAGTTGGCCGTTCTCGCGGCCCTACCTACCCCCGGACGTGCTCTCCGGTCCCCTCCCACCACCGAACGACTTGCTTCGTCTGGTCTACCAGCGGTATCGACGCATCGACCCGGAACGCAGGCTCGGGAATCTGGTTTCGAAACCACGTGAGCTGCCGGCGCGCATACCCCCGGGTCGCCTTCTGCACCCTGTCCAGTGCGTCGGCAAGGTCAAGATCCCCGAGAACTACCGAAACGGCTTCGCGATAGCCTGTCCCAGTCATCCCTGGATCATCGACCGTGTATCCAGCCTCCAGGAGCTGCCGTGCTTCTTCCAGGAGCCCGTCCTCGAACATCCGGATCGTTCTCTTGTCGATCCGCCCGTAAAGCTCTGCCCGTGGTAGCTCTACAAGGACGACCCTAACATCGAGTGGCTTCGCCTCAAGCGGGCCTTCCCGATGCCACCAGGACAGAGGCCTCCCGGTGAGCAAGGGAACCTCGACGCTCCGAGAGAGTCGATGAGGGCCGCCCGCCTCAGCCAACAGCGCTCGGGCCGGATCGAGGGTTTGGACCCACCGCGCCAACTCCTCCCTCTGACAGCCAGAGAGCCATCTCCTCAGGCGGCTGCGGCGATCCTCGCTCACAGCTGGTTCCTGGAAGACAGGATCTATGAGGGCCCGGAGGAAGAACCCGCTCCCGCCCACTAGGATCGGAAGACGGCCACGGTCCTCAATTCCGTGAACCCAAACTCGGGCCTCACGAGCGAAGCGAACCGCGGAGTACGACTCGCTCGGATCAATAAGATCCAAACCGTGATGAGGAACCAGTACGCGAGATTCCCGATCAACCTTTGCCGTTCCGACATCCATTCTGCGATAGACCTGCCTCGAGTCCATCGAGATAAGCTCGGCGTCAAGCTGTTGGGCAACCTTTAGGGAGAGCGCCGTCTTTCCCACGGCGGTGGCCCCCACCAGGGCAGGAAATGTCACCGCCCGAACTTCCTCTCTAGCTCGGTCCGCGACAGTCGCACGGTGGTGGGGCGTCCATGAACATCGTGGTAGGGTAACTCCGTGGCGAACAACTGATCGAACAACTCCTCGATCTCTCGTTCGTCTAATGCCTGTCCCGCCTTGATTGCAGCCTTGCAGGCGAAGCTCATTGCTACGCGCTCGAACTGGGTTCGCGCAGAGCGCATGAGTGCGGAACCGTGAGTCAGTTCCTCAATCATCTCGCGGAGACATTGCTCCGCATCGAAATGGGGGTGCAGAGAAGGTATGCCATGCACGATTACCGTATCGCCGCCAAAACCCTCAACCTCAAACCCGGTCGTGCTAAGTAGTCCGACAAGATCTTCGACGATGGTATATTCAGGTCCGGTCAGGCGGATCGTAAGCGGAAAAAGAAGCCGCTGACTCGCTTCGGTATGGTCATCAAAGCGACTCATGATCCGTTCGAAGAGCACCCTCTCATGCGCAGCATGCTGATCGATAAGGAGGAGTCCATTTCGGACCTCGGCTAGTATCCAGGATCGGTGCACCTGCCAGAGTCGAGGACGCCCAGCCTCCTCTGTGAGAAGCTGGCGAGTCTCTGGTTCACTGTCTCCGGATCCCTCTGACTCAGCCTCGACATACAACGCCTCGGCACCGATCCCAGAGAGGAACAGGGCCATCTGCGGCTCCGGCGACACGGAGGCCGCCGACCGACTCCCAACTGATGTTTCTCCCGTCTCTTCGGATCCGCTCAGCCCCGGGAGCACAGGTCTTGACTCTCTGACACTCAGCGCCGGTCTTTGTGGACTCCGGTCAAGGGTCGCGGAACTCGCCTCAGTCTCGAGGGCCGCCCTCACCCCCCGCTCAACTAACTCCTCCACCGTTCCCAGATGTTGGAACCGGACTTCCGCCTTCGTGGGGTGCACATTTACGTCTACGCTTCCTACGGGGAGCTCGATGAACAGGAAGAGCCAGGGCCGGTTTCCCTCGGGAATGGTGGTTCGGTACCCTCGATCCACCGCCCTCACGAGAGCCCGCTCCCGGAAGGGTCGATCCCCGACGAAAAGGCACGCGCGCCGGAAACCAGCCCGGGTAGCGTCAGGGCGCTGAATCAGCCCGCGAAGCCGGGCCCCTTCGCTCTCTACCTCAACAGGGACGAGCTGCCTCGCCACCTTATCTCCCCAGAGTCCCGCGATCCGCTCAACCACGTCCGAAGCCTCAGGAAGTTCCACGAGCAGCCGATCATCAGAAGTCAGTGAGAACGCGACGCTGGGGTGCGCCAGGGCCAAAGGCGAGATCGTTTCGTGCACGGCTCTAGTCTCCGCGGACGGTGACTTGAGGAAGGTTCCGCGAACCGGAGCATTGAAGAAGAGGCTTTCAACGGAAATGGTAGTGCCTTGGATTCGGGTCACGTCTTCCACCGCGGTGATGGTGCCTCCCCGTACCCGAATTCGAGTTCCGACACTCTCGTCGGTCCTCTTGGTCTCCAGGGTCAAGCGTGAGACGGAAGCGATGGAGGGCAGAGCCTCGCCCCGGAAACCGAGGGAGAGAACCGCCTGAAGATCCTCCGCTTCACGGATTTTTGAGGTCGCGTGCCTGTCGAGGGAAAGAATCGCGTCCTCTCGCCCCATCCCAAACCCATCGTCAGCCACTCGAACAAGACGTTTTCCACCCCGTACCAGTCGGATATCAATCCTCCTCGCCCCAGCATCCAGCGCGTTCTCGATTAACTCCTTCGCGACGGAGGCTGGTCGTTCAACGACCTCTCCAGCGGCGATCTGGTTTGCCACCCTATCAGGCAGGATGTGAATGGTCCGTGTCATACGCCTAGTCTAGCAGCTCACTAAAGCCCAAAGAAATAGCGTGCGGTGTCCGTCGTGTCTCGTTCGACTGCAGGTCCACTCTCCCCTCTCAGTTCTGCCACCCGATCCCGAATATGGGGAACCAGAGCCGGCTCATTTCGGCGCCCGCGCAGTGGTACGGGGGCCATATAGGGACCATCCGTCTCGAGCATGTACCGATCCCCGGGCACCCTCCGGACCGCCTCCGCACCCCGGAAAGAGGCAAAGGTAACGATACCCGTGAAGGAGACCAGCCACCCCCCCTCAAGCGCAGAGCCGAGAGGCTCAGGATCTCCTGGGAAGCAGTGGAGAACCCCCCGGACCCCAACACCTGCGGCTTCACGAAGCGCAACCTTCATATCCTCCTCAGCCTCCCGGCAATGGACGACAAGCGGATATCCGGTCTCATGCGCTGTCTCGATATGAGCGTCGAGTACCCGCCGCTGGACTCCACGCGGAGACAAATCGTAGTGATAGTCCAAGCCGCACTCTCCGAGCGCCACGACTCGGGAATCTGACTCCACGGCCTCGATCAGAGCCTCCCGAAGCCCGGATGGAGCTGCTGATGCCTCGTGTGGATGGACGCCAGCAGTTCCCCATATCGCTGGCTCCTCCGGTTCAGGGTCCCCCCTACCCATCCAGAGTTCCCGTACGACCCGCGCATCATCGAGGTCAGAGGCAACCGCGATGATGGCCCCCACCCCTGCACGGCGCGCTCGATCGAGAACGTCGGGGAGGTCCTTCCGGAATTGCTCATGGGTAAGATGGCAGTGCGTGTCAATCAACATTCGGCAACTCAAGAACGATGGCACCTACCGGTGCGCCACTGAAATCACAGATAAAGAAAGGGGACCGTGGGGTCTTCCCCACGGCCCCTGCACCGCATTGCCGCCACCAAAACATTCGTAGACTCAGACCGGAATCGCTTCCTTCCCACGGGCCTTCCTTCGGTCCTTCTTCCTCCGGACCTCATCTTTGGTTCCCCAGCGAGTCTGAATCTCTAGAAGGGCCGGAGAGGCAACGAAGATGGAGGAATAAGTGCCTATGACTACCCCAAGAATCAAGACGACCGTGAAGTCGCTGATCACGGCCCCTCCGAGGATCAGTAGCGCGAGGAGCACGACAAGCGTCGTGCCCGACGTTATCACGGTTCTGGGCAAGACCTCGTTGATGGATCGGTTCGTGAGTGCTTCAGGATCTTCTCTCCGCCCGCCCTTCCTGTTGAGGTTCTCTCGGATTCGGTCGAAGACCACAATGGTATCGTTCAGCGAGTAGCCGATCACAGTCAAAATCGCTGCCACGGTCGGAAGAGAGATCTCGATCCTGAAGAGTGCAAGAAAGCCCAGCGTCAACAGAATGTCATGTATCGTAGCAATAACCGATGCGAGTCCAAACCGGAACTCGAATCGGACGGCCAGATAGAGGAGGGTCGCCAGAAACGAGACCACCATTGCCAGAACTGCCTGCCGCTGCAGCTCTCCCCCAATCGTGGGTCCTACGAACTCCCGCTCCCTTATTTCGAACTCACCCACCGTAGAACTAGCAGACAAGGTCGCTGACAATTGGTCCGCCGACTCTTCTGGCTCCTCCCCCGCGACCAGGGGTACCCGAATAGTGAACTCGTTCTCGGCACCGAACTCGCTGATAGGAGGTGCCTCGGACCCGCCGAGGGCCTCACGGAGATCGGCCACGGTTGTCCCATCCCCTACCCTAATGACGATCCGTGTTCCACCCGTGAAATCGACGCCGTAGTTCTGCCAATTACCAATGGAGAACACGTTAAATACCATGGCGCTAATACCGAGAAGCAGCGCCACCACCGATACGACATAAGCCTTCCTACGCCACTTCAAGAACTGAAAGCGAGCATTCCGAAACACCCAAACCTGCATAGTTCTCTGACCTTAGATGCTGACCGTATCGCCAACCGTCTTCCCCCGGAGGTAGACCAGGAAAAGCGTGCGGGTTACGTACAGTGCCGTGAAGAAGGAGGCGATAATCCCGATGGAGAGCGTCACCGCAAACCCTCGGACCGGACCGGTTCCGAACTGGAACAGGATGAGCGCAGTGATGAGTGTAGTGATGTTCGCATCGACAATCGCCGATAGTGCATTGGCAAACCCCTCGTCCACCGCCGTTCTGAGCGCTCTACCCTCCGCCAGTTCCTCACGGATCCTTTCGAAGATGAGCACGTTGGCATCTACAGCCATCCCGATCGAGAGGATGAGCCCTGCGATACCAGGGAGGGTTAGTGTGGCGTTCAGTGCAGCCAACCCACCTAGCACGAGTACGACGTAGACGGATAGGGCCATGACGGCCAGGAGGCCGGACACGCGATAATACACGATCATGATGGCCACTACGAGCAGCAGGCCAATGATCCCCGCCATCATCCCTTGCTCTATGGAATCCTGACCCAGCGACGCCCCTACGGTACGTTCTTCGATGATGCGGAGTGGGGCTGGCAAGGCCCCAGCGCGGAGCACCAGCGCCAAATCATTGGCCTCTTCCATCGAGGACCCACCGAGTTCGATCTGACCCCGTGCGCCGATACGAGCTTGGACGACTGGGGCGCTAACAACCTCGCGATCGAGCACGATCGCGATCCGCTCCCCAATACTTCGCCCCGTCAGGTCCGAAAAGCGACGCCCCCCAACACGCGAAAGTTCGAACTGTACCGTTGCCTGGTTGAACTGCTGGTCCCTCATCGCACTCGCATCTTCCAGCATATCCCCGGTCAAGAACGCCTCATCCTCGAGCACATACAGCTGTTGGAACGTCCGAGCACCGGAAGCCACGGGTACCCATCCCCACTGAAGCGAGAGATCCCTAGGCATGACTGCCCGGACCTCGGGCATTTCGAGAAACATCTGCATGAGCTCGACATCTTCCGTAGCCACCATGTACTCGCCCGAAACGCCACTCTCAAGGAGGAGGGCGGTGAAGGGGCGATACCGCAGTTCCTCGTCAACCGGGTCGGGCTGCTCCTCCTGACCCGCCGAATCAAGCTCTGCCTCCTGACTGCTCGCGTCCGTCCCCGCAGAGTCCTCCTGGATCTCTTGCTCTGCCTGGCCAAACAGCAAGGCTTCTACTGACTCCGTATCCGTAGGGAGTTCAGTCTCAAACTGCCTACCGAGGGCAAGAATCGAATCCTCGCCCAGCGTCGTGACCAGCACCTGGTCGATTCGCGGGAGGGCCGCGTTCATTTCAGCAGTGGATCGAACGAGTTTCCACTCCAGAAGAGCAGTCTGACCCACGATTTCCTTCGCGCGCTCATTATCATCGACACCCGCTAACTCAACAATCAGTCGATCTTGACCGACGATTTGGATCAGCGGCTCCTCCACTCCCAGTTCATCCACCCGATTCCGAATGACCCGTTCGGCCCGGTCGATCGCATCGGCACGAGCATCAATCGGCATCGTCCCCTCGGGATCGTCTACTTCGAGCGCGAGGTACATCCCTCCTTGGAGATCGAGACCAAGCTTGACTGGAGTTCCCGACGCAGTCTGGTTCTGGTAGAGGTAGAATCCACACCCCGTGACCAGGAGAAGAATCAAGATGATCCGCGGTCGGAGAGACTTGAACATGGCGTCCGTATTTAGGGTGCGAACGAAAGGGGTTCGAATGAGCCGCCTGCCTGATTCTCAACCCGTCCAGGCCTAGCCGCGAAATCTCGCTGGCACGTTCTGGAGTGTCAATCTCACAGCGATAGAAACTCAGGGGATGACGCTACTCCCCTCTGGCCCGTCGCCCGCTGTCGGCCCGCGGGTTGGTGAGCTACAGTGATCGCCACAGCCGAAGCGTCGCCGATTTCGCGCCACGATCCGATAGATCCTCTGGGCCAGCCACCGCACACCCGGAACGCAGAAGAAGGGGGCCATCCAGCTGGTGTGCGGAATCACGCGGAGGATCTCCTCAACCGCCCGAGCCCCTTCCAGAGAAGCACCCTCCGGCCGCACGAACTGAATAGCTCGCTCGAACGCTCGGTACGGGATTTCAGGGAATCGCTCCGCCACCGAAGGATCTTGGTAGGGCAGCGCCTCAATCACCCTCTGGCCATCCCTCCGGCTAATCCAGTCGACCGACCTGCGGCACATGTCACACTTGCCGTCAAAGACGAGAACGTACGACTGGGGTCGGTGATGCTGACTCACGAGCTCTACTGTTCCTTATAAAGGAGCGCCAGGTGGGGAAGCAACTCGCTCCCCGGTTGTACCCCGAGGATTCTACGGGGTACCTTGGGTTTCGTATAAACAGCCCGGGAGTCCCCGATGACCACTCAACCTAGCGACCCCCTTCGCCCTCGCCACACGAGAACCGTCGGAAGCTATCCTATTTCGGCGCTTCAAGACCGACTCGAGGGGGCCACGCTTGAGCGTGACATCCCCCTTGCACCATTCACCACATTTCAGATCGGTGGGCCCGCAGACCTGTTCGTTCGCGCCCACAGGCCCGTACAGATTGTTGCCGCCATCTCGACTGCGCGCCAGTTCGGTATCCCGCATTTCCTTCTCGGGCGTGGGGCTAACATCCTGGTCGCGGACGAAGGATTCCGAGGTCTCGTTGTTCACTGCTGCGTTTCGGACGTTTCCTTCGTTGACGAGGTTCGGGTTGAGGCTGGTGCAGGGGTTCAAACCTTTCCTCATCTGATCCAAGTGACAGTGTCTCGGGGACTTGGCGGTCTGCATCACTTCGTGGGAATCCCAAGCACGGTGGGAGGAGCCCTATGGCAAAACCTACACTTCCTCTCCCCTGCTCCGGATCGAGAGCGTACTGTCTTTATCGAAGAAATCCTAGAATCGGCAGAGCTTTTCACCGAAGAGGGAGAACTCAGGACCGTGGGGGTGGACTACTTTGAATTCGGATATGACCAGTCCATCCTCCACCACCAGGACGACGTCGTCCTATCCGCAACCTTCCGGCTCGAACCCACTCCAGAGGAGGAATTGCGACGGGTGATGCGAGAAAATCTCTCATGGCGGGCCGAACGACACCCTGATCTCTCGCTCTATCCTTGCGTGGGCTCCGTATTCCAAAAAGTCGAAGGGACTGGGGCAGGTCGCCTCATCGACGAGTGTGGGTTAAAGGGACACGTGGAGGGTCGTGCAGGGATCTTCCACAAGCACGCCAACATCATCGTGAATCTCGGGGGTGCGACTGCCCATGAGGTGTGTCACCTGATCGATCTCGCGAGAGAGACCGTAAGAAGGGAGACCGGCCACGAACTCGTTCCTGAAATCACTTTCGTCGGAGATTTTGGGGACCCCTGACGCGGCGGACGCCTCCCCTACTCAATCGTCAAGCGACGCAACTCCCCTCCCAGATGGACTCGAACTCGCATGAGCAGGAGGACTGAAACAGCAGCCAGGCCCGCGGCTAGACCCCACCAGAGCCCTCTGGGGCCAAGACCGAAGCGGAAACCAAGCAATACGGACAGTGGCAATCCCAGGACCCAAAAACCCAAGATGTTGGCCCACATTGGTGCGCGGGTGTCCCCAATCCCTCGAAGCACGCCTCCAGCAACCGCCTGCAGACCATCAAAGACTTGAAACACCCCCGCGATCGGGAGAAGGAGGGTAACAACCCCGACCACAGCCAGGTCGCCGCTGAACATATGCCCGAGGGCAGTCGGGAAGGCTAGGAACAGGAGAGCTGTGCAGAGCATGAACGCCAGTCCGATAGCCAGCGCTCCCCCGGCGGCTCTGCGGGCACTCCCCGGATCACCACGACCTACCTCCTGGCCAATGCGAACGGAGGCCGCAGCGCCAATTCCCAGGGGAACCATGAACGCGAAAGAGGCCAGGTTGAGTGCAATTTGATGCCCGGCCATCTCCTCTGTACCAAGGAGCCCCATCAGAAGTCCAGTAACGGCAAACGCACCCCACTCCAGCTGATACTGGAGTCCGATTGGCACACCGAGAAGCAGCATACGGGCGAGTGGGCGAAGTCGACTCACTCCACTCCTCCACGGTCGTAACATCGGTCGGAGTAGCGGCCAGGCGACGACGAGCACTGCAGCCGCCAGAAACCACCGCGAGATGGAAGTGGCCCAGGAGGACCCCACAGCACCAAGGGGGGGCACACCGAGGTTTCCCCAAATCAGGACCCAGTTAAGTGCGAAGTTCACGACATTCCCCGCCAGGGCGGTCCAAAGAATTGGGGCAACTCGACCTATCGCCTGGAGTGATTGTCGGAAGACGACGAACAAGAAGAACGGAGGCGTGCCGGGGATCGAGGCTAGAGCATACCCGACAGCGATCGGTATAACCTCTGTGGGCTGTCCCGCAGCTCGGAATACGATCCCCGCCGGAAGGAGAGCAAGAGAGGTGAGGCCGGCAAGGAAAAGTGAGAGGATGAGTCCCCTCTGTACCCCGCGGGCGGCCCCCTCCTTATCTCCTGCACCCACCGCTTGAGCTACGACAGGGTCCAGGGACATAAGAACCCCCACGCCAAAGATACCGGTGGCAAAGAAGAAGAGGTTCCCGAGGGCAACAGCGGCAAGGTCGGGGGCAGACACCCGGCCGACCATCATCGTGTCGACAAGGCCCATGGCCATCAGTCCCAGCTGTACGCCTGCCACTGGAAGAGCGAGACGAACGACCTGCTGAAGGTCTGTTTTAGTGGGGTGAAATCTCCCCGCCCATCTCTTCAGCCAGATCCTCTGTGAGTGACCGTCGACCAGCGTATCCTCCGTCAACTTCGTGCCAGTTCGCAATCTCACGCTCACCCCGTTTCCAGCAAAGGTACACCGTCCGACCTTGAAACCGGGTTGGGAAGTCGACCAGGCCGTGCTCGAAACCGCCTTGGGGAAACCGCAGCCCATGAGCGAGAATTCGCTCCTCTATCAGCCGCTCGGTCCGTTGGATAGTGGTACGCACTGCAGCACGCTCAGTCAGAAATTCGTCTCGGTCCGGATTGCCCGGCTCGCGGACTGCCGATCCCCACAGCGCGTCAAGGATTTTGATACGGTCCATCCGCCGCTTAAGCTCCCGCCGAAGCAAGTCGATTTCTTCGAACGCCTGCTCGAGGCGGGGAACCAGTGACTGGGCCTCGGCTACCGTGAAAAATTGCTGACTCAACCGCCGTCGGACTCCACTAAATTCGTGGGAGAGAGCGAAGCCGCTCGCTGTGCCGACACCACGATCCCCCTCACGAGAGCCGAGGTAAAGCCCCTATTCTCCATCTCGTTGAGCCCGGCAATCGTACACCCGTTAGGAGTGGTGACCTGGTCGATCTCCACCTCGGGATGGCTGTGATTCACCAAGAGGACCTCGGCAGCTCCTTTCGCCGTCTGGGCTGCCATCCGGATAGCCTCGTCCGCATGGAAGCCGATCTCAATCCCACCCTGGGCCGCCGCCCTTATTGCCCTGAGGAAGAAAGCGATACCCGACGCACAAAGGGCGGTCGCCGCGTCCATGTTTTCCTCTTTGATTCGAATCGTCTCTCCAAGTCCACTGAAGAGTTCCTGGACCTCGGGAAGCACCTGCTCTGAATCGCGTCCGAGAGCAAGACAGGTCATCGAACTCAGTGTCTGGATGCCGAGGTTGGGCATCGCTCGGATCACCGGGATCTCAGCCCCCACACTCCTCCGAAGAGCCTCAAGTGAAACACCCGTAGCGGTGGAAACGATGACCTGGCGCTCAGGATCGAGCGTCGGGGCGATCTCCGCTAAGAGACCCTTGATGTCTTGAGGCTGCACCGCTATGACGATCACATGTGCCTTACTCACAGCCGCTACGTTGTCACTGCCGGTCGGATACCCCAGGGCCGCAAGATCGGCCAACTCCTCCGGATGGAGGTGGGTAAGGTGCACCTCCTCAGCCCGGCGAAGCCCCGAGCGAACAATCCCACGAGCAATCGCCGACCCCAGGTTCCCGGCGCCCAGCACTGCCATCGTCTGGCTCGAAACCCTTACTGTGTCAGTCATCGGTGTCCCTTCTCTAGCTGGTAATCTTAACCCCGGCAACGCGGTCCTGCGCGACCGCCAACTCGGCACAGAGGATAGCCCCACCGGCCGCGCCACGGATCGTGTTATGAGAGAGCACGACCATCTTGGTACCAAGTAGCGGACATTCGCGGACCCTCCCCACCGACACCGCCATTCCTCCTTCTAGGTCCCGGTGAAGCCGTGGCTGCGGATGAGTGTCTTCTTCCAAGACATGGATGGGCTGCCTCGGTGCCGAGGGCAACTCGAGTTCCTGGGGCTCTCCGCGGAAGGCAGAGAGAACTTCCTGGACGTCCGTAGGTGAGGGAGATCCTTCGAGAGCGACAGACACCATCTCCAGATGACCGTCCAAAACCGGTACGCGAGTACACTGCGCGCTCACCGTTATGTCAGCCTCTTGGATGTCCGACTCATTCAGCTGGCCGAGAATCTTTCGCGTCTCGCTTTCGAGTTTCTCCTCTTCTCCCCCGATGAAGGGAACGACGTTGTCCAGAATAGCCACCGAGGACACCCCGGGGATCCCGGCGCCGGAAATCGCCTGCAACGTGACCACGTTTACCTTTCGGACGTTGAAGGCCTGGTGGAGAGCGTGGAGCGGAAGCACGAGCCCTATTGTCGAGCAGTTCGGGTTTGCGAGGATCCCTCCACCATCCGGGAAGGTCTGTGCCTTCAGCAACTCCAGGTGAGTGGCGTTCACCTCAGGGACCAGCAGGGGAACGTCAGTGTCCATACGGTGATTTCCCGCGTTCGTTACAACCATCACGCCTGCCGAGGCGAACTCCGTCTCCACCGTTCCAGCCACCGTCGAGTCTAATGCTGAGAACACAATCGGGACTTCCGGACCTATTTCGGTCGGGAGTACGGGAAGTTCCACCACGTCAGCGGGAATCGTTTCGGCCTGTGCCCACCGAACGACTTCCCCGTACGGCCGCCCTTCAGATCTCTCTGAGGCAGTGACCGCGGTCACCCGAAACCATGGATGGTGGGCCAACAACTGAATGAATCGCTGTCCCACACTACCGGTTGCGCCCAAGACTGCCACCGGAATTCTATCATCCCGCGTCATCTTCCATCTCCTTGGAGCCTTCGTTTTGAGTCCACGTCCTTCTTACCCTTCACTTCCCCCCAGAGATCGGATCCAGCCCAGAGGGATCGAACTTACGGGAAAACTTCAAACTGCCGCAGTCGAAGAAGATCGCCAAGGGGAACCCGCTTGCCCAGAGGCCAGACCATTCGATTCGGTCTCTGAGTATCTCCCCTTCTTCGTAGGGCATCACTGAGAAGAGAAATCCATCCTCATCCCCAAAGCCGTGCAGGGGGATAAGGATGGGACGCTACGGCCTCACGTATTTGCGTAATTGTCGCGGAGCCACATCTGCCGCATATACCGCGGTATCCGTCACGTCCGCCGCCACACCCGACGCTCCTGAAATTCGGGTCTGGTCTGCGAGGTCGAGGTCAGGATCTGGAATGAAGTAAGCCACTTCGCCGGTCAACGCACTCCCCACATAGATCCCCCTCCTGATCCCTGGGTTGTTGGTAGAGTTCGAAGTCGAGTCGGTCACGTAAAGCATATCCGTCTCTGTATTGATGTAGATCCCGCTAGGACGGCCAAAATTTCTCCACTGGTCAAGAAAATGGCCGTCTTGGTCGAAGACCTGAACTCTGCTATTTCCCCTATCGCCAACGAATACCCGGCCGCGGGAATCTATAGCGATATCGTGGGGGGTGCTGAAGTTACCAGGCTCTGATCCCGTCGTTCCCCAGGCCGTGATAAACCGACCTTCTCTGGAGAACCTGACCACCCGGTTATTGGGGCCTTCCCCGTCAGTGATGAAGATCTCTCCGTTCGGGGCAACAGCAACCCCACTCGGCCGATTGAACGTGTCGGGACCCTCC
>CAZJIM010000013.1:0-15680 GCA_964546115.1 uncultured Gemmatimonadaceae bacterium | reverse complement strand
CAAGCGTCATCAGAACTTCACCGTCCGAACTGAGCTTCACGACGACAGCGCCCATTTGGTTAGGAACAAGAGAAACGTCGGTGACCCACATGTTCCCCTCGTGGTCCACCGCGAAGCCGTGAGGTCGACCAAACATTCCCACGCCGAAGCTTGCCAGGAACTCACCGGACGGAGCGAATTTCAAGATTGGTGCGTGGACAGCCCATGCCCCGAAGCAATCAGCGCTCAGTCCGTCGGAGTGACCGGGAGCCACTCCCGGATCTCCAAGCACCACCTTGAAACACCGATGCAGCACGAAGATGTTGCCCTCGGAATCAAGCCGCACCTGAATCATTTCGCCCCACTCTCCTCCGTTCATCTGCCCTGGGGGCATCGGTGCCTCGACTTGCCGATATGGATTGGACTGGGCGGCGGCTGGATCCAAGAACACTGTGATAGCCGCGATGGCCGTTACAGCAGATGCTGCTCGAAGTGCGGATGACATGGCAAAATCTCCATCGTGTAAGGCGCGGGAGCCATCCGGGGACAACGTCAGGGAGGCAAATGACGTAACAGGATGTCCTCTAGAGGGAGCTTATCACCACCCTGAACCCGAGGAAGGGGCGCCGGGCACCGGGGTCCGCTCCCCCCCGTACGGCGGATCGGATGTTCCGGGACGCATCACCAAACGACCCCCCCCGCATGACCCATAAAGCATCCGCCTCAAGATCATGCGGGGTATCGTCCGGGTCCCACGGGTAAGACTGGAAGGGGCTCCGTGTCCACTCCCAGACGTTACCGCTCATGTCCCTGACCGGGTAGGGACACTCCGGACACTCGAAGCTTCCCACCTCAGAGGTACCCGAACCCCGGAAGTTCGCCCGGTCCCGGCGGGGCTCGTCCCCCCAAGGGAAGATACGACTGTCGTCCCCTCGCGCCGCCTTCTCCCACTCTGCCTCGCTAGGGGGAGTCACCCGCGCTCCCTCTTGTAGGAGCCGACGTAGCTCAGGGGGGGTGTTCGGCGAACTTCGGAGTTCGGCCTCGAGCCAACGGGCATACGCAAGCGCATCCGGCCAGGAGACATCGACCACCGGATGATGGAGCGGACCGCTTACCGCTTCTAGAGAGGCCGGGTGTCCAGTGTCTTCAACGAAAGCCCTGAATTGTGCGACCGTAACCGGAAGTCGCCCTATATGATAGGGAGAGAGCTCAACTCTC
This sequence comes from uncultured Gemmatimonadaceae bacterium, assembly GCA_964546115.1. Classification (GTDB taxonomy): domain Bacteria; phylum Gemmatimonadota; class Gemmatimonadetes; order Longimicrobiales; family Gaopeijiaceae; genus JAAXGI01. The sequence continues at coordinate 14,483 of CAZJIM010000013.1, read as the reverse complement.
CCCTGATGCTCACTTAGGCTCCAGCGCTCATTCTCATACGCTCCCGGATCGACCACGGGGTCACTCCCCATCAGAAAGGATCCGGCGGGAATCTCGACAAAACCGAGGAGGGCATCGTTAGGAAGATACCAGGCGTCCGCTCGGAACTCCCTAAGCTCTCCGGAACCGGAGGGGGGAGGGAGAGCAAACCCAGCCTCAGTGTCAGCGACGGTAACGCGGTTTTGGTGCACCAAGATTCCTGCGGCTGCCAGGACCATCATGACGAGCCCGAACTCACCACGGAACCAGGGAAGCCAAGCAGCCAGAAGTTGACCTTCCCGCAATCGGCCCCCTTCCTGAGCGGGCTTGGAACGAGACGAGCGACGAGAAGAGTCAGAACGCACGTGCTACTCGCTCACAGGCAAAGGTCCAATTGTGATCACAGGCGCGCCGGAATAACTCATCCTCGGACATGTCAATCAGACCCGCTCCCCCTTCCCTGAGGAGAACCCGTAGATCTATCACCCGTGGATCCGCACGATGGATCTCCTCGTCTGGATTCAGGACGTTCAGGCAAGCCGGTTGGAAGCGCAGTTCACAGGCACGAGCAAAGTACCGGAGTCCGAGATCCGGATCTGGATCCGTGATCATCCTCTGTGTTAGATGCCTTCCCAGTTCGTTGCACGCCCACCCCGAGTTATCTGCGCAGTAGGTGTACTCGAGATGCAGGAGCCCCTCACAGGCCGTAGGACTTCCCTCAGCACAAGCTTCCTCCCAGAAGGGGAGAGCGTCCCCAACGTGCCTCCCGTCCGTTCGGCCCGTCGCTGCCATCACCGTGAAGAAGATAATCCAGACCCCGATGTGGAGGAGATTATGCCGTGCCGCTATCCAGATCGGGCTAGGCCCGTGGACCATCAACCCGTAGGGGACCGATCGGACCAGCTGGTCGATGCGCTGTACGCTCAGGTTAAGGAGGGGAACAATGAGGAGCTTGTCGTAGAAGGTTGGAGCCCCGATCGCGCCCAGTCCAGCGTACAGAGCGAAGACCCCTGCCCCATAAAGAGCCCCGAAGATAAGTTTCCCCGGCGGACTTCTTGGAGAAGTTGATGGATCGGTCACCAAGAGGTGCAGCCCCAAGAAGACCGCGGCCGGAATCTCGGAGTCGATGAAGTGCGGAACCCCGATCCACCACGAATACAGCCCGCTGAAGCCAAAGAGGACTATGGCAGCAGACGCGGCGACGAGCGTGATCGAGAAGAAGTACATGACCACAAGCCCGATGAAGAAGAGGAAGAGATAGATCCTCGGAGCCAGGGTCAGGGTTGAGGCGATGTCTACGCCCCACGTGAGGTCGCTCGTGTTCGTCGCGACCAAGATCAGGGAAAAAAGCCCAAGGGCGAATGCGGACGGGTTAAAGATATGGGTCCGCCGTCCCTCCCGATGCCACTTCACAAACTCCTTCCCCATGAACCCCACGGCAATCATGAGGAATTGGAGGAAAAACCAATCGTCTCGGAACCAGAGGAAGAGGTTTATGCTGAAGATGATAGGAAACGGTCCGAATCCCAGGCTATAGGTTCCGCGCCTCGACCACTGGAGGAGGAGATCGAAGGCGTAGGCGAAAACGAGCTGCGCGAGAAGGAGCCAGGCAAAGTCATAGACGGGACGCCAGTACCACCCCCAATATGCGAATACCGCTAGCTGGCAAAGCGCCTGCAACCAGTGTTGTCGACGCGGAGCCGCCACGAAGAGGGTGGGAACGAAGGCAATCCTTCGCATCCATAGGAATAGGTACCCCTGCCACGCGATGAGAGCAGAAGCAGCAGCCCAAAAGGACCGAGCGAGAGCCTCCTTTCCCGCGATACTGGGGAGAAAGGAGAGGAGAACTAGCCCAATCGTCATCACGATTGGAACCCAGTGTGCACCTATCACCTGCCCGAGGGCAGGAGAAGTCCCGGAGCCAGCTCCCCTAGAGCGATCCGCCTTGCGGAGCGCCCGGTTGGCACCTCGTTTCCTTCCTTGGGATACCATCGCTAGCACAGTCGTAAAAGGATTCGCGCAGAGCTCCGAACGGAGCCGAAGCAGTATGGCCACTGGCAACCCCCACGACGGGGATTACCCCTGCCAGATCGCTATGTTGAAGCGCCTTGAGGACGAGCTTCATCCTCAAGTGTATTTCCATCGACTACCCCCAACACCTAGCAGCGTCGGCGACTACGGCCAGGTAGAGGCACAGGGTGTTAGCACACAGGTAACGTTGGCCAGCCATGGCCGGCTTATGCATCGCTCACCCCTGAGTCACACTTGCTCAGATCGGAGCCGGTTGGGCGTCCTCCGTCTGATTTATCGTACACCAAAAACGATCAAGCTGGTGGAGAAGAGGTCCCACTTGGTCATGGTTCGCAAACAACGCCGAGCCCAGGGATCTCCCTGGGCCCGGCGGTCTCGTGGCTAGCACAAGGGCACCTCAATTTGCGAGGGTGCATGACCTCCCGCATTCACTCGCCACTACATCACTCCATCTCGTCCCTTCTCACCATGGCTCAAGGCTGGACAGCCTCCTGCCCGCTTGCCTCACATACGCGATCCGGCTCCAACTGAACCGGTTCAAACACCTACCCCCGTACCCTCAGAAGTTAAGGTAACGTGAGGGCCACGAGGGCTCCCGGATGCCCCCGCCGATAACTAGCGGCTTGCATCAAAATGTACTGTTTTCCATCAAGCATCCAACTGCTCATCCCGTACCCTCCGGGAACTGGGACCTCCACGCTTGAGAGGATCTCGCCTGTCCGCTTATCACGGGCATGGAGGAGCGGCATGCCGTCCTCACTCAACTCCGCCTCACCCCTCAAATCCTCCTGGGCCTGTACTAAGAGATCGCCCATGACCATGAGGATCCCGAGACCAGTCCCACCAGTATTGATATCCCTTCCTGCTAGAAGAGGATTGTTACGGATGTTTTCGGGCGTATGGCCTACCGGAAGCGACCAGAGGCGTCTACCCGTATTCATGTCATGGGCGGTAAGCATGTTTCCGTAGGGAGGCTTCCAGAGCGGAAGTCCCTCAATCCGCGGCAGCCCGACTCCAGGCCCGAGCATGAATTCTGCCACTGTGGTGCCCGTCGTGGGAGTCCTACGTTCCCTTCCCCTCCAACCCTCCGGAGAATAAGACGCATATTCCGGATTATCCACGTCCAAAAGTTCCCCTGGCATCACCAGTCCCGAAGCTCTACAGCCTCGAGTATGCGTCGAGTAGGTGATCCCTGTAGTAGGATCGGCAACCGGCGGATGGGGAATATTCACCCCGCTGGAGCAACTGACGTTAGCGAAGTAGTCATTTGTGTGGTTTTCGGGAAGCGTTGGTGCGTAGAGATTCGTGACCTGGAAGTCGCTCAGGATATCCAGGGCCTGTTGCTTTAGCTCCGGTGTGAAGTCGATCACGAAGTCCTCAGTCAAACCAGTCATCACGATTGGGTCCTGGGGCTCCGGTAATGTCGGAAAAGGCTGCGTGGGCGGCGACCACTCGCCCGGAACCTCCGATTGGAGAACTGGTCGCTCTTCGACAGGCCAGATGGGCTCACCCGTTTCCCGATTGAACGCGAAGATAAGCCCCATCTTCGTGTACTGGATGAGGGCGGGAATCTCACGCCCGTCGACTGTCACATCGATGAGCATGGGCGCCGTGGGGATATCGTTGTTCCACCGGTCATTGTGGACCATCTGGAAGTGCCACTTCCGCTCTCCTGTCTGCACGTCGAGAGCAATCACGCTGTTCGCAAAGAGGTTGTTTCCTGGGCGGTGGCCCGTGAAGTCCTGAACCGTCGGTGAGTTGGTCACTATGTAGACGAGCCCCAACTCAGGGTCGGCAGATACAGGAGCCCACGACGAGATGTCCCCTGTATATTGCCAGGCGTCGTTCTCCCATGTGTCGTGGCCGACCTCACCGGGACGGGGAATAATGTGGAACTTCCATAGACGCTCACCGGTCGCGGCATCATAGCCCTGAATATCTCCCGGAACATTCTCAATCCGGCTCTGGGCGTAACTGGGCTGATGCGAGGTGGGCACGACTACCGTCCCGTTCACTACTATCGGAGGTGCCGACGCCGTGATCATCCCAAGTTCCCTCGGGATCCCATGGTCCGGATCGTAGGTCCCGCCTTGGGCTACGAAGTCCTGCCACGGACCCCAGTCCCCAACAAGGTCCGGTAGCATGTCGACCACACCGCTCTCAGGAAAGGCCTCCAGAGAGACCCTCCTCCCCCAGTTTTCCAGCGGGCGGCCAGTCGCCGCATCTAGTGCCCATAGGAAGAATCCGGGGGTCGAGATGTAGATCACTCCACGGCCCTCTACTTCCCCATAGGCGACCCCCTTCCCGAAGTCCGACCTTGGAGACCGCAGGTACCTAGTGGTCTCAGGCTCGCGGAAGGTCCAGAGCGTCTCTCCAGTTGCCGCATCAATCGCCACAACCTGCCGCCGTTGGCCAACCACCGTGTACAACACCCCATTCACCTGGCTAGGGGTGGATCGCATTGTGAACTCAACGCCCCCACCAAAATTGTCCCCCCGCCAGATCCACGCCACCTCGAGGTCCTCGAAGTTGCTCGCATTGATCTGGTTCAGTGGAGAGTACCGCGAATGGCCGGCAGCTCCACCCAGGTAGCTCCAATTTCCATCTTCGAGCCCCTGCAGTTGGGCGGTACCGGAGCCCGCCATGCAGAGAATGGCAGCTATAGCTACCACCGCTCCGCTAATAATCCGTTGCCACAATCGGCGACCCTGAACCGACGTTGTCATCTTCCCTCCTGTGTTTGGAACCGAATGGCCAAGGAGACGCTTGTGAAACGCTCGAACCACTTCGGGGAACTGTCTTCGTCGGACGTGCTCCCCTTCTGTCCGGCAGCTCTTCTCACTCTTCCTCGACTACAGCACTGTATCAACGACGCCAAGCCGTCATTATAGATACAGTAGCCCTACGCCGCGAACTTCAGCGCCTCAGTCCTTCATCCATCGACTTGGATATGTGACTCAGTATTCAGTATACAGAATATAGACGCCCGGAGAATCCTCAATCCTAACTTGGACCTTCCCGAGCAGCATGTCTTGAAAGTAAACGGAGGGGGTGGGACTCGAACCCACGCAGGAGTTACCCTGACCTCGGTTTTCAAGACCGGTACCATAGCCGCTCGGTCACCCCTCCTTTCGGACGAAAGATATCACCTCCGAGCAGACCCCGCCCAGTTGTGCTGACGACTTCCCAACTGATCCATCCTACTAGTGCCTGAAGAGCCGTCGTCCAGTGAAGATCATTGCGATTCCGGCCTTGTTAGCGGCCTCAATCACCTCTTCGTCCCGGATAGATCCACCAGGCTGGATGATCGCTCTTACGCCGGCTGCAGCCGCGGCTTCCACGCCGTCGGCAAAGGGAAAGAAGGCGTCTGAAGCAAGCACGCACCCCTGAAGGTCAAGTCCTGCATCTGCAGCCTTCTGAACTGCCAGTCGGGATGCGTCGACTCTGGACATCTGGCCAGCTCCAATCCCGACAGCCGCACCGCCACGTGCGAGGAGGATCGCGTTTGACTTGACCCCGTAGACAGCGGCCCATGCAAAATCCAGGTCTTCTGTCTCCCCCAATGTCGCCTCTCGTTCGGTCACGGTCCTCCATTCCGGATCCTCAATCCCGAAGAACGGGGGAAGGGGCGGCGTCTGGGCCAGGAGCCCTCCGTAGATCCCCCGGACCACGAGAGGCTCGGGATCCCGCCCATGGGTGGCAAGGAAACGAGCCGCGCGCATCGCATCCCGGTCCCTATCCAAAGCGACATCGAACACCTCGAGCGAATCTTCGGAGATCGGGATCGACGGCGAAGCTTCCTCGCGATCAGGGAAGCTTAGAATCCGGATATTTCTCTTTTGAGTGAGCACCTCCATCGCTCCATCCGTAAACCCGGGGGCAACCACACACTCAACGAAAAGCTCCCTGATCGCATTGGCGCCGTCCTCATCCACCCTTCGGTTGATCGCGATGACCGACCCGAATGCACTCACCGGATCGGTTGCCAACGCGCGGAGAAACGCGACTTCGACCGAGTTCCCAATCGCGAACCCACATGGCGTGGTGTGTTTCACGATGCAAACCGCAGGACTGGGCGAGAGGGCGAAGGGCGAGAGCGAATAGAGTGCCCCATCTAGGTCGAGAAGATTGTTGTATGACAACCCCTTCCCATGGTGCTTCTGGAGGGAAGATACCCCGCTGAGCGCCGACCCTTCAGGTGAATAGAAGGCGGCGGTCTGGTCCGGATTCTCACCGTAGCGGAGTTCGGATACCACCTCGTACCGGAATTCCAACCGGTCTGGCATCCCACCCTCACCCGAGGATCCAGCACCGGTACCAGTAACAGACGCCGATGCGGGGGCACCTCCGGAATCCTTCTCACGGAGAAACCCTGCCACCGCCGCATCGTAAGCGGACATGTGACCAAATACCTTTCGGGCGAGTTCCCCTCTGAGCCCCTGGTTATCGCCGTTCCCGTCGAGCGCCTCAATCACACGGCCGTAGTCGGTGGGATCAATCACCACCCACACATGCAAGTAGTTCTTAGCCGCAGCGCGGATCATGGTGGGTCCACCAATGTCCACCTGTGTCATCGCGTCAACCACCGGGACATCGCCCTGAGCTACAGTCTCTCTGAACGGGTAAAGGTTCACGGCGACCAGGTCGATGGGCTTGTACCCGCGCTCCTCTAGAGCCGCCATGTCCCCGGAGACTTCTCTGCGTGCCAGCAGAGGACCGTGTATGGCCGGATGGAGCGTCTTGACTCGGCCATCCATAATCTCTGGGTGGCCAGTCACCTCCGCGACATCGGTGACCTCCAGCCCGGCGTCGCGCAGCACACGAGCAGTTCCCCCCGTCGAAAGAATTTCGAATCCCCGTTCATGTAGCGAGTGGCCAAATTTCTGGATGCCCGTCTTGTCAGACACAGAGAGAAGGGCACGTCGAGTTCGGGTCATGAGTGTGATTCCGGGCGGACTCCGGTCGGGCTGAGTAGATGCTCTGCGATATCGAAACGGGCGCCAGGTCCGGGAATCGCAGAGGGTTCCGAACCGTCCATGATGGCCTGAGCAAGGTGGTCGGCAGCAGCCGGATAAAGTCGATGCTCAACATCGTGAATCCTTACCGCGAGCGTTTCCGGAGTGTCGCCGGGAATCACGGGCACCGGCCATTGCGCCAGGATATGGCCGCGATCGTACTCCTCACTCACGAAGTGCACAGTGACACCCGAAAGCCGAACACCCGCATCGAGCACAGCCTCGTGCACCCTCCGCCCATACATCCCCTTGCCTCCGAAGGAGGGAAGAAGCGCTGGATGCAGGTTCAGCATCCGACCGTGGTACCGCTCAACGACCGACGGAGGGACAAGTCGCAAGTAGCCCGCGTTGAGGACCATGTCGACCCCCGCCTTGTCCAGGACGGTTAGTAGTCGGGACCCAAAATCCTGGGAGTCCGTAGAGGGAGAGACCACGACGCTCTCAATCCCCAGATTTCGGGCCCGCTCAAGAGCATATGCCTCTTCCCTGTCCGTCACGCGAAGCACGACTTCCCATTCAGGTGAAGCACCCCGAGCCGAAGGCTCAGCCGACTGCGTACCCATCCCTGAAGCGTCCTCCACCAAAACCTGGAAGTTGGATCCCTGTCCGGATGCGAAGACGGCGACCCGAACCATCATGCGAAACCACCGGGGACCTGCGAGATGAGGAACGGATTGCCTAGACGCTCCTGGCGAACAGTAGTCTCCTCACCATGCCCGGTAAGGAGCCGCGTATCTTCGGGAAGAGTGAGAACCTCACTTCGAATGGATGCCATCAGCTCCTGAAAGTCTCCACCAGGAAGGTCAGTCCGGCCGATCGAAGCCTTGAAGATCACATCCCCGACCAAGGCGAAGTTAGACTTCGGGGCATAGAGGACAACGTGCCCCGGGGCATGACCTGGAGCGAACCGAACCTCCAGCTGCTGATCCCCGACGGGGACCGACTCCCCGGGGGCCAAGGGTCGGTCGGGGGGGGGGAGCCGCTCTCGAAGGTCAAGTCCGAAGCGTGCCGCGCTCTCTTCAGCGCGGTCGTATATAGAGCGATCCAACGGGTGGAGATAGATCAGTGCGTCCGTAAACCGCCGTATGACGGGAATCCCCTCGACGTGGTCAATGTGGGCGTGAGTCAGGTAGATCGCCTGCACGCTCCAACCTGTCTGCTCCAACACCTCGACCATTCCCGATGCGCACGCACCCGGGTCAACCACCGCGACCTGATCAGTGGCCGTGCACCGAACCAGGTAGCCATTTTCGACAAAAGGCCCACCGGTGAATCGATGGACCTCAAGGAGCTGCGGTTGATCTGAGCCGAGCGACTGAAGAGTCAAACGGTAAATGAGCTACCGCACCCACAGCCACCGCTTGCCGCAGGGTTATTGAAGGTAAACCCGGAGCCCATCATGGAGGTCGCGTAATCGATCTCCACTCCCTCTAGGTACTGGACGCTGAACGGGTCCACGAAGATCCGGATCCCCTGCGACAGATCGAGAACTTCGTCTTCGTCCTCTGGGGCTTCTTCGATGTTTAGACCGTATTGGAATCCCGAGCAACCCCCGGGCAGGACGGCCACCCGTAGCCCAGCATTCTGCCCGAGACCCTGGTCATCTAAGAAGGACTGTACCTTGGTCAGGGCCACCTCTGTTAGCTGAATCTGCATACTCCCTCACTCTCCACTCATTAGGAGGCTGACAAACACAATACCCCTCCAGGTGCCGCTGGGTTCACAGGTTCGACCCCACAATCTCTAATCACCTCTAGAAGGTATTCGTACTCATGGACCAGGGTCAACCGCCCCGGACTGGGCACCGGTGAAAACCCCACCACAAGGTACAACCGGACTTCCTGATAGCCCCCCGGGTACGGCGGTAAAGTCAGCTGGCACGGTGGCACCGCCCGGAGCATCCGGGCTCGGGGGCGACACCTCGGCCGGAAGTGGAGTAGGCACCCACATCAGATCCACCGATCCACCTCCGCCGGGAACTCCGTTGATGTTCCGAACGCCCTGGATCCGGACTTCGTAGATCTCATCCGGAACGGGAGAAGCCGAGAGAACGAGTACTAGATCCTGGACGGGAAGTAGAAGCTCATTGGCAACGGCGACTGAATCCGTCTGAGGGGCCACATCGGCAGCGTTTGGACCAGGCTCAGCACCCGCTGCCTGTCGATTCTCCCACTCGGCGAAGTGGATCACTTCGCTGACCTCGATAGGATCCCCATCCTCGGGAGTCACTATAGCCTCAACGCCATCGAGAGGCTCGTTAGGATCCAGATAATCATCGAAGTTTAACTGGAGCACAGTCGAGTCGAGAACAGCAACCTCGTTCAGAACCGCTGCCGTACTATCGGGAGAAAGCAGTTCGAAATCCGTGATGATCAAAGTGTCTCCCGGTGTGACGCTCACGCCAACGGAGTCCTGGATCTCCGCAACCCCCGGTTCTCCATCGCGATTGTCATCCTCATATGCCACGACTGTATAGACCCCCGAGGAGAGATAGGGCAAGGTGAAGATCCCCATCGTATCGGCAACAGCGGTTTGTACGATGTCCCCGTCGGCTGAAATCACGTCCACCCGCGCTTCGCGGACGGCGTCCAGAGTCAGCCGGTCCGAGATGAGCCCCGCGACCAAATTGGGCTCGAACTCCGGTCCGGTGGAGAAGAAGAGATCGAAGGCTGCCCCCATAGCATTCTGAAAACGGTCCTGGAAGCGAGGAAGCACGGTGACTCGATAGACCGTTATAGCCTGGAACCCCCCCTCCATCGAAATCTCGATCCTGTCCTCGCCCGTACGAACCTCAATCTCGCCGTTGGCAGGCGAGACGATGACGGCCTCCCTCAATGACCCCTGTGTCAGGTTCTCAGCGACCGTCCGGGCGAACCAGATCTCCACTGACTCCTTGAACGGCTCAACAAAGGACAGGTTCGCCGGTCGCGTCTCCCTAACCTGAAGGGGAATCTCAGGGACCGCGCCTCCCTGTGGTGCCTGGGAGCGCGCGCACCCCGCGGCCGCCAGCCCCACGAAGACAACTGAGGTGATTCCCTGGCGTAGCATTATCACGAGCTTTCGAGCACCGAAAGCTTCTGAAGTAACTTGGCCCGTTGATCGCGGAAGACGGTGGCCTTGTTCCGCTCCTTTTGGACCACCTCCTCAGGTGCGCGTTCCACGAAGCTCGGGTTCGCCAGCTTCTTCTCAGCTCCCCGGACCTGTCCGTCCAGCCGCCCGATCTCCGATCGAAGCCGCTGCCGCTCCTGCTCCAGGTCAAGTAGCCCCTCAAGGGGCATGAACAGCTCAGTCCCGTCTTTCAGAACGGCGCTAGCACCAACCCCTCTTTCCTCGGGTTCCCCGAAAATCAGATCGGACACTCGGGCTACTTGTTCCAGTGTTGCGCGTTCGCCTATAAGCTCAGTCTGTCGTTCCGCGGAGAGGCTGCTGAGGACCAGGGCCACGCGGGCTCCTTCTCCCACGCCGTACTCCTTCCGGAGTCTACGCACCGTAGTGACCAGTTCCTGAAAGCGGTTAATCGAGGCCTCTGCGTCTAAATCCTCCTTCACAGGTTCCGGTTCAGGCCATGGTGCGGTGGGCAGGCTTTCAGGCCGGTCCTCACCCTCTGGCCACGGGATCCGATCCCACAGGTGCTCTGTTACGAAGGGCACGATTGGATGTAATAATCGGAGGATACTATCGAAGACATACACAAGCACCGCGCGAGATGCCTCGCGGGCGTCCTCTCCGTCATCCCCACGCAGGCGGCCCTTGGAGAGTTCCAGATACCAGTCGGCGAAGTCGCCCCAGAAGAAGTGATAGGCGCGATCCACGACATCGTGCACGCGAAGCCTTTCCAAGTTCTCGGTCATCTCCTGCGTGGTACGCGAGAGGCGGGACAGGATCCATCGGTCCACGACCTCTAGCCTACTGGAGACTTCCTCGAGCGGACTCACTGGACCGTCCCCAACAGACATCAGCGTGAACCTACCCGCATTCCAGAGCTTGTTGGAGAAGTTCCTCCCGGGCGCAAAAGCAGCCTCCAGATCCTCGTGATCGAGGTGGATGTCGGTTCCGACCCCGCACATCGAGAGTACTGTGAATCGAAGTGCATCCGCTCCGAACCGATCGACTACCTCAAGGGGGTCGATCCCGTTACCCAGGGATTTGGACATCTTCCGACCCTTCGCGTCGCGGACCATCCCGTTGAGGAACACGTCCCGGTACGGAGGTTGGCCCATGATCTCATACCCGGACATGATCATCCTAGCGACCCAAAAGAAGAGGATGTCTGGACCCGTGACGAGAACGTGTCCAGGATAGAACGCTTCGAGATCCGGGCTCTCATCCGGCCACCCGAAAACGGAGAACGGCCAGAGCCAGGAACTGAACCAAGTATCCAGTACGTCACGGTCCTGCTCGATTTTTTCTGATCCGCAACTCACGCAAATCTCAGGGTCGTCGCGGAGCACCATCACCTCCTCGCACCCCTCTGCCCGACAGTACCAGACGGGAATCCGGTGGCCCCACCAGAGCTGCCGAGAGATACACCAGTCCCGGATGTTCTCAAGCCAGTCCTCATAGACTTTCTTCCAGTGACTTGGATGGAATGAGACAGTCCCATCTCGGGAAGCCTGCAGGGCTGGTTTCGCCAGTGGTGTCATGCGAACGAACCACTGTTTCGAAAGGCGAGGCTCCACTACCGTATCGCAGCGGTAGCAGTGCGGAACTGAGTGTTCGTGCGGCTCATCTCCGGCATACAACCCACGCTCCAAGAGGGCCTTGATGACTGACTTTCTGACCTCGAATCGGTCCAGATTCCTGAAGGGCTCCGGGACTGAATCGTTCGTCCGGGCCTCCGGAGTAAAGATGTTCAGGATTTCGAGTCCAGCCCGACCGGCGATCTCGAAGTCATTCGGGTCGTGGGCCGGGGTGACCTTCACCATTCCGGTTCCGAACTCGGTCTCGATCGACTCATCGGCTATGATTGGGATCTCACGATCCGCTAGGGGAAGGATGGCCCGCTTCCCAACCAATAGGGCGTACCGCTGGTCGTGCGGGTGAACGGCGACACCTGTGTCCCCCAGCATCGTCTCAGGTCGTGTCGTGGAGACTGTCAGGCACCACCTTCCGTCTTCCATCCGCTGGAGGGCCTCAGCACCGGCTGCCTTCGCTGCCTCCGCCGCGTCCGACGCTTCCTCTGCCAGTGGATAGCGGAGGTTATGGAGCCTCCCCCGGGACTCAAACCTCTCGGCCTCCTCGTTGGAGAGCGCTGTCAAACAACGGGGGCACCAGTTGATGATGTACTCGCCCCGGTAGATGAGGCCCTTGTCGTAGAGTCGCACGAAGACCTCGCGCACAGCCCGCGAGAGCCCTGGATCCAGTGTGAACCTGGTACGCTCCCAGTCACAGCTCACCCCAATCGCCCGAAGTTGGTCGAGAATCGTGCCGCCAGTCTCTTCGACGAACGACCAGACTCGTTTCACAAATGCCTCTCGACCGATGTCGAAACGGGTCTTACCCTCGTCCGCAAGGAGCCGCTCCACCACGTTCTGCGTGGCAATCCCGGCGTGGTCTGTTCCGGGGATCCAGACCGCTCCCCTGCCCTGCATCCGTCTCCACCGAATCAGGACATCTTGGATCGTATTGTTCAGCCCATGACCCATGTGGAGAACCGCCGTGACGTTTGGCGGCGGGATAACAATCACGTAGGGATCTAACCCCTCCTCGAGAATCCGGGAGGCGGGAAGGTGGAACGTGCCCCTCTCGACCGCACGGGCGTATAGCGGTCCTTCGATCGAACGGGGGTCCAATCGTGTCGGGAGGACTTCAGCCACCTTGTGCTCGGTTGGAGTCAGCAGGCCTGAAAGAGAAGGTCCCAGCTCTCATCGTGGAGGGCGGCCACTTTCTCGAACAGACTGGCCGGCAAAGAGAGGAACGCCTCCACTTCGACGGGCGAGGACTGGGCTTCGGATTGCTCGCGGACCTCGATGAGGATTCCCTCGTGGAAGCGCCCTCGGCGATACTCCCGAGCCGAGGACAAGCACGTCGAAAAACCCCTGATAGAAGTCACTACTTTGAAACGCCGTGATCCTTTCCAAGCGATCTCTCCACCTCTGGGAATCGTTGTCCCCTGGTCACATGCCCATATAAATGGAAGCGTGGAAGCATCTATCGCTGCCACGGCCGGCGCAAGGAGGCGCTACCGATCTCCTCCCCTGTCCCCATTGTCACCCATACTTCTCGGATCAGGAGGCGCCCGCTCAGCCTCCAGGCGCTCCCGGATCGCCCTGGCTCGCTCCGCCCAGGTCTCTCGGATGATCGCAGTTGCCGCTCCTCGCGCAAGGTCGTCTCGTATCAGCTGCCGTTCGGCAAGCGCCTCCCTGCGTCCGGGAGGAAGCGCGAAGGAGAATGGAAGCGGAATCGAGAAGTCTCCCAGATGAAGTCGCCCCGGAGACAGTCCCCAGCGGCGACCTTCGTCATCGGTGTAGGTCCAGTCCGTAGCTCGCTCGGACAAAGCCTCTGCAACCGCGATCGAGTCGTTCCAACTCTCGATCATCCCCCGCAGGAGGAGTTGAGCTCGCTCTTCGTCTGTTAACTGGGTGTAGTCGGGGTCCAGTGGTGCCCAAACACGCGGATCGATGATCCGGGGCCGCAACTGCTCTGCCACCGTCAACCCCTCTTCGTCCTCCTCAGGCTCAGTTGCGGGTGTATCATCTCCCCCTGCAATCACTTCCAAGTCAGAGACTTCGGGCTGCAGAGATTCCGCCGGGGACTCCTCTGCGATCACCTCCTGTGGCAACTCCGGGGGTTCCGGAAGCTCGATGATCTGGACGATTTGCGTTCCCTCGACAATCGGCTGCTGCGTGGCGGGCTCATTCCTTCGAGCCCGGGGCTCCGGGTCACCCAGCAGGAAGGGATAGAGCGCAACCAACAGGAGATGCAATACCGCGGATACCAGGAGTCCCGTGTTTAACGCTCGTCGTTCCCGGCTGTAAGGTGAGATCAAGAGCCGGGGCGGACCGGGGGGAGACCGAGAACGCCATCCTGGAAGAATCATCGAGATTTGTAAACCGTGGGAAGAGGGCAGTTCCTACGGCGAGCGCACCTGACCTCCGCCTCCTACGGCTGAGGTTGTATGAGGACCCGCGCCAGTCTTTGGGGGTCGGGTTGGAGTTCGTCATTCCCCGCCGCCATCCCGCCAACGCTGAGCATGTAGGCAATCACATCGACATACTCCTGCTCAGTCAGAGAGCTCGGATTGTCTTCCGGCATCGTCGCCCGCGTGTATTCGAACAGTGTGGCGAGCGATCTTCCCTCCCAGACGCGGAGGAACCTCGCCCGCGCCAGGGGCGGCGTGGAGCGCATATCTGGATCGTCCGGAGCGCCGTTCAATCTGCGGCCATGACACAAACCGCTGGCACCCTCGTAGACCTCCTC
>CAZJIM010000012.1:11999-47074 GCA_964546115.1 uncultured Gemmatimonadaceae bacterium | reverse complement strand
GATCATCAACTCCCCATCAAACCCAACTGGACGAGTCGAGGCTGTCGAGACCTTGAGGGAGATTGAGAAGATCACGAGTGATCTTGGAATCTACGTCCTCTCGGACGAAGTCTATAAGGATCTCATCTATGTTAGAGAGAATTACCTCATCAAGGGCCCCAGAGTGGTGACGATCAATTCTTTCTCCAAGACCTACGCGATGTGCGGGTCGAGGGTTGGGTACCTCTGGTCACCAGACAGTGAACTAATCGCCAAGGTAATCGCGATGAAGACCCATACGTCCATGAACACGAATATCCTCGGGCAACAGATGGCCCTCGCGGCCACACACACACCCATTAGCTTCATTGAGGAGCAGCTCGAAGTGTGGCGCGAGCGCCGAGATCTCATCTACCGCGGACTGTTGGACTTGGGGCTGGACACTTGGAAGCCGGAGGGCGCGTTTTACGTGATGCCGCGTGTGGACCATCCTCTTGACTTCGTGTGGGATCTCTTCCAGGACCATAGGGTCATCACCTACTTGGGGGAGTGGTTTGGCAGTCCGGGCCGGATCCGGCTCTCCTACGCCCTTGATTTAGAGAAGATTGAAGAGGGATTGGGCCGGATCGGACAGTACCTTGCGGGGAGGAGATCTGGCTCTGCCTCATCCCGGATGTAAGGTTTCGAGTTAGTCCGAAACTCATTGAGGACAGAGGTCCAGAGTTCGTGACGTACGGGGCACATTCGCCCCAAGTGAATCTGTGAGGAAGGAAGCATAAATGAAGCGGAAGTGGGTGTACCTCTTCACGGAACTCGAAGAAGTCGAAGCCACCGTCGGTGATTGGGAGGCGGTCCGCGGACTTCTAGGAGGCAAGGGTGCGAATCTAGCCGAAATGACACGAATTCATATCCCGGTGCCTCCCGGCTTCACTGTGACAACTGAGGCCTGTATCGCCTATCTCACCAGGATGGATGGGTTCCCGGCAGGAACCTGGGAACAACAACTGGAGGCCCTTCACCACATCCAGGCCACCACTGGGAAAGAGTTCGGAAACCCCGAGAGACCACTCCTCGTGTCATGTCGCTCCGGTGCGAAGTTCTCCATGCCTGGGATGATGGACACGATCCTAAACCTCGGGATGAACGACGAAGTCGCCCGAGGGATGGTAGAGCTCACGGGGGACCAGCGCTTCGTCTACGACGCGTACAGGCGCTTGATCCAAATGTTCGGCACCGTGGTCCGAGGAATGGAAGAAGAAGTGTTCGCGGAAGTCATCGAGCGGAGGCTCCTGATGGCCGATGTCACGTCGGATTCGGAACTCCGGGCGGAGGATTGGATGGCCCTCACCCAGAAGTTCAAGGAGCTCGTCAATACCCACACCAAGGCCCCCTTCCCACAGAATCCTCTGGAGCAGCTAAAGTCAGCCACCGAGGCAGTCTTCGCGTCATGGAATGCGAGGCGAGCCGTGGATTACCGGAATGAGTCGGGGATCCCGCACGACCTCGGGACGGCGGTGAACATCCAAACGATGGTCTTTGGTAACATGGGTGATAACTCCGCTACCGGAGTCGCGATGAGTCGGAATCCGTCGACGGGCGAACCCGGGCTGGATGGAGATTTCCTTGTCAATGCTCAGGGGGAAGACGTTGTCGCCGGGACCCGGAACACACTGGACATCAGCGCGATGGCCCACGAGTTCCCCGACGCCTACAAGGAGCTCTCCGAGATCGCTAACAAGCTAGAGAACCACTACAGAAATATGCAGGACCTGGAGTTCACAATCGAGGAGGGGAAGCTCTGGCTCCTCCAGGCCCGGAACGGCAAGCGAACCGCCCAGGCGGAAGTCCGGATTGCCGTCGACATGGTGGACGAGGAACTCCTTCGTCGAGAGGAGGCGGTCCTCCGGGTGAGCCCTGAGCAGGTGGATTTCTACCTCCATCCCCAATTCGATGAGGATGCCAGAAAGAAGGCTCAAGTAATCGCTCAGGGTCTTAACGTTTCCCCCGGAGCGGCCGTGGGTATGGTCGTTTTTGATGCGGACACTGCACAGCAGTGGGCGAAGGAGGACGGGAAGGCAGTGATTATGGTCCGACCCGAGACGAGGCCGGATGATGTACACGGTATGTTCGCAGCTGAAGGAATCCTTACCAACCGGGGAGGACGGACCAGCCACGCGGCGTTGGTAGCGCGTCAATTCGGCAAACCGGCTGTGGTCGGAGTCGAAACCCTCGAGATCAACCCGGAAGACCGCGAGGCACGGATCGGAGATCTCACGATTCACGAGGGTGACACAATTTCGATCGATGGGTTGCGCGGAGAAGTCTACCTTGGTGCGCTTCCTACCGTGGTCTCAGATGTCCGGGACCCTTGGCTTATCCGTCTGATGAGCTGGGCCGATGAGTTCCGCAAACTCCAGGTTTGGGCAAATGCCGACCACCCCGATGACGCGAAGCGAGCACGGGATTATGGTGCGGAGGGGATCGGCCTCTGCCGCACTGAGCACATGTTCTTCGAGGATGATCGGCTCCCAGTGATGCGGAAGATGATCATGGCCCGGACCTCTGCGGAGCGTGAGGACTCCCTCAACGTACTCCTGCCTCTTCAGCGTGCAGATTTCGCGGGGCTCTTCCGCGTGATGGATGGCCTTCCCATCGTAGTTCGGCTCCTAGACCCCCCACTCCACGAGTTCCTCCCGAGTCATCAAGAGCTCCTCCGCGAGTTGGCGGAACTCAAAGTCAAACTTCAGCACCTAGACACCCTTCGTGAGATCGACGACACACTTGAGGAGATCCGTGCCAAGCAGGACTTTCTTGAGCGGACCGAAGATCTTCTGGAGACGAACCCCATGCTGGGCACGAGAGGCGTCCGTCTCGCAATGCTACTTCCAGAGCTTACCCGGATGCAGGCCCGCGCACTCTTCCAGGCGGCTGCACAGTGCATACGCGAAGGTATGACTGTCAAAGTGGAGGTGATGATCCCACTGGTTTCACACGCGAATGAACTCCTCATACAACGCGACCTCGTGGAAGGCGAAGCCCGGGCCGTAATGGAAGAAGAAAAGGTGGAGATCCCTTACAAGATCGGAACTATGATCGAGATCCCACGAGCGGCTCTCATGGCAGATGAACTCGCCGCGACGGCTGAGTTCTTCTCGTTCGGCACGAACGATCTGACCCAGACGGTATTCGGAATCTCCCGGGACGACGCAGAGAGCGGGTTCCTCACACATTACATCGAACAAAAGGTGCTCCCAGATAACCCCTTCGCGACCCTCGACATCGACGGTGTGGGACGGATCATGCGGATGGCGGTCCGACTCGGGCGGGGGACTCGCCCCGATCTCCAGATCGGGATCTGTGGCGAGCATGGAGGCGACCCCAGATCGGTGCAATTCTGCCACAACACAGGGCTAGACTACGTGAGCTGCTCGCCCTTCCGGATTCCGGTCGCGCGCTTAGCATCCGCGCAGGCTGCGGTCCAGTCCGCAGGATGGGAACCGATGCCTGCCGCGCCAAGGGACGAAGTTCAGCACCAGAAACCCCGGTCCCAGGAGCCAGCCGAAAAAGAGGTACGCACTTTCCCGTAGAACGTCGGCCGCCGAACAGCGGCCCTGGTCGTTGGGCTCCGTCTCCTAAATCATGGTTAGCGCTGTACGGCTGCCAGGTCTAGGATGGCTCCCACTAGCGCTTGGACGCGCTCCTCGTCCCCGGTTTGCTGATTGGCGTCTATCTGTCGGGCGTCGTCCCATAGCTGCGTCGCCAGTTCGGCCAAAGCCGCGCGCTTCGAGGGACCATCGTCCATTGTCTCTACTGCGTCCAGTTCGGCCGCCACCTCGGCAATCCGACCCATCGCAAGGCCATCCACGCGGTCAAGCTGGTCCAAGTATGCCCTGGCCACGACGAAAGCCGCAGGCCAAACCACCCTCGGCTGCTCCTGCGGGTTAAAGGTCTCGTATAGTACGAGGTTCGCCGCATCGATTTCGTTCTGGGACAGATGTTCGCTCGGCGTCAGCTCGAATACGTCGAGCCCCCGCGAGATTTCTGAACCATAGATATGTCCGTTGTACCAGTACGTCGACCAGTAACCCGCTGAGAGCAGCTCACTCTCGCTTACCGGGCCCCGATCGAAGTACGCGATCTCGGTTGGGTTCTCAGAATCAGTGAAGTCGAATACCGAGAGCCCGCCCTGGTACCAGGCCTGAACCATGATATCCCGGCCGGGCACCGGGATCAGGGAGCCGTTGTGAGCAACGCAGTTCTCCGTCTCCGTTTGGGGTGCAGGGAGCTTGTAATATCCAGCGAAGTGAAGCTCGCCATCGATCACGTCGAATACCGCGTCCGCCCCCCAGGTCGCTGGGTCTGTCGAGAGACATCTGGGTTGCCCGCCACCACCCCACTCATCCGTGAAGACCACCTTGGAACCATCATTGTTGAAGGTGGCCGAGTGCCAGTACGCGAAGTTAGGGTCCGTCACCTCCTCAATCCGAACCGGATTCACCGGATTGCTAATGTCAAAAAGGACACCATTCCCCTGACACGCCCCGGCCGCCAAGCCGATCTCCGGGTACACAGTAATGTCGTGGCATGATGTTGTCTGTCTGGACTCCTGAGTACCCGGGCCATGGTCCCCACCTCCCCACAGGCCCGCAATCGAGCCGCTCTCGGGATTCGCGAAAACCCGTGGCTCATTCACAACACGAGCGTTCTCGGGCGCGTCTAGCGGAACCTGGATAACCGAGATGCGCCAGAACGAGGTATCTGGTTCGTTAGGGTCGTCAATGTCCAGACATCCCTCCAGCTCTTCGCCGGAGCGTATGGCACTTGTGCCGGACACATACAGGTAGACGTTTTCGTTGTCGTTTGGGTCGCTGAGGATAGTATGCGTGTGGGAGCCCCTACAAGTTTGCACGGCAGCAACCTGAACTGGGTTCTGGATGTCACTCACGTCGAAGATCCGAACACCGCGAAACCGCTCTGCATTAACGTCCAGCTCGATCTCCTCTTCGGTGGAAACTCCACAGTCGAGTCTACTGCGGGCTTCTTGATCCGAACGGAAGAGGAGATCACCGTATATAGAGAGATCACCCTGTGCACCGGGACATACGACCGATGTCAGTAGCTCCGGGCTCACTGGGTCCGCAATATCGTAGATGTTGAAACCATTGTAGTTACCCACGAACACCAGATCCCCCCTGAACGCAAGGTCGGAGTTCTTGTAATTCTGCGCTCCGGGCTCGCCGGGAACAAAAAATCCGGGGGGCCGGTCCCGGTGACCCCTCAGCTCAAGGTTCAAGCTTGCCGCTTCCGCATCCTGCCAACCGGCTTCCAGCCCAACTCGAGGATCGGCCTGCCCACCTCCGGTCTGCGCCCATACGGTCGGTGGGCTCAAGATCAATCCGACTGTGAGGACCACCGTGGCTGACCCCAATACAATCCAGTGACATGTCAGGTCTTGGACCATCGCTTTATATCTCATTCCTGATTCCTGGTTGGGACTTGGGCAACCCTCAAGGGCTCCCAGTCAGCATTCGGACCATGCGCGCGATTTCGATGCGCTGGTCGCTATCGACATCAACGGCAAACTCGAATATCACCCCCTCTTCACCCCCTCCTTCACTAGCGAAAAGCTCCCGCACCATCGTGAGCGCTCCCTCATGGTGGCGGATCATATACACCAGAAACAGCCGATCGAAGTCAGCCGCGGAGGACTCCTCCAACTCAGCCAACTCGTCCACGGTCAGCATGCCAGGCATGAGCACGGGTTGACCACCAGAAGATTGTATCTGGTACCCGACGGTCGGGTCCGGAATCTCTTCACCTCGGGCTGCGAGCCATCGCTCCATGAGCGCCATCTCATCCCCCTGGGAACGCTCGATCCGCTCGGCGAGGAGCCGAACCCCTTCCCCCTCCGCTCGGCTCGGGACAAACCGGCTCACGGTCAGCGCCTGGGCGTGGTGGGCAATCATCCCCTGCATGAATCTCACGTCGGCTGTGGTGACCAGCACGGGGGGAGCCAGCTCGGATTCTTCTGCACTGAGCACCCGACTGGGCTCTCCGGGAGCTCCGGGTTGCACGAGCCGAGGACCGGACCCCTCACTTGCCACGGCACAGGAGGAAAGCAGCAGACATACCGAAGCGGCCACATCCCAACCTCCAGCCAATGAACCTTTCATGCCCCCAACTCCCTGCACCACAACCCGGGAACAGATCTAACCTGGGCCAGATCCCCTTCCCTACGGTGGCCTTCCGACCACACGCAGCGCAAGATTCGGCCAGACCCCTCATCTCCCCAGGGTGCTTGATTGATACTCCGTCCATCTTCCATTCATCCTGCCTCTAGTAGTCGCGTCAGCCACCCTCGCTTGGCACAGGCCCGTGCGACTCCGCATGAATTGGGAGATAACGAGGGCAGCATGAGCTGGAGACGTCTGTCCGCTATCGGACACACCACTCTCCTCTTCCCAGCACTCGTGCTGTTGGACACCCTCAGGGCAGACATGGGTGCGTTTTTCGGCCTGGAACTAAGCCGGAAACGGTACAATAACCTTACCCATCAAGCTACCGCAGACTAGGCGCACCGAGCCAGGAGTGGGCCCATCCACTAATAGCCCATCACTGATACACCTGGAAGTAGATCACGGGCCACACGAGCACTACAAAATACCAGAAGATCCGCACGGCTTTGAATTGAGTGTCTGAGAGTACACCACGCCTCAACCTTCCCCAGGCCCAGGCGAGGAACCCAAGAGCCACCAGAGCATTCAGCATATGGATCCCCACAATCAGGTAGAAGAACGCACCATATGCGCCAGATCTCATTGAAAGCCCCTCCTGAACCAAACCGAGCCACTCCACACCCTGAAACACGACGAAGAATCCGCCAAGAAGTGTGGCTATCCCGAGGAGAATGAGAGCCCGACGAGGCTCCACCCTGAACTGCAGACTGCACAACGCCAGGATGATCCCACTTAGAACTAGCGCAGCGGTGTTAATCGCGGTCTCTCCAAAAGGAAGGCGTGGCTGGTCTAGAGGTGGCCAAACTTCACCAACCTGGTCAGCCATAAACGCTATATGGGCCGAAATCAGTCCTGAAAAGAGCAGGATCTCCATTACCACGAGGAGGATCACCGCAATCACTCCGTTCGACAGGTGCGGCCTCATCGGGCGAGGCTCACGACTCGGGATTGTGGGGGCAGGTGCATTCATGGCGGCTGTTCGATCCTATCGCTGACTGGTTCACCTTCCGGGCAACCTTATCTTGCCATGCGCAACTCCGCCACCTAGCGTGGGCAATCCGGCCCTCCCAAGTTTTGTTTTCACGGTCGGGCTCTGAGATAGATGCCACAGCTAGGGGTTCTGATGAAAGGTCGCATCACTAAAAAGCTAGTCCTCTCCGCCGCACTACTTCTCACAGGCACGCTGGGAGTCCCCGCGCTCGCCCATCAAGGGCAGGTGGCCGCTCAAGCCAACTCCTTCCGGGCCCGTCTTTCACCCATGCCAGTAAATGCTGCGACGCTCAACTCAATCACTGGAGTCGGGCAGGTGAGAGTGACTCTCCAAGGCAACCAACTGACCGTCACGGGCAGCTATCAAGGAATGAGTTCGGACGCGACCGTAGCGCATATCCATCAGGGATTCCCCGGACTGCACGGGCCCGTGGCTCACGCGCTGGAGGTCTTTTCTGCGCCAGAGGGTGAGATCGGTGGCACTGTCGAGTTGACCGACGGACAGATAGCTGCGCTGCGAGGGCAATCTCTTTACGTCCAGATCCACAGCCAGGGAAATCCCACTGGCGAACTCAGGGGGTGGATCTACGACATCGAGACAATAGGCGAGGAACCGGCGAACCTAGAGGCGGAGTCGCTCACTGTGGCCGACCTGATGCGCGACTTTCTACCGGTCACGGACGAGATGCTCCGCGACCCGGATCCGGCGGATTGGCCGATGCTCAGACGTAACTACCTTGCACATAGCTATAGTCCGCTTGATCAGATTGATAGAGATAATGTCGGTGAGCTCCAATTGGAGTGGATCTGGAGCATGCACGAGGGAGGTTCCGAACCCGGCCCCATCGTGTACGACGGAGTCATTTACCTAATCAACTCCAGTAATATCGTCCAGGCACTAGACGCTAGAACGGGGGACCTGATTTGGGAGACGGCGTCCGGTCCGGAGAACCGACAGGACATGCGCAACATCGCCATCTACGGCACGAACATCATCCATGCGACGACCGACTCACGACTCGTAGCACTAGATGCGCGGAGCGGAGAGCAGGTTTGGGAGACCCGGGTGGCAAACGACAGCCTCGGATTTCAGTTTTCCAGCGGTCCAATCGTGGCAGATGGAAAGATTATCCAGGGACAGGCGGGCTGTGCGCGCTACATCCCTGAGTCCTGCTACCTGACAGCACACGACGCTAATACTGGCACGCGCCTGTGGGAGTGGAACCCCATCGGCCAGGCTGGTCAGCCAGGAGGGGATACCTGGGGCAACCTTGACAACCTCTTCCGGGCCGGCGGCGAGCAGTGGATCACCGGCAGCTATGACCCAGAGTTGAACCTCACCTATTGGGGTACCGCGCAGGCAAAACCTTGGGTCCCGGCCAGCCGCCATCAGTCCATCTTCGACGCGGGGCTGTATACAAACTCGACAGTCGCGATCGATATGGAAACCGGCGAACTGGACTGGCACTTCCAACACGTCCCAGGCGAGGCACTGGATTTGGACGAGGTCTTCGAGCGGGTCCTCGTGGACCGGGACGGGCAACGACTCGTCTTCTCCATCGGTAAGCATGGCATCCTCTGGAAGAATGACCGCGTCACAGGAGAGTTCCTCGGGTTCGCGCATACCACTTTCCAGAACGCGTTCACAAACATTGACCCACAGACTGGGGAGATTACTTACCGGGACGATGTCATCAACGCCCAGATCGGCGAGTGGATTCCAGGCTGTCCGAGTAGCGCCGGAGGTAAAGACTGGCACTCGATGAGCTATCACCGGCCGACCGGTCTCTTGATAGCACCACTCAGTCAGACGTGTCTCGAGAACGAGGCACGGGAGATCGAGTTAGTCGAAGGGAGTGGAGGGACGGCCTCTGCCCGTCTCTTCTTTGAGATGCCAGGATCCGATGGCAACCTCGGGAAGCTCGCCGCGTATGACGCAAGCACCTTAGAGGAAGTCTGGAGCTACCAACAGCGGGCGTCACTCCTGACCGGGGTTGTCTCTACCGCCGGCGGAGTGGCATTCGTGGGTGATCTAGACCGCAGATTCCAGGCCTTCGACGTGGAAACGGGGGAAGTCCTCTGGGCAACGCGGCTCGGGACCTCGGTCCAAGGGCACCCTATTTCCTTCGCGATCGACGGCAAGCAATACATCGCGGTGACCACTGGACTCGGAGGAGGGAGTCCGCGCAATGTACCGCGGTTAGTCGCTAATGAGGTCCGGCACCCTAGCAGCGGCAACGCACTATACGTGTTCAGCCTGCCAGACTGACCGGGGCGCGGTAAAGGACACCCAGTCTTTGGCATGAGCCACGCCTGGGAACCGCCCGCGGCGGGTGTCACTGCACACCAACATCTATATCTGTCAATATTATTGTAATCGTATTAAAGAGGGTTGTTTGTTGGTCTAGCGTCCCCAGATGTTGTTCTCCCGATCCACATCGGGAAAAGCCCCTTCCGGATCAATCTCAACGGATGTGAGGGTTTCACCACGGGGCAGGTCAACGGTAACCGTGTGCACCCCGCCTCCAAGTAACCAGACTTCGACAGGTACAACCTCTCGGATCGTGTCTCCCCCGGAGAGGGTCAGCAGGAGGTGCACAGGCATGAATGTCTTACCCAAGTTGGCGATAGTCACTTCGCTGGCGACTGCACCACCAGCGCCATCCGTCACCCTTACATTCGTGATTGCCTGATCCAGGGCCGCCGTCTCATACCAAAACGGGTACCAGAACCAGTCGAGATCCCGTCCCGCGGCTTCCTCCACGAGGTTGAAGAAGTCGTGGGGAGTCGGATGACGGTAGATCCAGTTCTCGGAGTAAGCCCGTAGGGACGACCACAATGCGTCGCGGCCGATAACTGCCTCGAGAGCCCTCAAGAGAGCAGCGGGCTTCCAGTAGGCAGCCTGACCATACGTACCATATGGACCATGGAGATCAGCATGCCGCATGATCGGCGTTTCCTGTTCGAGCCCAGCGACGCGTAGATAGGCATTCTGATCTGCCCGCCAATATTCCGGTTCGTCCCAGAAGTCGCCGGTCGCATAGGCCTCCACGTACGTGCCCAGACCCTCGTCCATCCACGGATATGAGGGTTCATTCGAGCCGACCATCATCGGGTACCACATGTGGCTGATTTCGTGGTTCAGAGTTTCGTAGACCGAGCGGGGATCACCAAAGGCCGCCACGAAGGTGAGCATGGGGTATTCCATCCCTCCCACGGGACCCTCCGCGCCAGTCATCTGCGGCCAAGGGTATGGGTGCCAGCGCTCTGCGTGGAAGGTTACAGCGTGCCGGATGTATTCCGCCGCATCGACCCAGGTCTCGGCAACGGGCCGGTAGAGGGCATGCAGAGCCACTACCTCATCCTCACCATCCCCATCCGCGTCAGGGGTCAGCGTGTGGGCTGCGTCCCATAGATACTCATTGGAGGTTGCAAATGCGAAGTCCCGAACACCATCTGCGCGAAAGCGCCAGGTAAGTGTTCCCTCCGAGCCCAAGACGGTCGCCAGGCCAGGCCCGAAATCTTCCTCCGCGACGACGTGTACCACCTCGTCGCTAGTCATGGCCTCTTCTAGACGACGGCGAATTGGATCCGGAAGGACCTCATCGGAGTTCTGCAGTGTGCCCGAGGCTCCCACAAGCCATCCTTCAGGCACCGTGATAGACACGTCGAAGTCACCATACTCCAAGTAGAACTCACCATTACCCAGATACGGCCAGATGTGCCACCCTTCGATGTCATCGTAGACGGCAACCTGAGGGTACCACTGTGCCACGTTAAACAGGCGATTATCGATATGGCCGTGCCGGGGCGCTCCCTCTGGCGGTACTTCAAAACGCCACTCAACTTCAAGCTCCACAGTCCCACCCGGCCGAAGCCTCTGGTTGAGGTACACAGCCATGAGCGTACCGTCTGCAATGTAGCTGCCGAGTTCGGGACGACCTCGTGCCTCGCGGAGCTCCTGTCCTTCCAAACTCACTCGCTCGAGGATAATCCCACCCGTGATGGGAACGTTGCGGGTCCGCTCCATACCCCCGGAAAAGAGGTTCTGGTAAAGGTGCAGGATCAGCCGGTCCAGCTCATCCGGGGAGTTGTTCCGATATGTGATGATCTCCCGGCCCACCAGGATTGCAGTCTCCGGGTCGAGCTCAGCCTGGATCGAGTAGTCTACCTTCTGAGTCCAGTAGTTCGGCCCGGGCACTCCCCGGTCGGTCCTTGTTCCCCGACCAATCGCATCTAGAAACGAGCGGGGTATCGGCACACGCAGGTCGGTGGTCGGGGACGGCTCCACGCTCCCCGCCATGATAACTTCGGCACCTGCCGATGCTAGTGACGGTGTCTCGGTACCGAAGCCAGGCGCACAGGAGGTTAGGAGAGCGACACCGATCAGGACGCGAACCAGACGCAATGACAGGGGCATGATCAACCTCACTAGAGATCGACGTTCAGTTGGCCCGATGATAATGGAGGAGATTGAACATCAGTGTTCAAGCTAAGGCGAGTCCCGGCAGGGCCCAGATCTTCTCCTCTCATCTGTTCAGATTCTACTCTGCCATCGCACCCTCGTTGGTTAGCACTTCCAGCTTCGGCGTTGAACACCATCGACAAACCCCTGACGCACTCTTCCGCGTGGTTGCAGCGAATTAGGTTGTAGTACACCACCACATCATCACTTTCGTAGGCGGACATCCATCGTTTCATGTGGGACTCCCCACTACCGGCTTCGACCGCTATGTCTATCATGGTAATCCCCAAGCGTCCTCAGGACTCCGCCCACAAAGGCTCGGACAGCCTCGAAGTTTGGCTCCACTGGCACCTCAGAACTAAGGCCCGGAATCTGGTCTTTGGAATCGACGAATGCCACGATCGGGCACCGGTAGTCCACGGCTAGCGTCACCTCACTCGCGGTGCCCATGTCCCCCGGAAGAGCCACGATTACGTCCGAAGATAGAACATTGATGTGATTCCGGGACAACGGTTCCTTTCCCCGCCCTCCACTCAAGGGGAGGTGCGTATAGATCGGGATCTCCACCCACGGATTGGGATACCCTTCTCTCGGCTTCCCGGCGTCCTCATCCCACGGGATGATCCCAATCACCGATCCGGTACGCTGGGACACACTGTGGAAAGATTCGCTTACAGCTACCATCACCCCTCCTCCCCCTCCAGTCAAAAGGTGCACGCCGCTCTCCGCCAACCACCGGCCAAGTGGAGCAGCCCGATCAATATGACCCTCGCTCCCCGAACCCATGACTCCCACGATCGGGCCGCGATTCAGTGCCGTCTTCGGTTGTCCCTTCATTAGTTCCTCTACCCGCTAACAGCACCTTCAGGGTTCGTCGGGTCCGCCCCCATACCGGATCTCTTGCTCCCGTGCAACCTGCGTCAACTCCTAGAAGAAGTTCTGGACAAAGATGAACCTCAGACCATCGCCACTCATTGCAGTTCCCGCCACTCACCTCATCAGGAACTGCCGATCGTAGTGGGTGTCCACAACGGTGAAGGGACAGCTCTGAGTCCAGTTTCAGATTGTGATTTAGGCCCCTTGGCAGGCAATCCGCTCTACCCAATCCCCAAGTAACACCACTCCTGCCCTTGCCCGTCTAAAACCCGCAGCGTACGGTTGAGTCTCACGAAGGGTTGATCGGTTCTGCGCTTGCCGGTACCCGAAACCCAAAGCTTCGGGGTGCCCTCTTTAACAGTGTAACTCAGACCAAGTCGAACGAGGTGCAATCATGTCAATTCTCACTCGAAGGCCCCGATCAGCAGCTTGTGTTGTCGCGCTGGTGGGCATCGCGTTATTTGCCCAGACCGAACAGGTCGCCGCTCAAAACTCATCGAATCCATACGCAATAGTCGACGGCTGGGCGAAGCTGCCGGGTGGAAGGGAGATGGGGGCTGTAGGCAAAACAACGGTGGATCGAGACGGGAGGCACATCTGGGCAGTTGTTCGTTGCGATGCCGGAGCCGAAAGGTTCGGAGACGAATGTCGCGACTCAGATCTGGACCCAGTCATCAAGTTTGATCCGTCCGGCAATGTGGTGGAAAGCTTCGGAAGTGGGATGTTCATCTGGCCCCACGGGATCGAAGTGGACCTCAACGGAAACGTGTGGGTGACCGATGGTGTGGGATCGGGGAATATTCCCGCGGGCGACTCACGAGGTCATCAGGTCATCAAGTTCAGCCCCACAGGCGAAGTGCTGCTGACACTCGGTACGGGGGGAGTTGAAGGTGACGGCCCAAATAGCTTCACCTCCCCCAGTGATGTCGCTGTTGCCGACAATGGCGACGTCTTCATCGCCGATGGTCACGGAAATGCCGGAAACAACCGTGTGGTGAAGTATACGAATGACGGAGAGTACATCATGTCGTGGGGCCAGACCGGATACGGCCCAGGCGAATTCCGTGCGCTCCACGCGATCGACATCGATGCGGATGGCCGGGTATACGTGGGTGATCGGAGCAACAGCCGGATCCAGATCTTCGACCAGCAGGGGAATCACATCACTACCTGGACCCAATTCGGACGCCCAAGTGGAATCGCCTTCGACGATAATGGACGAATTTATGTGGCAGACTCCGAGTCCGACGACTTGCAGAACCCCGGCTATGAAATGGGGATTCGGATCGGGGAGATCGCGACGGGCTGGGTAACAGAGTTCATCCGCTTCCCCTGGGCGGATCCCCGCGACGCGTCTGGAAACGGGGCGGAGTTCGTTACGGTGGATAGTGAGGGCAACATGTACGGCGGCGAGCCCAGGCCTCGGATGCTTCGGAAGTACATGAGGGTGAGACCCTAAGGGACTAAAGTGGTGCTCTTCGGACGGCTACGGGCTGGAGTCACCCTCCACGTCCTCGTTGGCCTGATCGCAGTCGCGACCCCCCTCACGGTTGATGCACAAGGCTACCGTCGAGGGGGGACCCGCGTGCGCCTTGGTGACGGCCTTCCGGATCGACCGGGTGGCTTCACCTTCTGTCGCCTTGCATTCCTAGAGGTCCGGCGGGAACCAGGCGGGTCAAGTTGGGATACGGACTTCCCCCAGGCCGACCGTAACCTCACTACTCGGCTCTCCCAACTTACTCCCACGCCGATCTCTGGATGGGAACATGGTGAGCCCGGGTTTGCAATCGTGCGTGCCACCGACCCCAATCTGTTCCAGTGTCCATTTCTCTTCGCCTCTCACGTCGGGGTCGCCGGCTTCGAGGCGGATGAAGCCGGAGCCCTCCGCAAGTACCTAGAGAAGGGAGGCTTCCTCTGGGTGGATGATTTTTGGGGAAATGCCGCCTGGAACCAGTGGGTGCAGCAAATGGAGCTAGTATTCCCTGGTCGAACGATCGTGGACCTATCAATGGAGCACCCGCTCTTCGGGATCGTCTACGACGTGCCGCGACTGCCTCAGATCCCCTCCATCCAACACTGGAGGCGTAGCGGAGGGGGAACCTCTGAGCGGGGCTTCGAAAGCCGCCAACCTCACATTCGAGCTGTACTCGATGACGACGGGCGCATCATGGTCCTGATCACTCACAATACCGACATTGCCGATGGCTGGGAGCGCGAGGCGGAGGATCCCCGGTTCTTCTATCAGTTTTCACCCGACGCGTACGCCGTAGGCGTAAACATCATCGTGTGGATGATGACTCACTGAGCGAGATCACAAGACCGGGGGAACTCAGGCCTCCACCCGATCAACCAGTGAGAGATGAACAGGAATCGTTGGCTCCTCATTCTCTTTCTCTTTAAGGGAGCGGCATCTCCTCACTATCGACCTCATTCGCCCGCGAGAAGGAAGGTCCCGGTTCGGCATTTCGAACCTGCTCCAGCCAGAAGACGCCGTCATGAGGAACGCTGTTCCCACGAGTTCCCACGAAATCAATGTCGCCGTCTCCATCCATGTCACGGGAGAGGAACTTGTCGAACATTCCCCGCTTTCGCCGCGAGATATCATGCCGGATCCAGGTGGCACTGGGATCGCCCGGATGCTCGAACCATGCGAGTCGACCGAGGGGATCGTAACGCGTGACGTCGCCGTCTATGTCCCTCGGTCCACGGCTATAGCTTCCGACGACTACGTCCGGGTTCCCATCCTCGTTGATATCGGTGACGGCGAACCCGGTGACGTGGTCCGGCGCCGTAGTGCCGATGCCGTGGGACCTCCACACCTCATCTGCATCTGGTGGCTGTTCCAGCCACATCAAAGATGTTCGAGGTCGAGGAGTCCCAGTCCCAAGGACAATGTCGAGCCTGTCATCACCACTCAGGTCGACGAAGTCGAGGTTGAAACCCGTCGCCTTCACGGACGAGTCATCAATCTCGATACGGTGCTCTACAAAGCGGATATCAGCTTCGCCAGTGTTCTCAAACCACATGATCCGGCGTTCGCCACGGGAGCCACCAACCACATCGAGATCCCCGTCGCCGTCCAGGTCTACGGGCCGCGAGTTGATGGGGATGCGAACACGGGTTAACTCATGTTCGATCCAACTGGATGCATCCAGCGGATCTCCTGAGATTTCGAACCATGAGATAGCATTGAGCTGGGTTGTTTGTGCGTCGGGGCTCTGGGCTCCCTTGTTAGCTGCCACCACCTCAGGCCGCCCGTCCATGTTGAAGTCCGCGAAAAAGACGCGGATGTATGAGCCGCGGTCCCTCACGACGGGCGGAATAATGCGTTGCCAACGGGATGTTCTAGCGTCCTTACCGGGATTCTGCAGATAGATTAGATGTGCTAGCTCACAGGCTGCGATGATGTCGGGATAGCCGTCACCATTGACGTCGGCCACCGCTACATCTTCGGCCGCACCAGCCTCCGGTCCTTCCACCAGAGTAATGAGACCCCATTGATCAGGGTCGTCTGTGCCAAAGGCGATCCGGATATGCCCATCTGCTACGCCGTCGTATTCGGTGTCCGACTCATGGACCGATACGATATCGGGCCAACCGTCTAGATCCAGGTCAGCCATAACCAGACCGTCCCCTCCCCGGAGCGGGACTCCCCCGATCGCCTCATCATCAATGATGTGCTCTCGCCAGGAGATATACTGTCCGTTGGAGGTTACAGCCATCGTCAGAGCGTCCCCAACCGGGACTCGTAATCCTGCGGACGCACCGTTGTCAAAGGGCGGGCTGGCCTGATTAGGCTGACATGCTCCAACATACCAGAAGACCATCAAGACCAAGACTCCACGAGCTACTCTCACTTCTCCTCGCTCACTGTTTGGTAATTCTCGGAGAAAGACTCAGTCGCATCTCCACCATTGGAGTGAACTCCATGATCAGTATGGTATTACCTGAGATGCTCATTGAAGAAATTCATCGTTCGTCTTTGTGCGAGCATTGCCGCTGCCTCATCGTAGCGGGGCGTCGTGTCGTTGTGGAAGCCGTGGTTGACTTCTCCGTACATATGCATCGAATAAGTCTTTCCGTTGGCGCGCAGAGCCACGTCGAAGGCCGGCCACCCATCATTGATTCGGTCGTCCAACCCCGCATACTGCATCATGAGAGGTGCCTGGATCAGAGGGACATCCTCTGTTGAGGGCTGAGACCCGTAGAAGGGCACTCCAGCACCCAAGTTCGGGAGCCGTACCGCCAGCGTATTCACGACCCCACCCCCGAAGCAGAATCCCACAGCACCGACACGCCCCGTGCTCTCCGGCCTCGCCATCAGGAACTCAGCGGCAGCCACAAAGTCCTCGATCATCGAGCCACGATCAAGTTGACTCTGCAGGGTACGACCATCGTCGTCATTGCCAGGATAGCCACCAAGTGGCGTGAGGGCATCGGGCCCAAAGGCCAAGAAGTCGGCAGCGGCAAATCGGCGAACGACGTCTTCGATGTAGGGATTTAGTCCTCGGTTCTCATGAATCACCAAGATGGCAGGCCGCCGGGCATCTGTCGCTGGCCGCGCCATGTATCCTCTCATCGTACCTGAGCCGTTCGGCGACTCGTAGTCCACATACTCAGTCTGGATACGGGCGTCATCAGGCGCGACGTGACGGGCCCACACATAACGTGGCCGAAGGGCTTCGAACATGCTGACTGCCGTGATCCCCCCGACAGCAAATTTCGCGGCGCCGTCAAGAAAGCCACGTCGGTCAATCATGCCGTGTACGTATCTATCAAATAGGCTTAGGACTTCTTGCGGAAAATCGCTTGCTTTCATTCGATCATGTGACATCTGTCAGCTCCGGGCCGGATGGAGGAAGGTGGGCTGCGAGAGCCAAGTGCGCCGGCTTAGCGTCTTACCATTGTGCATAGCTTCTCCTGGTCCCGGCAAGCTGATGAGCTAGGGTCGCCAACTCCGGCAGCACGCTGTACAATATGGAACGGCCATTTGGACGAGGAGATGACTTCATGACTTTCCATACATTCGCCCGGACTTTTTCCGTCCGTCGGGGTTCGCTACCCGCTCTTCTTGCTTTGGTGGTGTTGATCTCCACCTTAGTGACAGCTATTGACCGTCCTGAGGAGGTACGTGCGGCCACATTCAGGCATCTCGCCCTCAGGAGTTCCGTACCCGCTGCAGACGCGACTGTCGGGAGAACGCTCGAGGAGGTGCGGTTGTTCTTCACGGAAGCCCCCCAGATCGCCGCAACCTCCATCCGCATTGCCGATGGAATGAACGAACTCGTCCCCTCAACCGAGGCAGCTGCGGACGGGGAGGACCCGGTTCAGGTGTTTATCCGGACTGAGGCGACACTAGAGCCAGGGAGCTACACAGTCTACTGGAGGGCGATGGCTCAGGATGGTCATACCGAGAACGGCGATTTCGGATTTCAAGTTATGACTGAGTGATTGAGGCCCTGCTTGGCCCACTCCAACGCTGGCTCATGCACGTTGGTGTGCTGCTGATCGTTGGGGTCGTCGTGTGGACTGGGATTGTACGACCTGCCGCAATAGCGGTCCTCCACACAGACGGCGTCGGCCCACAAACACCGAAGGCATTCCAGGAGCTCTCCCGAGGGGTCGCTCGCATCGGCAAGGCAGCGGTAATTCTTCTCATACCTGTCTGGGCACTTAGTTTCGTGGTCCAGATCCTTGGCTTCAGGGATCCTTTCGTGCCCCTTACCGAGGACGTGTCCTTCCTCCTTCGAGAAACCTTCTGGGGGAAGGTTTGGATCGTTCAGGGCATCCTACTTCTATTGCTGTCGTTGAATTTGGGGAAGTTAGTGCACCGCTCTGCACTGGGCTGGATGGCCTTGGTAATCCTGGTCATCGCCTTGCCGGTAACGCTCGCGCTCTCTAGCCATGCCATGTTGGAAACCGGGATTCACAGGATCATCGCCGTTATTGCCGACGCGTCTCACATCTTGGCCGTAGGAGCCTGGATGGGATCCCTCATCCTAATCCTTATCGTGGGGAGTCGACTGGGGAGCCGAGAATCCCTCCTTGCCGCCCAACTGAGAGCGTTTTCTCCGGTTGCTCTCACTGCAGTACCGGTTCTGATGCTAATGGGCGGAACCCTGTCCTTTTATCATCTCTCGGCTGTTCAGGATCTCTGGTCCACACCGTATGGCAGAGTCCTTCTTGGGAAGCTCCTGTTAGCAGGCACAGTCTTAATTCTGGGCCTTATGAACTGGAGACTCGGCCTACCGACATTGGAATCGCCCACGGGCCGTCAAACGGTTCGTCGCAGAGCAGCGTGGGAGGTGGCAACAGCCGGCATTGTACTCGCATTTACTGCGGTTCTCACCGGGACACCAACCCCGTGAATGCTACCGGGCAATACCTTGTTGGAAGTCTCTTAGGAAAGTACGAACCCAGCTTGAGCCGGTAGCAGCCCTGTGCGCAGCGACCCAGATAAAACGTGAACAAGTGGTAGACCTGGACGGGGACTTGCCATCGCAGTAACGGACATGAGCACGGAAACTGGATTCCCGCTGGCTGACAATGTGATGCTTGCCAGACCCCGATCCACCGATGCTGTGCTCTGGATACCAGATGCCAAGTTCGAACATCTAGACGGGCTCGAAGACCGTACGCAAGAGACGAAACTCGACAAGCAATTCGACTCTTCTTGCCGACCCCTCACGCAGAGAGCATTTTGGCCGAAGGTATCCCAAGAGAGACACACTCCCTTTTAGCCCCCGGGAAGGTCCCAATGAAACGTCCCCTGGTCCTCTTCGTTGCTCTCGGACTGCTTCTTGCCTCAAGTATCAACGCCCAACAGGAAGAACGCTACGACTACTGGCGATTCAATCGGGATATGGTCCGGCACGGCCAACAGGCCGTGATGACATGTAACGGACTCTTCACGTCTAATCGGGCCATAGAACAGGTGTTCGACCAAGAGTTGGCATTCCTGCCGGAGCGGGTGGGGACGGCAGCTGGTGGGGATTACGTTATTGATTGGGCACGCAAGACGGTTGCTATCGGTGGCATGGACGGGATGCCTACGATCCGCGCCGTGTTTCGCGAGGGACTAGGTTGCGTCCTTATGTCGCCAGATCAGACCTTCGACGACATTGCCAGCCTTCCGGTCCTAAATTTGGCACCTCCGCCAGGGGATCCTGCTACGATTCAGTGGCCGAACGGAGATTTGGTCGAGGATATGTTACTTCCTCCCAACGTTGATGCGGCGGCACTACACGCCGCCTCCAATTGGGCATTCGATCGAGAATCCCCAGAACAGGTGACCTTGAGCCTGATGGTCGTTCACAGGGGCAAGATCATTCACGAACGGTACGCGCCCGGAGTGAACGTCTCGACAAGGACCCGCACCTGGTCTACCGCTAAGAGTATCGCTGCTACGCTTATCGGTATGTTGGTCGACGACCAGCGGATGGCTCTGGACGAATCTCTTCCTTTCGATTGGTTTCCGGATGTGTCGTCACCCGAGTCCGACCCCCGTTCGGCTATTACGCTGCGGCATGTTCTGAACATGTCAAGCGGTCTGTATCCCATTGACAATGAAGGTCTTGAGTACGCGACAGGATCCGGCCTTTCCTATTGGGCCGGTACAAGCTCGGTTCAAGGTGCTCGGAACCGTGCGTTGATCAGGGAGCCGGGGACGAATTTCGATTACGAGAACTATGACACGCTTCTCGCCGTCTACGCGATGAAGCTGGCTCTCGGTAGGGACCAGGCATATCTAGAGTTCCCACGTCGCGCCCTGCTTGATCGAATCGGCATGCGGAATACACTTCTGGGTGTTGATCGTTTTGGGGATTTCATCATGAGTAGCCAGATCTACACTAATGCGCGGGATCTGGCACGCCTCGGACTTCTGTATATACAGGGTGGAGTTTGGGACGGCGAGAGGCTCCTCTCAGAGGATTGGATCGACTTTGTCCGGACACCTGCCCCATCCACAGCGGAGCGCGGCAATGCATACGGTGGCCACTTTTGGCTGGTGCCTGATAACCGGACCGATGTTCCTGCAGATGCCTACGCCACCGTGGGGAATCGTGGGCAATACACGATCATCGTTCCCTCACATGATCTCGTCATTGTACGTCGCGGCCTGGATTACGGTCGGCAGGGTTTCAATCGCTGGGACTTGACGAGAGAAGTATTAAAGGCTGTGCGTCTGGATAGCGACAATCAGTAGGCGGGTCGCTGGAAAGACCCTCAAGGGAACTCACTCTTATCAGCTAGTAATCCTGAGACGATTCCAAGCCCTCGGGGCAAATCCTACTCTCTCAGATACCAAGGGTTAGGGTGTGGGAGTACTTCACTAGAAGTGCGCGCTCTTGGCTAAATGGACCAACTGGGTCGAGTGAAAAGCGGTTCGAATTGAATGTCTCGTTCCACACGATATACAGGTCGTGTCCTTCCCTAGGGTTGTACCGAAAGCGGATATTCAGCGCCACCAGGTCACCAGTGCTGTTGTACTGTAAGAACGCAGACGCAGAGGTCTTTGTGGTGAAGGTCAGCTCAGTCCGCACCCGTGCTAGATGAGAGGTGAACTGTTGGCTCCGGTCATCGAACTGGATACGGTTGATTTCATAAGTGCCGTTGAACCTAAGATGACGGGAAACCGACCACGCGGGGGAGAAGTTGAAGGAGAGTCGTGTCCCATCGAAAAATCGGCCTCCCGAGACACTCGCATTCGTTCTGAACAGATCCCCAGAGGGAG
Source organism: uncultured Gemmatimonadaceae bacterium (assembly GCA_964546115.1). Lineage (GTDB taxonomy): Bacteria > Gemmatimonadota > Gemmatimonadetes > Longimicrobiales > Gaopeijiaceae > JAAXGI01. Next base: position 25,794 of record CAZJIM010000012.1, on the reverse strand, counting down.
AGGTGTATGAGAGGCGACCTTCGGAGAACCAATAGGAACCGATCGGGACGGCCGTGTCCTCAGACAGAGAGAAGGGCCTGGTTAGGTCTTCATAATTTCTTCTGATACTCGTGGACATTCGGTGTCCGCCCCTACTCTCTAGCTGGCCTGAGAGGCCAAATGTCCCTGACTCGGCCAAATCGTCGACGGCGCTTTTATTTCTCAGAAAGAAATTTCCGTCGACAGAAAACCCGTACCGGTTGAGTGCGGACCCCACGCCGGGCCGCCACCCATACCCCACGCTACCGTTCCCAGAGATGTAGTCTCTTCGGCGAAGGAATCCCATTCCGGGCTGAAATGCCTCGCCAGCACGGATTAGGTTCCCGTCATAGGTTACGCCATCTCTCCCTCTCCTCTGCCAGTTCGCCCGGATGAGGGTCCGGTCCATGAGCCCCGTGACCTCCTGGTCGTTCGAAGGTTCCTCGTGATCATCGAAGCTCTGTGCCCAGTTCAAGGTGAGGTAGTCCTGTCCGAAAAGTCGAACGACTGCATCGGTCCCATAGAGGACGTTATAGCTTCCGTCATCTCCAAATCTGCTCGTCATGATTCCGCCCAGATAGGAAAACTCGTTGAGGAACCTTCGGCGTAGCCGCGCAACTCCCAGGTTCTCGGATGGCAGATCTCCGTGCTTGGCGGCTTGCATGTCCAGAAAACCGACATCCCACTCCCCTACCCGACCGACAAGGCGTCCTCCACCATAGATCGGCACCTGTTCTCCGTTCACGAGGCCTACTCGACGTGAGTGAAAGAGGCGCTCGTTCGAGCCGAGTGGGACCTCGAAGATTGCTCCGCGCTCCTGGAAGAATCTCCTCTGCTCCGGAAAGAAGAGCGAGAAGCGCGTGAGGTTAACTTGCTGATCGTCGGCTTCCACCTGCGCAAAGTCCGTGTTGGCAGTCAGGTCGAGGTTGAGATTCCTGGTAAGCCCATACCGCAAATCACCGCCGAACTCCATGACCTCTTCCGATTTCCTGGCGTATCGGCTGTTCACTCGATCTAGGGAGTGAGAGTGTCCGCCACCTCCCAGAACATACGGCGTCAGGTACACAGGCTTCTGCGGTTCGAGACCAGTAAGGATCATCTTCCGGAGCTGTGAGGGCTTCGCGACACTCTGGGGGCCCCAGTTTGGTGGGATCGCTGGGTGAACAATTGACTCGGCGTTTCGAACTATCGTGCGAGTAACGGAGAAGCCCATCACGACCTGCCCCTCTATGACCTGGAAGCCCATGCTCGAGAAGGGAACCCGAACCTCCGCGGACCATCCAAACTCCGTGAAGGTGCCTTCCGCGTCCCAGAAGGTGTCCCACTGCCTATTGGGTGGACCGGTCGCATCGTTCGCGAAGGTCCAGTCGGTACGCACGCTCGCCGGGGTCGTGATGAAGACGAGCGAGTTCTCCTCATCGTTGTACGTGTCCAGGCGCATCCCACAAGAGTCTGTACGGTAGGGGCTCACGTCCCTTTCCAAAGTCGTCACTCGGATCAGATCAGGATCTGACTCGTACATGAGGCAGGCCAGATACAGGTACTCTCCATCATGGGCCAGAAGGAATTCCCCTCTTTGCGTGGGCTCGGTTCCGAAGTCGGGCACCTGAACAACCCCCTCTAACAGGGCGGCTCCTGTCCAGGCTGCCTCCTCCACTCGACCATCGATTACGATCGGCCCTTCGATTCGTGGGAGGTTGAGAGGAGGCTCTCCACCTGGTCCGTTTCGTAACTGTTGACTCGCCACTGAAGATGCGAAGAGAAACAGAACTGCTGGAGCGAAAAACGCTCTCCGTATCGTCATGTATGCCTGGTCTCTTCTTGTCGTGATTCGGACTTTGGGATTACGATGGAGGCCCGCTCGACGAGAGGCCGGTCACCCAGGCAAGAATACTAGCACTCTGTGCCTGGATCCTCGCCCAAGTCTGAGCAAAAAACAAAAGAAGCTTTTTCGCCTGCAGGAGAAGGCCCGTGACGAAGATCTTACCTTTGATGTTGGTGGCGGCCTCTCTGATTCCGTCGCTCGGGCTTGTAGCTCAGGGTACGGCAACAGCCCGTGGGGAGTCCTTCCCACTCGATGTCATGACTTTTAACATCCGGACCGCGATGGGCCGGGATGGCGATAACGTGTGGCACAATCGCAGGGATCTGGTGGCGGAGACGATCAGACGGTCCGGCCCTCACGTCGTTGGACTTCAGGAGGTGCTAACCGAACAGATCAAGTTCCTGGAGTTGGAGCTCCCTGATTATCGGTGGCTCGGGATCGATCGGGGACTCAACGGTGGTAAGGGCCTCAGTGAGTCCACGCCTATTTTCTACCGGTACGATGAGCTGACCCCGATCGAGTCGGGCAATTTCTGGCTCTCGGATACCCCGGATTCTCCCACGAGAGGAAGGCGGGCTTCCCGGATCGTCACCTGGGCTAGATTCCATCACTTGGAGACCGGACATCAGATCTACGTCTTCAACACCCACTTCAGCTCTCGGCGAGGTCAGCGGCAACTCGACGCAGTGGGGCAGATCAACGCGCGTATCTCAGCGCTTCCACCCGGCAGCACCATCATTGTTACTGGTGACTTCAACGCGATCGCCGAGACGAGCGATACCTGGCTCGTTGCCACCGATCAGGGGCTCCAAGATGCGTGGGTCGTGGCCGGAGAGCGTCGCGGACCAGCGATCACTGCGAACGGGTTCGGTCCGCCCCCCGAGGGATGGGAAGGTCGTATCGACTGGATCCTCGTGGGTGGCTCAATCGGGGTTCGTTTGGTCGAGACTGTCGTGTACAGCGAGCAGGGACGCTACCCTTCCGACCACTATCCGGTTGTGGCCAATCTAGAGGTGGCCAATTCGGATTTCCCTCAACCGAATCCCTGACCCAAGGTCCACTAACCCTTTTCTCTCCGGTCTCGGTGTGGCCTGGTGGATCCTCTATCAGTACCCCTAAACTCGGTCAGTGAGGGACGGAAGTATGGGCTAGCCTCAGGGAACCGGTTCTCCGGGTTCAGATAGATCGCGACCCGCCGGAAAAGTGCCCCGGATCACTCCAACACCCTGTTCGTACACCAAGCGCGCTCCCCGTTCGGCAGTCTGTTGTACCACAACCAAGACAGCCAAGCCAAGGGCCAAGAACAGCATCCGAGTGCCCGGGGTGTTGGCACAACGTGTGAATCGGATTCCCAGTCGGAGCACTGCGACGAGAACGAAGCAGCTCATAGTCGCGAGCGCCCAACTCTCGTGGTCATCCACCAGGCCGTGCGCCATTCCCGGTGTGAACACGGTTGTTGCCGCCAGCCGACCGCTCACATAGGCGGACACGGCAGAGAGAGCGCCAAGCAGGTACAGCAACGCAGCTATGGCCTCCAGTCCCCGCGTGCGAGGACGCATGACATGGATGAGGTCTGCCGCTACAGCAAGTATCACTAGCACGATCGGAAAGTGAACGATCATTGGATGAATGTTCGGAGCCCAAGGGGGGATCAGCTGCATGATTCTCTACAGGGGCTGGTGTCGACGACAGTCATGTCCGGCCAAGCATTGATCCTCACGGATCAAGCGGTGCGAGTGGAAGCACCAAAATAAGCCCAAGCGACCACGGACTCGCGTCATCTAGAAAGCGCTCATCCCCGATCAGGTCACCAGCTTTCGGCAGACCAGTGGCGACGTAGTCGATAGAGACCTCAGCCTCCGCATTCCGCAGCCAGTAACCCTCCGGCAGCCAATTGAAGACGTGAAGTGCCGTATCCAACTCAAAGTCAAGCTTGTGTGTGTAAACACTCGTGGCATCCGGCTGCTCACCCGGGCTAAACTTGTCGACAATATCAAGGTGCGATGACAGCCAACCTCCCGTCTGATCGGAATCAACGATATCCAGGTTAAGCTCGCTCTCGATCTCTACCACATTGTCGCGAATGTCACCGCGGCCCAGCCCCTCCGCCGTAGCGCCCGTGAAAGGGTGCTCGGAGGTGCTCCCGAAAGGAATGACAATCGCCTCGAATGTCATCCCGACCCGCGGGATCTGGGTAGGCACCTCTAATGCGAAGACCAGCTCGAAGACAGTCTCTCGTTCGGTCCTCGCTACGACTCCATCGATCTCGACTCGCGCCCGGTCTCCGAGGTTTTCGAAGGTGACCCCAGGCTCGATCTTCAGCTCCGGCCCACACAAGACCACACACCCCTCGCCTTCCTGAGCTTCTCCCTGTGCTGCAAGAAACACACCGAAGCCAACACTTGCCAACGCAATGAATCTGGAGGTTTTTGGGATCACACTATGCCCCGATCCGCCATGGTGAAATGGATGGCCAGTTCCTCAACTCCTCAAGAGCCCATTCGTTCGACTCGTCCGTGTGGCATGATGTACACGGATTCGGAATGCCATACTGCTCAGTCAGGGTTGGTGAGATGAACCGGAAGGTGTGGCTGCGGACGTATACATCTCCCACGGTCCGGGCCACGGGTGGCATGTGGCACGCCACACAAACGCTTCCCTCGCTATCCTCTTCGTGTTGGGTGTGATATGACAGAGTTCCCTGTGGGCCCGGCTGAAGCTGCGGGTTATGACACTCGGTACAGACGGCGTTGCCTGGCTGCAGTAGATCCGCCTCGTTCGGAGTACCATGAACGTCGTGGCATGCGGAGCAAGTCACGCCCTTCACGTACATCTGGCTCTGTACGAAGTCGTTTCCCTGCATCCGATTCTTGTGGGCGCTCCCCTCGGGCCAATGGGTGAAGGTCTCCTCTCCGAGATGGTGTTCATCCAGGACCCAGAAGTCAGTTAGTCGATCCCCAGGCTGATAGCCGACTGGCCAATCGTAGTATTGGCCTTCGATGGGGTTGGACCTCGGCTGCCCCTGCGAGTGGCACTGGATGCAAACATCGTTGGCACGCACGGGGTCACTCAGCCAATTGGGGTTCACGATCGTCTCAGAGATCGGGAATTCGACATGAAGGCTACCGGCCCCGTGACACTTCTCGCACCCAACATTCCACTCGGTGACCGTCTTGGTCGTCACATTGTAGTTCACTGAGTGGCAGCCGTCGCAGAGAGGTCCTGTTGGGCGCTGCATCGGATCAACCGGGTAGTGCTCGGTCCACCAGTCGCCTCCTGGCTGCGGAAAATATCTGCGCCAGATGCCATTCTGGACGTCCCACTGGGCGGGGAATACATAGTAGTCATCCCCGACGTGCGTGAAGTACCGCTGTTTCCACTCGCTCCCGTACGTGAACGCTACATCCTCTAAGCTGAAGGTCACAAGCGAGTCAGGGGTCGAGAAGTCGCCTAGAACCACTTCGGGTCGCTCCGCCGGATCCTGCAGCACGTTGGCCATTAACGTTTCTTCCCAGCGGTCGTAAATGTCCTGGTGGCATTCAGCACAGGAAGGGGACCCGACAAACTCTCTGGGTGCATCCTGGGGTGGCCGTGGCACAGCACGACAGCTGAGGGTTGTCATACTGACAATAGGCACGACGATGATCCAGAAGAGCCTGCTAGGGTATGCCATGGTCTTATCCGTTAAAGAGTTGCATCAGCACCTCTCCCCTAGAAGATCGCGCTTGCATCGCCGAATCCCTGCGCCGTGGCCTCGAGGGCTCCTTCTCCGCAAGCAGGCATCCCAAAAACCTCAAACTGCACATGGAACTTCATTTCTTCACCAGTTGATAATCTCATGCTCCCACGCCCACCATCAAGTCCAAACGATACAACTCTCCGCTGTTCTCAGTGGCCGAGTCTAACTCCTACAGCTGACCAATCCCCATAAGCGATCAGTGGCCTCCAATATCGTCTCGCAAATGTAACGATTGATATCCGACGACGACGGGCATATCATCACCATGGCGAGCCAAATTACTAGCTAGACCTTCCACATCAATGGTGACGAACTGCGTTACATAGGATGAATAACCGACACCCGTTTGAACATCGCTGGACCGAGGAGAATCTCATGAGAAGCTTCACCGTTGCGTTCTCGCTGACACTGGCTATTGCCTCTATTTCAGGGGACTTGTCGGCACAATCACAGGCCGAATACGAGAACGCGCCCGAACTGAACTATACGGCTGTCACGGACCCTCTGAGCATACCAGCGGGAACTATCCTGGGGAATTCTTCAGCTGTAGCGTTCGATCCCAACGGTCATCTGTACGTCTTCCATCGGGGTGCGAACCCGCTGGCGGAGTTTGACGCCTCAGGAAATTTCATTCGATCCTTCGGAGACGAGTACGGTATTGGGCGGTCACACGGACTTCGGATCGATGAGGATGGCAATCTCTGGATTACAGATGTGCGTCGTCATACTGTAGCCAAACTGAGTCCGGAGGGTGAGGTGCTGATGATGCTTGGCGTTCCAGACCAGGCGGGAATGTGGGACGAAGCTTCCGGCGAACGTTACCTAAGTGAACCAAACGACATCGCCTTCGGCCCCGCGGGTGAAATCTTTATTGCCCAGGGACATGGTAATGGAGAGCCAGGTGTACTCAAGTTCGATAAAGACGGGAGGTTCCTTACCTACTGGGGTGGCCAGGGAACGGGCGTGGGCGAGTTCGATGTTGCACACTCGATCGTCGTCGACTCTCGGGGGCAGGTTCACGTGGCCGACCGACAGAACCAGAGAATCCAGGTATTCGATCTCAGTGGGGACTTCATACGTCAGTCCGGCTACGCCGGGCTCCCGTGTGGATTGGTTACGAGCGGGGACGGTATCTATATGGTCAGCGGGTTCGCGGGTCAGATTGTCAGACTCGATGCAGACGGTCACGTGGTTTCTGCGACCGGTCAGAGCGGAGATGGACCTGGTCGGTTCGGGGAAGCACATTACATTGCGATCAGCCCCATGAACGAGATCTTCGTGGCAGATCCTGTTAGTGGAGAGGTCGAGAAATTCGTGCAGCGGTGAACTGTTCCACCGCCTTCCGTCGCATAACTTTAGAGACCTCCTCGCGCCCGTAGCTCAACTGGATAGAGCATCGGACTTCGGATCCGGGGGTTGGGGGTTCGAGTCCTCCCGGGCGCATTGAACTGTAGCCCTCGGAATTGTCGGGGGCTCTTGTATGGGGTGTTGGGGCGAGTGATAGGTTTCTAATCTGGATGACTGACTTATTGAGCCACGAGTTGCCCTAGCCCATATCATATCAGCGCCTCCGGAGGCCACATGGTTCGGATTCCTGCTATCAGGCGTAAGAAAGCAATCCGCAGTTTACGAAAAAGAGCAAAGTCATTGGGAGTGGACGTGAGTGACCTCTCAGACGAGGAGCTAGAGCAGCGCATCGTCGAGAATTCCAAGATCGCGGCTTCTACGATCGCGGCTGGTGTTAGTAGAACCGCCAGGGAGGCTGCGTCCCGGGTAGCAGCGTTGGGAAGAGCGTTGACCGGCCCAGATGAAAAGCCGTGATTTGGCAGGCATAAAGACCTCCGTACTCTCCCTGAATCCGACTCATAAACGCAGATACCAGAGGGCCATTCTCAGCTTAGATATCATGCTGTAGCCGATGGAGTGGGGTGGGATGAGAGCCACAAGGCGAGAGGACAACTGACCAGGAAGGCGGTGCCTTGCCGATTATTACTCGACTCAGTAGGGTACGCCTTCAGGCCTGCGGGCCAAGGTTCAGACCTTCTCCCTTGGAGGTGTGGCTATGGATCGACATGATTCCTCTGCTCGGTTTAGCCGTCGTGAGGTAATCCAGCTACTTGGCAGTGCGGCCGGGCTCGGAATGTTGGCCGGATGCGGCGATTCTGACCAGCAGGCGCCGCCGGACGGGACACAACTGACAGCTCCTCAGCTGGTTGGAGTTCCACCAGGTGCAATCATTCGGACAGTGCTACGCGACGTCAGTCCCGATGCCATCGGCGGAGTGACGCTATTCCATGAACACTTGTCGATTCGACTGTCTCCTGACCAACCGTCAGCGACTGATGACGTAGACAACGTCATCCGCGAGATCCGCACTGCTGCCGAGGAAGGGGTCGGCTGCATCGTCGATGGTGGGCATCCGGACATGCGGCGGGATCTGGACGCGGTGCTTCGGGTCGCTAACGAGACCGACGTCCATGTCGTAGCGTCAGGCGGATATTACATGGAGCGGTTCTATCCGTCCGAGATCGCGACGACGAGTGAGGATCAGATCGCCGAAGACCTGACCGTTGAGGCCTTACGAGATCGTCTCGGCGCATTCGGCGAGATCGGCCAGAACTCTAATGCCTCCGAGATGACCCCCAGCGAACTGAAGGTATTTCGCGCCGTCGGAAAGGCGCACGTCGCTACCGGTATCCCGATTTTCACGCACAACGCCTACGGCACTGGCGAGAACGTGCGGCCGGACGCCGGCCTCACACAGCTGGATGTCCTCGAATCGGCAGGAGTCAGTCCGGATCACGTCGTGATCGGGCACGCTTGCTGTCTCGACGACCCGTCGGCGAGCGTACTGCTTAGGGTTGCCGAGCGCGGTGCATTCGTGGGTTTCGACCGAGTAACCGGAGGCCGAGTCGACGACTCACAGAAGGTCGAGACGATCATGACGTTTCTGGAAGCCGGGCATATCGACAAGCTCCTGATCTCATCCGATTTCACGGGCCGGCGCTCGGAAGCGCGGCCTGGTTATGGCAACTCGGTCACGGTGTTCGCCCCGTTGCTACGTACAGCCGGTATCGACGAGGATGTACTGCAGGTGATCCAGCGCGACAATCCGCGTCGGTTTCTGGCGTTCATGCCCAATAGGGGCTGATGAGAAAGGCCACTACAGGAGGCCCCGATAAAACTTCAAGGGCCGCCTAGGCTGACCGCCCCTTTGGCATCCTAGTGATCCTGTTCCAGGTGCTCTCTCAGCACATCGCGTCCAAAGTCTCCATTGAAGTCACGCCAACCCGAGTGGATGTGATTCGGATCCTCCATCGCCCAGGCGAACTCGATCAAGAAGCTCGGTCCCTGAACCCGGAAGTAGGACACGTCATTCCGTAAGGGCCCGCCAGCCCACGCAAAGGTGATGTTGTCGGTCCCGCCGCTCAGCACCCTCGACCTGCGAAGCGATGCGATCTCGTCGTTCATCAGATCGATCCAAGAATCGATGATGTCCATAAGGAGCACACGCTGGACGCTGTTGAGTTCAGTCGCGCTGATCCCTACGGGTGAGAGTGGATCGATCTCAGGCACGATAGCCGAGACAACGCTGGAGGGCGCTTCGTCGGCAATAATCGCGATTTCTCGCTGCGCCGGTGTCAGAGTGCCGAACAGTTCGCGTCCTGTATCCTCTTGCCGGCCTATGGCCCGCATACCTACGCGTGGCCCCGACGGGACCTCTGCCGGGTTCGCGGAGAAGAAGCTCGGTGCGCTAACAGTGATGTTTCCATCAACGATGGTGTACTGAAGAGACAAGTGGTGGCCTGTCCAGCGCCAACCCCAAGTACCGTTTGTCGAGGGTTCTCCAAAGACCTGCACGTAGTAGAGCTCCGGGTCGCGAGGGAATTGGCGTCCTGGGCCTTCGAGCAGGCCCAGGATTCCTTCTGCTTCCATAATATCCTGAGCTGTCATATAGCCTCGCTGGCTCAGACCGCTACGCAGTAGCTCATGGGCCTGAGCGCGTTGTGTCTCGTTCATTTCCTTGAGCGGCACACCTTTACGCTCGAAGGCCTCTGGCGGAATGAAGTGCCACCTCTCTCGCTCATCCGAATCGAAGTCGAAGGTTACCTGTGCTCGCTGACTACTGGAGAGAGACGCCAGTAGGCTGTTCGCTGCCCCGGCCATCTCGTCGACGCTTCGTCGTTCGAGCGTGGCTCCCAGGCCGACTGTCCCCGTGATACCAATGAGAACCAGCGCTGACCCAATCTTAAACCCCCTCATGGATACCTCCTCTCCGGTGCGTGGTTTAACGCAGACTTTTGGACGCCCCCCTGTTGCACCGGTAGAGTGTAACGTCCATGTGTCTCCATCCACCAGACCACCCCTCCTGTGACTCCACTACTCAGACCAAAGTGTCTCCTTTCCCAACCGAGACCGTTGAGCAACCCTCGGGCTCGGGCGGAAACTGAACTGGCGAGATTCCCGGGCTACGACCGAACAGATCGGTTCTGAGGAAGCAGGCAGGAGGCCGGTGCGCCAAGCTCTAACGCGGCCGGCATTTTGCGTCTCTTACCTCTTTCTTCTTTGTTTTTGTATTTCTCGGCCCAACCACCGACGAGCACCTACGGCCCAATCTCGCGGACTACACCGTCCCACTTGTTCAAGAGGAAGATCCGACCACGCGGTCCACGTCCGAAGTGCAGGTCGACACGGATTGCTGGCTCGCGGCCCTGATCGGCGTTCTTCTCCTGGATTAATTCGAGTAACGTCTTCGTATCTGTGCCATCGCGGAACAGCACCCTCCTTATTGGGGCTTGTCCGCCACTGCTCAGGGCATCCGCGGGCACGTGAAAGACCTCCCCACTGGGGAGGTCACCCCAGAGCACCCGGTTTGTGAGTTGAGAGATTGCTCCATCCCGGTAGGCTATCACCCCGGTAGCTGCCGATCCTGGCTGGAGTAGGGGGTCTTGCTGGTCGTACTCAGCTACCGGATAGGTAATCCACGGTTCTTCTCTCGGGTTCGACAGCTCGACCCGAATGTTATTCACGTAACGGTAACTCCCTTCCCAGGTGTTCCAACCGAGATCCGCGCCGGCTGGGACGAAGCTGAGTGTTTCGACGACGCTCTGGCCGATGTCAGCTACGAAAAGATTGCCGGTTGCCGGGTCCCAGTCGAACCCCTGTGGGTTCCGAAGCCCCGATGCGTAGATCTCACCCAGGGTGCGGTCGACGCCGTCTTGTGCGTAGGGGTTGTCCGTCGGAACGCCGTAGCGCCCGTTCACGCTATTGGAGCCCAGCGGGTGTACCCGCAGGATCTTGCCGAACACTGAGCCGAGGTTCTGCGCCAAATCCAGCACGTCGCCCGCGGCTCCACCGTCCGCAACTCCCACGTAAAGCATTCCGAAATCCGGATCGCCTGGAGATGAAAGCGGGTTGAAGCCGATTCGGCCCCCGTTGTGATTGTTGAAGGGTTGCTCCACGCGGAGCAGCTCCCTTGGCGGCCCTCCGTCGTACGTGGCAGCCACCGGGTCACGAGCGGTCCACTCGAGAAGGATGATATCGTGCGTGTCCTCGCCCCCGCCTGGAACGAAGTCGGCATCGGGAGTCGTTTCCTCGGTGTCGATCCACGTGTAGAGCTTCCCGTATCCTGCAGTTCCGGGCTCATTGAACTGTGGATGGAACGCGAAGCTTTGCAGTCCGACTTCCATGCAACAAAGTACGACTTCGGCAGGCATCTCCACGGTGATGCCCCACCTGGGCTCGCGGACGTCAAGGTATGGGGTTACGCGCCCTTCATAGCTAATGGCATAGACGAGGCCCCACATGTCATTGACGAAAATTCGGCCGGAGCCCGGCTCATCAACGAGCACCATCGGGCGGGCGGGCTCTCCATTGATCTCAGGGAGATTTGCGAACTCCTCGAGCCCGACGACAATTACTCCTTCCGATGTCGGAATTGGATCCGGAAACGGGTTGTTCGTGTTCTGAGCGATGGCGGGACCCGCGATCAGCAGGGCTGCGACAAGAGATTGAATCGTAGACAGGCGCAGGAGGCGCGGCTTGATAGTGAGTCGTGACTGGAGCGACCAGCTCTTCCTCACTCCAACACCACCTGTTTCAATTCCTAGAAGACGTTCTGCGCCAAGATGTTTGGTATGCCTTCCCATGGCGACACAGGTGCTCATAAGCTGATCACGATCTTACCAAGGTGGCTCTCACTAGCCATGTATTCATATGCTGCAGCTGCCTCTTCAAAGCTGAAGACACGGTCGATTATTGGCCTGAGTCGATGCTCGCTGATGAAGTCATTCATGGCCTCAAAGTCCGCCCGCGAACCGACATAGATAGCGGTTACAGAGGCTCCCAGTCCAATGAAGGAGCCAATCGGAAGTGAGCGCGCGGATCCCGAGAGACCCCCGATTAGGGCAATGTGCCCGCCGAACCCAACGGTCTGCACTGCCTTCGAGAGCGTCTCTCGGCCACCGACCTCCAGCACATGAGCGACACCCGTGTTACCGCTGAGTGAGCGCACCTCTTCCTGCCAGTCCGGATTGGTTTGGTAATTCACCGTGCCGAATGCTCCCAGCTCACGAGTTCGATCGAGTTTGACGTCGCTCGAACTAGTAATGATGGGTCGTGCCCCCGCGGCTCCGGAAAACTGCAGGCCGAAAATAGAGACACCACCTGTCCCCTCAAGCAGCACGAAGTCATCCGGCTGTAATTGCCCATGGGTGAATAGCGCATTCCAAGCAGTGACGGCTGCACACGGGAGTGTAGATGCCTCTTCAAACGTCAGATGCTCAGGAACTGCCACTAGTCCGTCCTCGTGGCTTACGACCATTTCTGAGAGCATACCATCAATCGCTCCTCCACGGGCCGACGCATTGGTTGCCGCGCTCCTCCTGCCATCCACCCAACGTGCGAAGAAGGTGCCCGCCACCCGATCACCTACCTGGAAGCGGGTAACGCCCGGTCCGAGTGCAATAACCTCGCCCGCGCCGTCCGAAAGCGGGACGAGACCATTCCTGTTTTGGCCTCCATATTGCGATTCCAGTATCGAGAGATCACGCCGATTGAGTGCTGTGGCCCGTACACGAACCAGCACTTCGTTCTCGCCGGGGACCGGCCGAGTTACTTCCTTCATCACAAGTCGAAGCTCGCCTCCGTCAGTTTCCAGCTGGTACTGACGAATCGTGTCGCCCTCAGAGCCGATCGCGGCCCCGGTGAACAGAAGGATGAGGGCTATCAAGCCGACCCGAATGCCCGTACCCCAACGCTGTGTATTGCCGCCCTTCTCACGTGTCTCCATGATGCTATCCTCTGGTTCCGAGCGCTCTTCGCTTTCGCAAGATTGGTCCTCAGTTCACCGTGGCTATCCAGCCTTCACTTAACTCTCGACGTGGTAGCTGCGCCCAAGAGCCGTGTTCGAGCCGATGATAGGGTGGGTCACAGAGCACTACTTCCCCAATCTGGTTGTCAGCAGCGTTCATCTCTGCCATCTGACTATGGTGATTTCGGCCAACAACCCGTGACATCGACCCTTACGGCAAGCTGAGTGACACAAGCTGACCAGGCGTCTGCAAGACAATGTGCTGTCTATTCTCGTGCATGTACGACATGATCCCGTACATCCCGAGGCCGGGAGTCTCCAGACTCCCCAGACGCTCTCCTGTGGCCTTGTCCACTGCGAACAGGGAAGGGGTCTCTCCGTCGTCGCCGATCGCCGTGTGGAGAAGCATGTCCGGCATCACGATCATTGCGGAGTGGTTCAGATTTCCAGTGGGAGGGATGTCTACCCGCTGCAGCGCCGGATGGTCTTGAATGAACCGCGGTGTACCCCCGTTTGGAATCCACCACAGGTGCTCGCCGGTGTTGAGGTCGATCGCTGTAATCCGACTATACGGCGGCTTCTCCAGCGGAAGGCCCCGGGGTCCAGGAACGCCGCTTGGGGTACCCAAACCGACGGCAAAATCGGCTATCGTCGTTCCCGTCGGTTGTTCGAGCCGCTGATCTCGCTCCTCCCCCGGGACAACGGTCCGCCAACCGCAGTTCGTCCGTGAGATGGTGTAGATGATTCCAGTTTCCGGGTCGGCTGCGGGAGGGCCGGAAATGTTCGTTCCGCCTAGCTCACCGGGGCACCAGATTGCCCCTGTCAATCCATACGAATTGTTACGGTGCAACGGCGGATTGAATATCGGACCGATCCGATAATCCTCTAAGATCTCCAGTGC
>CAZJIM010000012.1:0-11989 GCA_964546115.1 uncultured Gemmatimonadaceae bacterium | reverse complement strand
TGCCTCGTCCCGCAGCTCGGGCGTGAAGTCGATGAGATCGTCCACAGTGAACCCGTGTAGATCGTATGGTTCCGGCTTGGTGGGAAACGGTTGGGTGGGCGATAACTGCTCGCCAGGAACCTCTGATTGGGGCACCGCACGCTCTTCGATGGGCCAGATCGGCTCGCCCGTCTCCCGATTGAAGGAGTAGAGGATCGCCTGCTTGGTAGCCTGAAACACCCCTGGGATCCTCTCCCCGTCCACCGTAACGTCCATGAGAACTGGGGCCGTAGGCGTATCGTTGTTCCAGACGTCGTGGTGAACCATTTGAAAATGCCACGCCCGTTCACCGGTCTCCACGTCGAGGGCGATAAGGCTGGCGCTGAACAGGTTGTCACCGGGCTGGAAGCCGCCATAGAAGTCGATGGTGGCAGCATTCGTCGGGATGTACACGATTCCGCGCTCAGGATCCGCCGACAGCGGTGCCCAGGAGGACACGTCCCCAGTGTAGGTCCACGCATCGTTCTCCCAAGTGTCATGCCCGAACTCCCCGGGCCTGGGGATGACGTGGAACTTCCACCTGTGCTCACCGGTCCGGGCATCATAGGCTAGAATGTCGCCCGGAACGTTCTCCTGACGGGTCTGGTTATAGCCCTGCTCGGCCGAATTACCTACGACGACCGTCCCGTTCACCACGATGGGCGGTGAAGAGTTGGTGATATATCCAAGCTCTAGTGGGATTCCGTAATAGGGGTCGTACGGTTCGTCCCACTCTTGCCAGGGCCCCCAGTCGGCCAGCAGGTCGGGAAGGAGATCCACCACGCCGGTCTGGGGAAATCCATCCAAGGGCACCGGCGTACCCCAGTTCTCGAGGGGCCTACCGGCCTCAGCGTCGAGAGCATAAAGGAAGAAGGCCGGGGTCGTAATGTAGACGACTCCCCTGCCGTCCACGTCTGCGTATGCTACCCCCTTCCCCCAGGGCGCTCGCATCGAATACTCCCAACGGAAGGTGTTTGGCTCTCGGAACGTCCAGAGCGTCTCTCCCGTGGCGGGGTCGATCGCCACGACGTGCCGGCGCGGCCCGGCCACGGTGAACAGCTTGCCGTCCGCGTACACGGGCGTAGAGCGCGGGGGAGTCGTCCCGAAACTGGCATCTCTCCAGATCCACTCTACCTCGAGTTCGGCGAAATTTGAGGCATCTATCTGATTCAGAGGCGTGGATCGGGTATGCCCGGCATCTCCCCCAATGTAGTGCCACTCTCCAGACTCAGCCCCAGGCCGGTCGTTGACATGCTGGGCAACGGCTGGCACCGTCGCAGCGAGAAGGACGCCGAAAGCTGTGGTCGCCACGAGGAACACGGCCCTCATGGCTGCCAGAAACCCCTCCTGGGTGACCGGGCCGTTTTGCTTCTTTTCACTCCAGGAGACTTCGCCACCTTTGGATTTGCCGCTCATGAGAATCCTTCCTGAGTTGTCCGAGAACCTGCCTCCACCCCCGACCTCGACTTGGTCGCCGACCTGCATCTTACCCCTCACGCCGAGGTTGGACGTGGGCGACGCGAATTCCGCTTCGTTCCGTGATCCTCGAGAGTTTTCTGTCGATCAGATCGACAATATGACGCCTGGACTTCACGGGACGCCAGTGAACGCAAGTTGCCCTCACTTCACTACGCGCCTCATTCCAAGTCAGGGCAGAGGAGGGCATAGCAGGCATGAAAGAAAAATTCAACGAGACCTTCCGGCTCGCATGTTCGGTGCTTGGTCG
Source organism: uncultured Gemmatimonadaceae bacterium (assembly GCA_964546115.1). Taxonomy (GTDB): domain Bacteria; phylum Gemmatimonadota; class Gemmatimonadetes; order Longimicrobiales; family Gaopeijiaceae; genus JAAXGI01. Next base: position 10,245 of record CAZJIM010000012.1, on the reverse strand, counting down.
GCACATTAATCGTGCATCGGAACGATCAACATCCAAGGCTCTGCAAAATATGCCCATTCCAGCCACCCGTCGTATTTCCTGGCTCTGCGTCTTCGTCGAAAACAGATCACTTTCCAATATTACACCGTGTCGAGCAAGCTGTGGCGACCATGATGCCGACCGTAGTACTGCCTCCACGGTGCGAACACGCTCGTCAACCCTAGGAGGAAAATGAAGATCCTGAGATTGCTGACATCGGTGACGGTACTTACAGCGGTGATGATGATCGGGCTGGGAGAGGCAGCGGTGAGGATCGAAACTCAGGACCTGGATCGGGCTCCACGCAATCTGGAGGAGTTCGACGCAATGTTCCGCGAGTTCTCGAATTGGGGGCGCTGGGGACCAGACGACGAACGTGGGACGCTAAACTTGATTACCCCGGCCAAGAGCCGTCAGGCAGCCGCACTAGTCCGGAGCGGGATAACCGTGTCGCTCGCGCACAATCCAATGTCAGAAGAGGCTCCTGACAACCCATCCACCGCGTTCGAACACATCATGGGCCAGAATCTCCGGAGTGACACCTATCAATTCACTTATCATGGCTACGGTGTCAGCCATATCGATGCACTCTGTCACTTTGCCTACAACGACCGACTCTATAATGACATTCCCACGTCCGCGAGCACGTCTGAGGGATGCGGCAAGCTTGGTATCCAAAACCTCAAGAGTGGCATCGTCACGCGCGGTATCCTGCTGGACTTTCCCCGCCTCAAGGGCGTTCCCTACCTCGAGCCAATGACACCGATCTACGTAGAGGATATCGAGGACGGGGAGCGGGAAGCAGGGGTCACGATCTCGGCCGGCGACGTCATCTTTGTACGTACGGGACGTTGGGCGCGACGCGAAACTCTCGGGCCTTGGCAAGTGTCCGGGAACAGCGCGGGGTTACACGCGTCTGTCCTGCCTTGGATCAGGGAGCGCGATGTCGCGTTTGTAGGAAGCGACGCAGCAACCGATGTAATGCCGTCGATGGTGGAGGGCATCACGCAGCCGGTTCATACTTTTCTGATTGCTGGCCTGGGCTCGAACATTTTTGACAACATGGACCTCGAGGAACTGGCGGAAACAGCGGCCGCTGAGAACCGCTGGGAGTTTATGCTGACGGCGGGTCCGATTCCGGTAACCGGCGGTACAGGGTCTCCACTCAACCCGCTTGCGGTATTCTGATCCTCCAGCGACCAAACAACAGACCGCCAAGAATCTTACCAGGGAAGTCTATCTCAACCTGAGCATCGTAAGACTTGACGGGGAAACCGAACGCTAGGCCGACAAGAGGGTGACCGAATCACTATTGGTGCCTCTTCCAACTCTATTACGTCTTACAACACAACACCGTTTGAAAAAGCCCTCGGCATTTCCACGGGTAAAATGTGTCTAAAAGCAGATTACCGTGCGCTGAAATCGGATGCGGCTTTCGTGGCCACCTTGGCCAACCAGTATGCGGGTCTGTTTAGTGCCTGAAGTGGCTCGCTCAACGTCGACATTGAGTAGACTCCGACGAGACGATCTCGGATCGTTTGCGAGAGTTCCACTTTCCCGCACATCGCGATGCATGGAATTCTCAGGCCTTCACAGAAAGCCACGAGTTCCCCCACTCCCTTGCCCATGAGAGATTGCTGATTCAGGCCGCCCTCACCCGTAATCACCAGTTCCGCGTCTCGAACTCTCCTTCGTAACTCAGCCTCCTGTGCGAAAAGCGAAAATCCCATCACGGGTTCGGCGTCCAAGAATGCCATCAACCCGAACCCCAATCCGCCAGCTGCCCCAGCCCCAGCAACTGTGGCAAATGACTTACAATGCTGCCGATTCATCAGCTGGGAAAGCTTATTCAACGAGGCCTCTGCTCTTGCTTGGTCGGCCGGTGGTACTCCCTTCTGCGGGCCATAAATTCGGGTACAGCCTTCTGGTCCCAGAAGAGGATTTTGAACATCCAGGGCTGCAACCAGTCTTCCCAGTTTCAGGTTGTGGGAGGGCGGGATGATTTCACGGCATGAGGTAAGATTCGGCCACGCGTGGACCTCATCACCTCCTTGTGTCAAAAAACGCCAGCCAAGTGCACGAGCCAATCCGAACCCACCGTCATTGGTTGCACTGCCGCCGATTCCGATGAGGCATCGACTCGGCTCCAATTGGCCTGCAGCTGCCAAGACTCTCGCGAGCCCCCTAGTATCGAGTTCGAAGGGGTGGAAGCGTCCGGCAGGAAGCATCGCTAATCCAATGACCTGGGCGGATTCAATGATGGCCGTACTGGTATGAGCATCCCACCACCAACGCGCACGGCATGGTCGATGCGCGGCATCCACGGTTTTCACGCGCCTTACCTTAGCGCCCAGAAAGCTGCTCATCACATTGCCAAAACCATCTCCACCGTCACTCATGGGAAGCATGTCTACTATGTCATCCGGGCGAGCACGCTTCCAGCCTCGCCCGATCGCCTGGGCAGCCTGTTTGGCAGTGAGTGTTCCTTTGAACTTGTCCGGAACGATGACGACGTGCATGGATACACCTGAAGCTAGGGTCTCAGCTGACCAGGGGAAGCATCAATGCCCCAACAACTTTCCAAATAGGGGCGCTTTTTCGGTCGTGTGATCGACTTTCACTCCGAAACCGCTTGCCCCAGGATAATTCTGGGTCAGGCGGTTTCCTCGTGGGCCAACCCAACCGATCGGTCAATCAAGCAGTGACTCGTGTACGAGGGTCTTCACTCGCTGTTTGAGCGAGTCCGGGTTCGAGGGAGAATTCTGCCACATCAGGACTATGACCAAATCTTCGCTAGGGTTTATCCAGCTGCTCGTACCCGCGCTACCACCCCGTTCGTATTCGCCAAGTGAGGTAGGATACGGGACCGTCGAGGGGTCCAGCACGACGTTTACATTCGCTAGTCCCCATCCGATTCCGTTCCCCTTTCGCGCAAGTACGGCATCGGAAAGACCGTTGGACGTGATCATATCAACCGTCTCCTTCTTGAGCAGTCGCACGCCCCCCAACTCGCCGTCGTTCAGGAGCATCTGGCTGAACCTCATGAAGTCGGGTACTGTCGAAACAAGCCCCACTGCGCCCTCAAGTAGCTCCGGGCGCTCGGTAAAGGGAACCTCTTCGATCTGATGAGGGGTCAGTCCCCCCCCGTCCGTTTTCCGGTAGACCGTCGTCAATCGATCGCTGCGCTCAGGTTCCACCCAGAAGCCAGTGTCTGCCATCCCCAGTGGCCCGAAAATTCGCTGCTGGAGAAGCTGGTCGAGTGGCTGGCCCGACCAGACCTCGAGGAGCCCCCCAAGCACGGTCGGTGCCGCACTGTACCGGTATGCGGTCCCGGGATCCTCCATTAGGGGAGCTGCCACAATGTTCTGAATGAACTTCGACATCGGGATAGCGCGAGAGCGAACCCGAGCTTCTTGATAGAGTGCTGACGTTCGATGGCTTAGCCCCGAAGTGTGGAGCAGAAGATCCCGAACAGTAATAGGGCGCACGGGCGGTCGCGCCGGCGCTCCCGCTGCCTGAACAACTCTCACTTCGGCGAACTCGGGCAGGTACTTTGACACGGGGTCATCAAGTTCGAAGCGTCCCTCTTCATACAGCATCATCACTGCGGTAGCAGTAACGGTCTTGCTCATCGAATAGATCCGGAAGAGTGACGTCTCGGTCATTGCCGTCTCCGTCTCCAAGTCCTGGTATCCTACAGCCTCGACGAAGGCCAGTTGGCCGTGCCTGGCCACACCAGCGACCGCACCCGAAATCTGCTGCTCTTGTACAAAGTGGGTAAGGAGATCGGTGACTTCGCTCAGACCTTGCGGAGACAATCCCACAGCGGTGGGGGAAACACGAGGGAGCACTTCTTGGACGCCTACCAGGCCCCTTGGCACGAGCAAAAGGCAAGTCAGTGAGACTACACTAAAGATTCTCAACATTGTCATCTCCGATTAGTACGTGTTGATCTATTCATACCGCGGGGGCTGGCGGCAAAGAGTATCTTACCTCATTCCGGCACCGCCCATCTCAACTCCCCGAAGAAGTTCTGGACGGTGATGTCCTTGGATTTGGCTCCAGAGATATCCCCCTTACGAATCGACATAAAGATACCTGCGGGTATTTCATGATTGGCTCGATGGCGAATAGTCGAAAGATGTGGATCGAGGATAGCGTTCGGTTGGGTGATGGGGGCAGTCACGGCAAGGTCTATGTCACTGCGTGACAAACAGGCTCTTCGGAACATAGCCCACAACGACCTGCGTGAGATCTACAACCTCTGCGACGCGAAAATCCACGGCGATACTAGCGAGCGAGAGTGCCTCGGCCGGAGTCAGCCCCTTCTCTTTCACGAGGAAGTCCACGACATGCCAGGTCGCATTCCTCATGGCTCGGTCCAAATCTAGGTCGATCCCCATGATCAGGTAGTGGGTTTCCGTCTCACCACGAGGGCCTGAAATCGTTTCACCCTTGTGCACGACAAATCGGAATACTCCGGTCAGCGACTGTTCAATTGCTGTGCCACTCACCTCCCCATCACCCTGAGCGCTGTGTGGGTCGCCCGTGTAGAAGAGCGCCCCACGATGAAAGACGGGGAGGTAGATCCTGGTTCCAGCTTTCAGATCTTTCACATCTAGGTTCCCACCGAAAGGACCCGGAGGCCTTGATCCTTGGACCCCGGGTACTGTCACGCCGGGTTGACCCACGGTCGGATTGGCGGGCGCGATTGCCAGGATTCCCATAAATGGGGCCAGCGGCACCTCGATGTTGGGGGCGAAGAACGCAATTTGGCGACCGTCCACCTCACCCGTTCGAATCAAGTGGCGTGTTCCGGGTGGAATATCCAGCAGCGGGTCGTCTGGGCGAGCGCCGGGATAGTCAGTAGCGAAGACGCCGCCGGTCGAACTCGTATTGTTGATTCCCCACGGCACCCGTGGTTCTAATTCGAGGATCTGCACTTCCAGGATATCTCCCGGGCCGGCCCCTTCTATGTAGATCGGCCCCGTGATCACGTGGCCACTTCGACCTTGACGTTCCCGGCCTTCCCTCGATGCCCAAAAGTCCAATACGTCCTGGAGGATCTCCTCACGTGCAACGCCCATAGCTGTGAGGTAAGCCACCGGATCCTCACTCTGTGTGGCCCCGGCATGGGTAAGCGTGTTGATACGAACGGTCTGCCCGGACTGGATGGTCAGGACGGGTTCTTTTTCGAGTGGATACCAGCCCCAGGATATGGTCTCTGGGCGAGACGGTACGAAATAATCGGCTTCAATGGTCACATCAGCCTCCCGGCTAGTGACCGGTTCAAGATTGGTACACCCAGCGGCCACGACGATCCAGCCGCCGACCACGTAGATTCCCAGCATCTGTAGGAGATTACGGTAGCGGATCTCGCAGACGAGCTTCCGTGGGGGATTATCGTAGAGACTTCTCATGGTCCCGCTGGCTCAATTCTAAGCAGTACCGCGTCGTCCTCTTCAGTCAGGACATACAGGTACCCGTCAGGACCTTGACGGACATCTCGGATCCGCTGTTTGAGCTCTGCGAGTAACCACTCACGACCCATTTCTTGGCCCTTTTCGTTGAACACTATTCTTTCCAGGTGCCCGGTGTGCCGCATACGGCCCACCATCATAGAGCCGATAAAAAGGTTGCCCCGCCACCGCGGAAAACGGTCGCCGGTATAGAAGGTCATCCCGGACGGTGCGATCGATGGCCACCAGAGGATCTCAGGGCTCTCAAACTCCGCCAGCCACGGCGTCTTTGTCACCGGCGCACCGGTGTACTCACGGCTGTAGGAAGCAAGTGGCCAGCCATAGTTTCGTCCCGGCATGATGATGTTGGCCTCATCACCACCCTGCGGCCCATTCTCGGTCGCCCACAGATCACCGGTCTCCGGATTAAGGGTAAGACCGAGTTGGTTTCGGTGCCCGATGGAGTAGATCTCAGGCAGATAATCGGGGTCGCCAACGAACGGGTTGTCAACGGCCGCGGTGCCGTCGTCGTTCAGCCGTAATAGCTTGCCAAAGTGGCTCTTCGGATCCTGGGCATACTCTCCTGTCCCAGCGAATACGAAAGAGCCACCAACGGTCATGAATAGCGTCCCATCCTCAGCAAACAGGAGCCTGGAGCCGCCGATGCCACGATCCAACCCCGCCGCAACGAAGATGTCATGTACATCGGTGAGCTCTCCTCCCTTGAGGCGACCTCGGGCCAGTGCGATCGTCACACCCGATATCCCATCACGCTCTATCAGCTTGGAATAGCTCAAGAAGACAATGCCGTCATCGTCTGGGTGTAGGGCAATGTCCATAAGCCCGGCGCGGGGAGAAGCGGAGAAGACCTCCGGCACACCTGGAATCTCTTGCCTTACGAGTTGGCCGTCTCGGATCACTCGCAGCGTGCCCTTGTCACGTTCCGTCACCAGGATGTCGCCGTTACCTCTAAAAGCCATCCCCCACGGATGGGAGAGTCCGCTGGCAATCGGCAGGACGCGAATCCCAGGAACCTCGGCAGTACGGAGCACCACCTCCAAGTCCGGCGGTGGTAGCCCTGGCACCCCACCAATGCCCTGGCCGGATGCGGATGCTCCGGACACAGCGAGCAGGAAGGTGAGGGCAAACAACTGAGGTTGAACTCGCACTCTGTATCTCATGGGTCCTCCCGGTTGGAACCAGCAAGTTATCGCTCCGAGAGGTGGAAGACTAACCTACTTATATATTTGGCCCTCTGAATACATTTCGCTCCTCCTTCACCGGACTGAAGCTGGGGACCCCATCGCTTTCTAGGTGTCCCGTGATCCGTGGTTCATGGCAAACAGCAAACCCAATGGCTACACTGAGTCGCGTTTGCATGCGCGACGAATTGAATGTAAGAAATAGAGACAGAGATAAACGCTAGAATTGATCCCCCACAGAACAACGTGATGACTACGATGATAAGAAACTTCGTGAAATCGATGGCAATATTGATGCTGGTTGGACAAGCAGCGACACTGCTTGCTCAAGATGTAGAACCCGGTCCAGTTGGACCCAGCCCCTACAACGTTATCTCAGGCTGGCATGATCCCTTTGCCGAAGAGGGTTATGCGTTCGGTGGCAACTCGGGAGTGTTTGTGGAATCACCAGATCGCATTTTTATTGCCCAGCGTGGAGAAACCATATTGCCCTCCCCTATTCCACCGGAATTTGCGGGATATGCCGGTTCTGTTGGGATCAACGTGCTGCGCGACACCGATTTCCGCATTTGGCGAAACTGCATCTACACCGTGGATGGTGAGGGAAATCTTCTCGAACTCTGGAACCAGTGGGATTACCTGTGTGAAGGATCGGATGGACCTGGACCCCACAGACTGCGCATCAGTCCCTACGACCCTGAACGTCGTGTGTGGGTCATTAACGAGACCTTTCATCAAATCTATGTGTTCTCCAACGATGGAAGTGAACTACTAAAGACCCTGGGCGAGAAAAACGTCCCGGGCAACGACGAGACTCATTTCGCTCGCCCGCAGGACGTGGCGTTTCTGCCGGACGGCAGAATCCTGGTAGCAGACGGCCTGGACAATCATCGCGTGATTATTCTGGATAGCGAAGGGAATTACATCTCAGAGTTTGGCGGCTTCGGTGAAGGGCCCGGTCAATTCAACGGTATTCACGCCATAGGCATCGGACCCCAAGGTCTAATCTTTGCCTTGGATCGCTCAGGTGGTCGAATCAATGTATTCAGGACCACAGATGATCCGGCAAGAGTCGAGTTTGTTGACGTTTGGTCAGGTTTTACCCTGCCTCTGGACATCATTGTTAACGACGAACATCTATGGATGACCGACCTCGGACCACTCCGATTCATCAAGCTGGATTTTGAAGGAAATCAGCTCTACACATGGAACGTGCCAAACGACTTACCGGACGGCTACCTCGAAGTGCATACGTTTTCGGTCGACTCCGACGGTAATCTTTATGGCGGAGACAATCAGTATGGGCGGACCCAGAAGTTTGTGCCCAAGCCTGATGCAGACCCGTCATTGATAATCGGCCCGCCGTGGGTTGATCGGCAGGAATAGGAATTCTGACTAGGAGTGGACACTTTCTCCCTCTACCGGCTCCCGACGGTAGCGTTCAGGCAGGCGATTGCATCGGGGGGATCCCTCATAGCCCCTCACTACCAGGGGAGACGAAAACTGTGTCTGACATGGGATCCAATCCAAGGACAAGAAAGCCGGCCGGGTGATGGACATCACGCCAGGAAGATCTTGCAGTGGAAGGCGTAGCAACAGACGTTCGGGTCATATGGCTAGACTACGCTTTCTCTGGGTTGCGGCACTCACAATTGGGTACGGAACCCTCAACGCCCCGATCTCAGCCTACTCCCAGCAGGGCGTCTGGCAGTTGGACCTTTCAGAGTCCATCACGTACTTCATTGCGGAAGGCTCAGCCGAATCGGGGTTCCAGGAGGGAGATCGCACCCTAGCCGAATGGGCGCTAGAGGCGTGGGGGAGGCAGGCCAATCCCCCCGTGTCCATGGTGCCGGGCCCTGAAGCGTCTGCAACCATTCGCATCTATTGGATGCCCGCGGGAACGGGTCTATACGGTCAGATGCGAAGACGACTGGTGGAGGGCAGACTCGCTGCCGACGTGTTTGTGCGTCCGGATACCGATGGTCTTGGGCTAGACATGGCACGAAGAGCCGGGCTAGATCCTCTTTTCAGGGATACGGTTGTCTATTTGACCTGTGTTCATGAGCTAGGCCATGCGTTTGGTCTCCCTCATACCAGTGCTTTCGCAGATATTATGTACTCGTTCCAGTATGGTGGTGACTTTGTCGCTTACTTCATGCGCTTTCGCGAACAGCTTGAGGCCTGGGATGACATCAGAGAAGCCTCCCCATTCTCCGCTGCAGACCTCGGTGCATTTATGTCTTTGTATCCCTAGACCCGGAGGCCAGTAAAATTCTAGCCCGGAATTCGGAGGGAAGGGAGGAACTTACAGTACTTGGCTGACTACTCTCCACAGCCCCGTACTGGAGGTCATCCTTCACCATCCTGCTCATATCGACCCTTCGCTTCGAGCCATTCTCTCTCGAGGAATGAGACCGTAGTAGAAAAAGCTGTGCGTGGGAGTGGGCACGCCAGCTTCGGACCCCAGCCTCACCACTGCTCCACTCTGTGACTCCAGCTCAGAAGGCCTACCCTCCTGGATATCCCGTTGCATAGAAGTGGTGCCATCCGGAGCAAGCTCGTCGAAGAACGTCATGCTGTCGGCTACCACTTCACCGCTCAGGGCCACCCCGTGCTCTCGAGCAACCGCAAGTGTCTCCCGCAAGGAGGCCTCAGCCATGGCCCTTGTTCCGGTGATGTTACGCCAGACTCCAATAGGCGCATGGGTAATCGCGCCGATTCCACCCCAAGTGGAGATCAGCATGAACTTTCTCCATAGTGCAGCCCGAACATCCGAAGCGATCTCGGCCTGTATTCCGGCCCGGCCCAAGGCGTCTTTCAGCGTCTTTACCCGCTCGCTGAGGCGGCTGTCCAGTTCTCCGAAAACCAGGGATGGTTCCATGCCACTGTGCCGGATCCGACCCGGTGCCTCCACATAGGCAATTATCCGACACAGGCCGCCAATGATCTGCGCGGGCGGGAGCACTTTGGCGAGTTCATCAGCGGCTTCTACCCCGTTCAAAAGGGGAAGAACAATCGTCTCGGGGCCAACCAGGGGGCGCATCTGCTGAGCCGCTTCGGACAGTTGCCAGGTCTTCACTGAAACAATTGCCAATTCCACCGTTCCGACGTTCTCCAGGTCATCCTTGGCCTCTGCTGGGAAAACCACGAAATCCCCGTTGATGCTTTCCACCTGCAGACCATTCTGACGGATTGCACGCAGGTGTTCCCCACGAGCGATGAAGCAGACATCATGCCCCGCCATTGCCAGCCGCCCACCGAAGTAGCCGCCCACTCCCCCACTGCCCATGACCGCAATGCGCACTCTGTGCTCTCCTCTCAACACTCCATCAGAAAGCCCTCGGCAATGCCGAGGGCTGAATGGGACAGAAAGCCTGTCGTTATAGGACGGAGGCGGGGGGACTCGAACCCCCAAGGGTGATTAGCCCGCCGCATTTCGAGTGCGGTGCCTTACCAATTAGACTACGCCTCCGAGGACATAGTCCAATCCCCCACGCAAAATGTTCCAAGTTAATCGGGGCGCCCGGATTCGAACCGGGGACCTCTGCGACCCGAACGCAGCGCTC
>CAZJIM010000011.1:44066-47651 GCA_964546115.1 uncultured Gemmatimonadaceae bacterium | reverse complement strand
CCACTCATAGATCAGGCCGACTACGAGCACCGCAGTAAAGATGGAGATCGCCAAGAATCCCGCCCAACCCAGGCTCCGCATCTCCACGGCCCAAGGGATGAGGAAGATGGCCTCAAGATCGAAGATGATGAAACTGATAGCGACCATGTAAAACTTGACCGAGAACCGGCCCCGTGTGTCGCCGAGCGGGATCATCCCCGACTCATAGGGCATTTCCTTCTCCGGCGTGACACGGCGCGGATTCAGGATGTGGGATGCTGCTAACATACCAACCGCATTCAGCACTGACACGCCCAGAAGGATCAGGATCGGCAGATAGCTAGGCGCCATGACGATCCGTTGGAAGACTTTGTGAAATCATTCACTTAATGATGGCAGAAATTTACCCGAGCACTGGAATGAGTGTCAACCCGAGAACGGGGCCATTGTCCCCATTGTTCAAGAGATTTCGGTACTCTGGAAGCCCAAGTAATCGTCCTATCCGACTTGCTCGTACCAAGTGCTTCCGATCGGCCCCTTTCGTAGGTGTGTTCCACCGTCCTATACTCCCGGCGCCGCAGTAGGCTTCTCGGCGTGTTACATCCCGAGGAAGGTGACTAAACTCGCCGCGCCGTCGGTATTCATCTGCTTCGTACGCGGGAATCAATGTCGATCCGAAACGACCGCTGGATCCGGAGAATGGCCAAAGAGCACCGGATGATCGAACCTTTCGAATCGGATCAGGTTCGCGGCAGGACCATCTCCTACGGGGTATCGTCCTACGGATACGACATTCGCGTAGCTCCCGAGTTCAAGGTCTTCACGAATGTGCACAACGTTGTCGTCGACCCCAAGGAGTTTGACGGACGTTCCTTTGTGGACGTGAATGGGGAGAATTGTATCATTCCACCGAACTCATTCGCACTCGCCCGCACCGTCGAGTTCTTCCGCATCCCACGGGACACGCTGGTTCTTTGCGTCGGAAAGAGTACGTACGCACGCTGTGGAATCATCGTTAACGTCACGCCACTGGAGCCCACCTGGCAGGGCTTCCTGACGCTGGAAATCTCGAACACGACACCACTCCCCGCCAAGATCTACGCGAACGAGGGGATTGCTCAGCTTATCTTCTTCCAGGGCGATGAGGAGCCGGAGACCGCATACGCAGACCGAAAGGGTAAGTATCAGAATCAGGTGGGGGTAACCTTACCGAAGCTGTAGCCGGACCGTGGCCTTTGCTCTGCCGATCAGAGATCCGGCCGGATCGGTTAGGGTTTCAGTCCAAGGCAGCCATGGTAGACCGGACGGACTCCGCGCTGCTTGCGAGATCCAACCTCTCCTTCTCGGAAAGCTCGACCTCGATGATGCCTTTCAGTCCCCCCTCGCCAAGCTTGCAGGGAACGCCGAGGAAAATCCCCTCCTGCCCGTATTCCCCCTCGAGGTATACTGCACACGGGAGGATGCGGTTCTTGTCCCTCGCGATCGTCTCCGCCATCTGAACCGCAGCGGAGGAGGGGGCATAGTAGGCGCTACCGGTCTTCAAATAGCTCACGATCTCCGCACCGCCCTTCCGCGTCCGGTCAATGAGGGCTTCGATACGATCCATCGATAAGAGCTGGCTAAGCGGGATCCCACTAACAGTAGTGTAGTTCACCAAGGGCACCATCGTGTCACCGTGGCCTCCTAGTACAAGCGCCTGGATGTCCTCGACGCTCACATCGAGTTCCAACGCGATGAAGGACCGGAATCGCGCTGTGTCCAAGACGCCCGCCATCCCCAGAACCCGCTCCCTTGGGAAGCCAGTGGTTGTCATCGCGACATAAGCCATTACGTCGAGTGGGTTCGACACCACGATCACGATGGAATCGGGCGCGACGCGTGCTATCTCAGAAGAGACCGAGTGGACGATTGCTGCGTTCGTCTTCAGTAGATCGTCCCGGCTCATTCCCGGCTTCCTCGCAACCCCCGCGGTCACGATGAAGAGATCCGATCCCTCTGCAGAGGCGTAGTCCGTCGATCCCGTCACGCGAGAGTCAAACCCCTCCACCGGAGCACTCTCCCACTGGTCCAACCCCTTTCCTTGTGGGATCCCCTCTACTACGTCTACCAGGACGACTTCTCGGGCTACTTCCAGTTCAGCCAACCTCTGCGCACAGGTCGATCCAACGTTCCCAGCGCCGACGACGGTAATCTTCCTCATCCCAGCCTCTTCAGACAGTGGGTCTTGAAAAAAGTCCGCCAGAAACTACCCGGGGGCCCGGGGAGGTGTCAACGGCGAAAACGGCCGGTCCAGGCCTTATTTTTCGGGGGGTTCTCGACCCTGCCTGCTGGGGGACAGTTGGGACTCAAACCAAGAAGAATGACAGGCCGAAGTATCAGCGGCGCGGCGGCCTCCGCGGACCGGCTGGGTCCCGCCGCCTCGGTCCCGGACCATTCGGCCCGTTAGGCGAGCCAAGCCGTCGGATCTGATCCCCAAACTGGTCCCTCAAATTCTGAAGCTGAAGAACCTGCGACGGGGCAAGCGCCTCTAGGAGGCGATCTTCCTCATCAATCCGCAAAGCTGCCTCTTGTTGTCTGATCTCTCGAAGTTCCAAGAGTAGCTCCATAGCACGATCCTCCGACCCATCGCCCGTCATCAGCTGACGACTCTGTCTCTCAAACTCCCGTCTGCGAGGTAGGAGTTCGGCCCTCTCTTCACCGAACGCGCCAAACACGTCAAACAAGACCTCTCTCTGCTCTTCGTTGAGCTGCAGTGCCCTGGTCAGTCGCTCCTGGAAGCGCTGCTGGATACGCCGTTCCATCTCCTGTCGAGGCAATTGTGACCCCCGGCCTCTAACCTGGGCCACGCCTTGATCGTAGTGAAGGGTGAACGACGCCGATAACATAAGCGCGATCGTGATAGATCGGATCATTGATTCATCTCTTGGAGGAGAGCTCTGAGCACGTCGTCTGAGAGAGCCTGGGGAACGAGTCCGCCAGCGATAATCCACTCGTCACTATACCAGGTCGTCGGTTCCGGCTCCAAGGCAAGCGTCCACAAGGGGTCGGCCGTCGGTTCCGGATTCCAGAAAAGCCCCATACCGAGTGCGAGGATTGCCACCGCTGCGGCGGAGAGACTCCGCCAACGAGGTCGGCGCACCCAATCGCTCCCTACGGCGCCGTCCAGTACTCCCTGAAGAATGAAACGCGGCGGCTCCGGACGGAGCTCGCCCAGCCGCGCCACAAACTGGGCCTCAGCTCGACACGCAGCACAGCTCCGTAGATGTGCCTTGATGTCTGGTCGATCACTATCCCCCCGGAAGCCCAAGCCTGAAAGCGGAAGGAGGTCCCTTATTTCAGCGCACGGACTAAACCCAGACTGGGTTGGTCCTTTGTGCTCTTCCATCTCCCTATTCTCCGTGTTCATCAAGCCATTCCCGTAACCGACCGATTCCGTAGTGGTAGTTCACTCGCACCGCCCCCTCCGTAGAACCGATGATCTCTCCGATCTCCTTGAAGCTCAGCTCGTCGAACAACCTCAACGATACGCTTAGTCGCTGTTTCTCGGGAAGTCTCTCGAGGGCCACCCTGACCCGCCGGACCTCTTCAGCCCTAACCGTGACATCA
>CAZJIM010000011.1:29005-44056 GCA_964546115.1 uncultured Gemmatimonadaceae bacterium | reverse complement strand
TCCGCATCATCTGGAACGAACTCAATCTGCTCCAATGCCTCCTCTTTACGCCTTCCCCAGGAACGGATAAGCCCCAGGGCTTCATTCCTGGCAATCGCCAACAGCCAAGTTTGAAACGACGAGTCCCCCCGAAACCCATCCAATCTGCCCAGCACCTTGAGGAAGGTCTCTTGCGCTGTATCGGCCGCCTGGTCCTCATCCTTCAGGAAGCTTAGCAGAAATCTGTAAACAACTCCTTGGTATCGTTTTACAAGACATGACAGGGCTCTAGAGTCACCCCCACGAGCGAGGGCGAGAAGAGCGGCATCCCCCAGCTCCAAATACTGGTCTCGGATCGTCACCGAAGGTTAGATGCGAAACCGGGGGCACCCGTTAAACACGGGCCCCTGAGGAAGCGGGGGCCTCCACCTCACGGCAAACCCTGCACGCCCAGAGGCCTCAGACCCCTCTGGCTACCGATTTATTGAGCCCCTACCCGGTTCCGAAGTTGTTTGGAAGGCTTGAAGACGGGAACACTTCGCGCCGGAACCTGGACAGTTTCACCAGTCCGAGGATTCCGGGCCTTCCTGGACTTCCGGTGTCGGACTTTGAAGGTGCCGAATCCACGGATCTCGATGTTCTGTCCTGTTGCGAGCGCCTTCTTCACGGCGCCCAGGAAACCGTCTACAATCAGCGCGCAATCTCTTTTCGTAACTCCGGGACCGATGGCCTCTGCTACTTGCTCGACAAGATCCGCTTTCGTCATGTGTTCCTCCTAATGACACACCAGAGCTAAATCAGCCGCGTTCTCCAAGCACCGCAATAACATACAGCCATTCAAGCCGACCGGAAAGCGGTAGGGCAACAGCGTGCAAACAGGATCGTTAATCCTAGTCCACAAGCTGTGAAGAAAGGCATGCCACTGGACCTGGACCCGCGTTAGCTCTTTTCTGACCGGTCCTCCATGAGCTCAATGAATTGCTCAAAGAGATATCTCGAATCGTGGGGTCCCGGAGCAGACTCGGGATGATACTGAACGGAGAAAACCGGACGGCTGGTGTGCTTGAAACCCTCAAGCGTTCCGTCGTACAGGTTTAAATGGGTAACGCGAAGGTCAGGAGCTCCCGGGATCGACCCATCCTCGTCAACCTCTACTGCGAAACCGTGGTTTTGAGATGTGATTTCGACTTGATTTCGATCAAGCGCCCGAACGGGATGGTTCACCCCGTGGTGGCCAAAGGGAAGCTTAAAGGTCCGTGCACCGAAGGCCTGAGCGATCAACTGATGTCCCAGGCAAATCCCAAACACCGGGACGCCTTCCTCAGACACCGCTAGGATCTCTTTCGCGGCCTTCTGGACAGCAGATGGATCTCCTGGACCATTCGATACGAACAACCCGTCCGGTGCTTCGGCTAGGATTTCCAGGGCCGTGGTGTGAGCGGGAATCACAGTCACCCGGCACCCGTGTTCAGATAGAATCTTGGGAGAATTAGCCTTCAGGCCGAAGTCGTACGAAAGAACGTGGAACTGTTCCTCGCCACGCGCAGGAACAACATACGGCTCGCTCGTGGACACCCCTGAGGCGAGATCTAGCCCCTGCATCCTCGGTTGCTCTCTGATTTGATCCAGAAAATCAGCCTCCACCAGGGTGGCGGGGGCGATCCCTCCGCGCATCGCCCCGTATTCGCGGATGTGCCGAGTCAGGGCCCTGGTGTCCACTCCCGTGATCCCCACTACTGCGTGCGTGGCGAGATACTCCGACAGACCGCCTTGAGCCCGCCAAGATGATGCGCGACGGGCAGACTCGCGTACGATGAAACCCGCCACTCTCGGCCTGGAAGATTCCGTGTCCTCATCGTTCACTCCATAGTTGCCGATCAGTGGGTACGTCATGGCAACCAGCTGGCCCGCATAGGAAGGATCGGTGAGAACCTCCTGGTATCCCGTCATCGCGGTATTGAAGACCACTTCACCGAAACAGGACCCTTCAGCCCCTAGTGAGAACCCCTCGAAGCGGCGACCATCTTCCAGCAACAAGTAAGTCGGGACATACTTGTCGGTCTCAATCACAGGTCAACTCTCCCCGGCTCGGGTGCCGCCACAGCAACTCTACTGCCTCCCCAACCCGCAATGTAGAGTCGGGTCCCAGGTCGTCAAGGTACGACTCGGACTCGCCCTGCCGCAGCGTGCTTGCTCTACGCATGAGAGGACAGGACCCTTCCACTCCTCCCCGAGGTCTCCTACCTTCGTAACCCTGTTTGGCTTGATGGTGGGCCCCCTTCCTCTTCCTGAACGCATGAGTAAACGATCGGAAGAATTCCTTCCTTCGAATGCCCTCTTCGAGGTGATGATTCACGCCGATGAGTCGTGCCTCGGAAACCAGTTCATGGCCCGGGCGAACCCCGGGGGTGCCGCTGGCCTGGTGGAGTTCTGGACCGGGAACCGATGGATCCGCTGTGACTACTGGATTTCGGAGAGCGATACGACTAACAACCGCATGGCGATACGGAGTGCCATCGAGGGAATCCGAGGACTCGCCCGACCCTGTCGCGTGCGATTCGTCTCCGACTCCCAGTACCTAGTGAAAGGTATGACCGAGTGGCTTCCGAAGTGGAAAGAACGGGGATGGAAGCGAAAAGGAGGGGCGATCGAGAACCTCAGGCTGTGGAAGGAGCTTGATAGCGAAGCCGCCCGCCACTCGATCAAATGGGCCTGGGTTAGAGGACATGTCGGGCACCCGAGGAACGAATATGCAGACAATCTAGCTGTGAGGGCAGCCAGGGGTCAGGACAGCTCGGGCGGCTTCCAGAAGTCGGCATTCGAAAAGTGGCTACAGGAAGAACGGGACGAGAGGACACGGTACCTGGACTTCTCCGAATTTGACCCACCTGGTGTGGTAGCAGATGGAACGAAGAGCGAATCAGGGTAGCCCGCTGACCCTTCGAACGGGGCACTTGAAGACCCTTCCAAAGGCTTCCACAGTCTGCCCGATGACCTCATTCATCCCTACACTGCGCTGCAGAAGGTGCTCGAGAGAGGTCACCCTCTTATCGTTGAGCCCACATGGGACAATGGTGTCGAAGTAGGTCAGATCAGTGTTCACGTTGAGGGCAAACCCGTGGGAGGTGATCCAGCCGGACGATACCCGCACCCCGATCGCCGCTATCTTTCCCCCCTCCGTCCACACCCCCGTGTTCCCTGCAATTCGAACACCACCGATCCCAAACCCCCGAACCACTTGGATAAGCACCTCCTCCAGGTCGCGCAGGTACCGGTGAATGTCCTTTCGGTCAGGGTTTAAATCGAGAATTGGATAGCCCACGAGCTGCCCGGGGCCATGGTAGGTGACATCCCCTCCCCGCCCCGAATCGACCAGATCAATCCCTAAAGCATTCCTTAGTTCAGGGCCGGCGAGGACATGTCCGGGGTCTGACGCCGAACCCATGGTGATCACATGGGGATGTTCGAGGAGGAGGAGTTGGTCCGCCAGCAGACCTTGCCGCCGGCTTGCGACCAGATCCCGCTGCAAATCAGCACCCCGGTGGTACGGGACAGACCCCAGGCACCGGACCTCCACCGTTCTCAGGTCCGTCGGCTTCAGAACTCCTCCCCGATGTTTCAGCACTGGGGTCGCCGTGCTTCCTGGGCTGAGCCTCCCAAGACCCCTCCGCGTGACCCCCTGCACCTCTCCATCGGCCTAATGGGTGTCGTCCGGAAACTCCTCCAGAAGCTGCTTGAGGCGCGCAAGAAACCGAGTTGCATCCGCCCCATCCACGATCCGGTGGTCGTACCCCAGCGTGAAAATAGACCGCTTCCGGACTTCGATTGAATCGACCCCTGTATCGGGTTCTGAAATCGCTACCACTTTTTTCTCGACCGCTCCCATTGCGAGGATTCCCGAAGTCCCTTTCGGGATAATCGGCATTCCAGAAAGGGTGCCCAGGATCCCGGGGTTCGTAATGGTAAAAGTCCCATCCTGAATCTCATCCGGCTGCAACTGGCGGGTGCGCGCCCTCGCCGCAAGGTCCGCGATCTTCTCCGAGATCTCCACCAAAAGAAGGTCATCCGAGTCGCAGATGACCGGAACAATCAGACCCGGGTCCAAGTCCACCGCGATCCCCAGGTTCACATTTCCCCTATAGATCACGTTGTTACCCGAAGCCGTAGCGTTCAACATGGGGAACTCGAGGAGAGCGCGAGAAACCGCCCACGCGACGAAGGCTGTAAGGCTGACCCGGACCCCCTGTTCACTCCAGCGCTGTTGGTTCTCCTGGCGGATCCGGTCCAGCTGGGAAAAGTCAATTTCGATTAACGAATGGACGTGGGGCGCGATCCGCTTGGCTAACACCATGTGCTCTGCGGTAAGGCGACGGACCCTGTCCATCGTTTCGACTTTATCGCCTTCTCGCACCGGGAACTCCTGATGCTGTACCTGTCCGTAGAAAGCCTTCCACAGTTCTGAGAGTTTGCCGGCTATAGCCGGCGTGGGAGACCCCGTGGGTGGAGCCACTAACGGCTCTTTCTGAGGAAGGCTAGAGCTAGGGGATTCTGTGTCGGAAGAGTCTACCCCAGGGACGGGCTGTCCGCCCTTCCCCTCGCCACCACCAACATATTTGAGCAAATCCTGCTTTGTCACGCGACCGCCGGGTCCGCTCCCATATCCCTCTAGTTCAGCTAGGTCGACTCCATGCTCTTTCGCCATACGCCTAACGATCGGAGTCGATCGCTTCCGGAGCCGCTCCTCTGCAGTCGATTCCTTAACTCGCTTAACCGCTGGGGCCGGAGAACCAGTGGTGGGCAGAGGTTCCAGACTCTCGTCCCCTTCGATGTTCTCAGAAGATCCGGGAGCGGTGCTTTCCCGAATCGAATCGCCCGCCGCCCTCCTAACCTCCGGCGTAGTCCCTGCCCCGCTCCCCACACCCTCACTGTCGATGTAGCCGACGATGGTACCGACCTCCACTGTCTCCCCCTCTCCGACCAAAACCTCTGTCAGAATCCCACCTTGGGGAGCTGGGATCTCGGTATCAACCTTATCGGTGGAAATCTCCAGAATAGGCTCATCCCGCTCTACGGGATCGCCAACCTTCTTCAGCCATTTAGAGACCGTACCTTCCGCGATGGACTCGCCCATTTGCGGCATGGGGACTTCGATACGCGCCACGTTTTGTCTCTCCGTAGTCTCTACGACCGCTGGGTCATGGGTCCGGCAACGGCTCCGGGGCTGCGTCGTTCGGCGTCCCTGCCTCGGGCACTAGAGGCGTCGCCGCGGGGTTATTAGCCCCGGGAAGGAGGGGTACTGGGGCAGTGGACGGCTGAAGATCCTGTTGGAGGATCGAACTCGGTTCCTGTGACCTCGAGGAGAGAATCGCCAACGTTAGAGAAAGGACCATGAAGATGCCACCAGCGGTCCAACTCGCTCGGGTCAGGAAGGTCGTGGCTTGCCGCCCACCCAGGAGACCTTCGTTAGCGGTCCCACCTCCGCCCATGGCTGCCAGCCCTCCGCCTTTTCCAGACTGGAGGAGAATGACAACCGTAAGGAAGAGCCCATCAAGGAGAAGAACGGCGAGTAGGAATCCGTACATGGACCAGTAGTGTTTTCGGGTGCTCAGTGAGCAAGAGAAGGTCGCCCTGCCGACCTAGAGTGTCAACAAGCCGCCGAGGCGATCCGGGCGAAGGATTCCGGATCAAGGGAGGCCCCACCCACCAGCACGCCGTCGACGTCGGAAGCTGCGAGCAGACCCCCCGTGTTCTCCGGGCTCACAGATCCTCCATAGAGGATCGGAACGGCTTGAGCGAACGTGGCCCCCATAGTTGCCGACACTCGATCCCGCAGAAGTCCGTGGGCATCTGCCGCATCCTGTGGGTTCGCCGTCTGACCCGTACCAATGGCCCACACCGGCTCGTACGCAAGTATTATCTCACCCGGATCGGTCGACTTCTTCCTGAGGTGTACTCCGGCCTCGGAGCACAGCACAGCATCCAGCTGGCGGGTCACCACTTCCTCAAGCCGACCCTCCCTTCGCTGCTCCAGCGTTTCCCCTACGCAGAGAAGTGGCATCACTCCAGCTCGCTTGGCGGCCACCACTTTCAGGGCCGTCTCTGAGTCGGTTTCACCAAAAAGGTGGCGGCGCTCTGAGTGTCCTATGAGGGCAAATCGGGCTCCCGCCTCGGCTGCCATCTTGGCTGACACTTCTCCAGTCAACGCTCCCGAAATTTCCCAGTGAAGGTTCTGCACACCTAACCCAACAGGAGATTCCTCACCAAGAGCGTCCTTGGCATCCGCAAGGGAGATCGCCGGAGGGAATAGGAGAAGCCTCACCCTCTCTAGGTCCACCACCGGCCGGAATCGCTCGAAAAATCTGCGCGTCTCCCGCGGACCGTGGTTCATCTTCCAGTTCCCGGCAACGATCACCTTCATTGGGACACCCACCTTCGGTAGATCCCCATCTTCCTATTCTCCCACAGTCTCGAGAACGGCAACACCAGGTAGCTCAGTTCCAGCGAGGAGGGCCAGAGACGCACCGCCCCCCGTCGAGACGTGTGTCATCCTTCCGGCCACCCCGGCGGCGTGAGCAGCCGCAGCTGAGTCACCCCCTCCGACCACGACAACCGTGCCTCGATCTGAAGCGTCCGCGAGAACCTCAGCCACGTAAAAGGTGCCCTGAGAGAACGGCTCGAGTTCGAACACCCCCATGGGCCCATTCCAAAGTACTGTCGCTGCCCCCAAAAGCTCGCGCGCGAAGAGTGCCCGAGAGCGAGGCCCGATATCGCCGACGCGTTGATCACTCCTGATTTCAGCCCTATCCACTTTGACGGGTCGAGACGTTGGACCGAGTTCGCTCGCGACCATTAAGTCTACAGGGAGAAGTAGTTTGTCTCCAGCCTCCTCTAACAGATCCCTGGCCATCGGGACCAGCGCCTCCTCCACCAGCGACTTGCCTGTGGCCATCCCCAGCGCCCTCAGGAAGGTGTTGGCCATTGCTCCTCCCACGAGGAGGCGATCCACCCGTGAAAGGATCGACCGGATCAGTTGGAGCTTTCCCGATATTTTCACTCCGCCCATGACCGCGACGAAAGGACGCGCAGGGTCTCTAAGCGACTCGCTCAGGAAGTGAAGCTCACGGGCCATCAGGAATCCAGCCACAGCTGGGCCTCCTCGCTTCAGGATCTCGCGAGCGGCCCCAAGGTTGGACGCGTGTGCCCTGTGAGCCACCCCGAACGCATCGCTGACGAATCCGTCGGCAAGAGCACCGAGTACCTCGCTCAGCTGGGGGTCATTCTTGGTCTCACCTACGTGAAACCGGATGTTCTCGAGCATCACAACATCACCCGGTGAGGTCATCTCGATAGCTTTGCGTGTTTCGGCACTTCCGGGGTCCGCCTCTATGAGGGACACGGTCGTCCCCAATCGGCCCGAGAGAAGTTGGGCGACGGGACCAAGGGAGGTAGAGGGATCACAGATTCCGTCAGGTCGACCAAAATGTGAGACGAGGACGATTTTGGCACCAGCCTCGCGTAGTGCCTTAAGAGATGGGAGCGTGGCATCAATCCGGCTTAGGTCCACTCCCATTCCCTGCGGGCCCATCGGGATGTTGTAATCGGTTCGGACCAGAACAGGCCGACCCTGGAGTTCTCGGGGGCCCAGGTCCGAGAGCGTCTTAACGCGTGACACTCCGACCCTACCCCGGCTTGGGCAAGGGCAACCGTGCCCCGACATACTGAACCAGGTCCAGCACACGACATGAATAGCCCCACTCGTTGTCATACCAGGAAAGCACCTTTACGAGCCGACCGTCGATCACAAAAGTAGATCCAAGATCCACTATCGAGGAAAAGGGGTTCCCGGTGAAGTCAACGGATACGAGTGGATCCGGCGAGACTCCAAGGATGCCCTTCAGGTCACCTTCCGCCGCCTCCACGAAGGTACGGTTGACCTCTTCCACGGTCGTGTCCCGTGCCACCTGAGCAGTCAAGTCAATCAACGATACGTTTGGCGTGGGAACCCGTATCGCCATCCCGTCCAGCTTCCCCTCGACCTGCGGAAGGACAAGCGATGTCGCACGCGCTGCCCCGGTCGTCGTAGGGATCATCGACACTGCAGCCGCTCGTGCACGCCTCAAGTCTTTATGGGGTGCATCAATCGCAGTTTGATCGTTGGTATACGCATGAACGGTTGTCATCGAACCGCGCACGAGTCCGAAATGTTCGAGAATCACCTTGACGACCGGAGCCAAGCAGTTCGTGGTGCAGGATGCATTAGATATCACGTCATGCGCCTCGGGATCATACCGTCGCTCGTTGACCCCTAGAACCACAGTTATGTCCTCGTTCTTGGCAGGAGCCGAGATGATCACCTTCCGCGCGCCTGCGGCCAAATGTTTGACCGCATCGTCTCGGTTTGTGAAGCGACCTGTGGCCTCGACAACAATGTCGACGCCGAGATCCCCCCAGGGTAGTTCGTTCGGGTTCGTCTCGCTCAAGACCTGTATTTCGTCAGCGTCTACCCGAAGGCCATCCGGCGTCGCCACCACTTCACCGGGATAGCTGCCGTGGACAGAATCGTACTTCAGAAGGTGTGCCAGCGTTTGGTTGCTGGTAAGGTCGTTTACCGCGACGAAGTCCAGGCCACTTGACCGCGACTGCTTCGCGGCCCTCAGAACAAGGCGGCCGATGCGACCGAAGCCGTTAATGGCTACGCGAATCGACATCTACTGATCTCCTTTTTCATCTTGTTTAGTCCCCCCCAACATCTCGCTCCGAAACTGCTTGAGCGCTTCCATCATCACCGCGAGGGGTGCCGGCCGATCCCACCACTGCTCAAACGCCTTAGCCCCTTGGCGCACTAGCATCTCGCCCCCATCGGCTGCCGGAATCTCCAGCTTCCTAGCCTCTCGTACAAGAGCCGTTTCGTCCGGACGGTAGACTAGGTCCAGGATTGCCCCCGGACGCTGTGCCTGGCTCAGATCCAACGGCAACGGATCGTCCGTGGCCATCCCTAGAGAAGTGGAATTGACGATCAGATCGAACACCTGTCCGCCGAGTTCTTCTTCTGAGTGAATCACTCGGGTTCGATCCTGTCCCAAATCCGAAGCCAGTCGTTCCGCTCGCTCCTCAGTTCGGTTCCAGATGGAAACCGATCCGACGTTATCCCTGATTAGCCCGACGAGTGCTGCCCGAGCCGCCCCACCAGCACCAAGCAGCAACACACTGGATCCGACCGGCGTCCGCCCAAGGAGAGATTCAACAGCACCCCGAAACCCAGCCACATCGGTGTTCTCGCCGTGTACTCGCCCTTTCGCAAACCAAAAGGTGTTACACGCCCCCGTTTGAACAACCAGTTCGCTCGGCTCGTCAACGATCGCCGCCGCCGCCTCTTTGTAGGGCAGAGTCACGTTTCCTCCCCCTCCCGCACAAGCGATCCCTCGGATCAACCCCCCGAGTTCACCTGATGTGCATCCCAGTGCCACATACACCCCGTCAACGCCCACCTCTTGGAACGCCGAGTTCTGGACTCTCGGGGAGAGGGAGTGTGTCACGGCTTCCCCCAAGACCGCGAAAAGCTTTGTCGACGCTTGAATCATCACAATCGGGCCAGGTTCAGGCGCTCGAGAGCCCGCTCAACCAGAACCCTCAACTGCTCAAATGTCTCTTCGTAGATGGAGTCCTCTCCACCGATCGGATCCAAGACACCTTCTAAGGAGGGCTCGGATGACTCCTCCGGATCCTCGATGAACTGGGTGATCAACGCCACCTTTAGGACACCCCCTAAGGCTTCAACCTTGACGAGGTGTCCTTCTGACATGGTTAGAATCAGATCTGCCCACTGGACAAGATCGACACTGAGCTGCGCGCTCCGATGGGGGGTGAGGTCGATTCCATGGCGCTTCGCGGTCCGGAGAGCCCCGGGACTAGCCTCACTTCCCGAAATGGCAGCGACCCCCGCCGACTTCACCTCGACGCTTTTCCACCTCCAATTCTGTAGGGTGCGAAGCGCCAGCCCGAGAGCCATCGGGCTACGACAGGTGTTCCCCGTACATACGAAGAGCAGGTGGAAGGCAGACCCGGACTCCTTCTCCGCGCGAGGCTTAGCTCCGCTCTGCCCCGAGTCTCGTTCGCCCTCAGTCACAGAGTTCACTCTCTACCTCCACAAGACGTTCGAAGGGAATCTTGCCCTTCCGAACCAACTTCGGTACAGACGCAGTGCAGTCGACGATCGTGCTTGGCTCGGACGCAGCAAGTGGCCCCCCGTCTGCAATCCAGAGGCGATCGAGACCCGGACGTCCCTCCACCGCTAGCTTCACCTCGTCTAGCGTTCGGGCTGGATCCTCACCCGGCATGTTCGCACTGGTCGACAGGAGAGGCTTCCTCCAGAACTGCATAAGCGCCTTGACGAAGGGGTTACTGCTCACGCGAACCGCTACCCCCCCCCAGGGATTCCGGACGCCCTTTGGATATCGGCCTGCGATGTCCGAAAGAACTAGCGTAAGAGGGCCCGGCCAATGGCGCTCGGCCAGGGTTCGGGCGAGGAGACTCCATTCCAGCCCATCCATTGCCTCCCCCCCGGCGTTCGGGAGAAGGACAAGAAAGGGCTTATCGTCCCCTCTCCCTTTCAGGGCGAGCAGAGCTTCGATGCCCCCCGGAAGGGCCACAGCTCCCAGGCCGTAGACAGTTTCCGTAGGATAGCCGAGCAGTCCCCCAAGCTCTAGGTGCCGGGCCATCCGTTCGAGTTCCACAAGGTTATCAGGATTGGCCGTAGAGATCTGCAAGGGAATTAACCGCCGCACTTGAGTTCGTGCACCCATGCGCGAAGGTGCTCGGCCACTGCCAAATCTTCCGAGTAGGTGACCTTTAGGTTCCACGGAGATCCTTTTACCATCCGCACCGTCCCCCCCCATCGGCAGTAGACTTCCGCATCATCAGTGACAGAGGCTCCATCTTGTACAGCCTGCCGGTATGCCTCGGTAAGCTGTTGCCGTGGGAAGACCTGTGGTGTCTGAGCACTCCAGAGCCTGGAACGGTCTGGAGAAGCGACGACTCTACGATCCACACCAACTTCCTTCAACGTGTCGGCAACCGGCCACCCCGCGACCACACCTTCACCATGCTCCACAGCTTCAACACACCGATCAATGATGTCTCGCGTTACCAACGGGCGTGCAGCGTCATGGACGAGCACCCAGGTCACGGTGGGCTCCAGTGCTTCAAGTGCGGCTTGAACAGAATGGAGACGAGTCTCTCCCCCGGGCACGACCCGTAGCCGAGGATCCAGGTTTCGCAGCCAGGTGGGTGGATCGTCAGCGTCCTCGGGCGCAAGCGCGACGACAACCGACTGAACAGAAGGGTGCTCTAGGAAGGGGCCAAGTGCGTGCCGCAGGAGCGGGATTCCTCCAAGAGTCACGAAGGCCTTTCGCCTGCCTCCCATCCTGGTTCCGGATCCCGCCGCGGGTATCGCAACCCCGAGGGAGAGCTGCTCAGAAAGACGAGTCACCCGACTGTGGAACTCCCGTGGTGCTCGCGGCCCTAGCTTCATCGTGCTGAGTCGTGACCTCATCGAACCGCGTGTGCTGCTTGTGGAAGTAGAGGTCCAAGCTCCCGGTTGGGCCATTTCTCTGCTTACTCAGAATCAATTCGGCCTTTCCCTCCAGCGAGCTTCCATCCTCGTCCAGACCTGACGAACTATAATATTCGGGCCGGTACAGAAACATTACTAAATCGGCATCCTGCTCAATCGAGCCTGAATCTCGGAGATCTGACAGCTGGGGCCGGTGGTTGGTGCGTAACTCCGGGCCTCTGGAGAGCTGAGAAACGGCGATCACGGGAACCTCAAGCTCACGAGCCAGAGCCTTCAACCCCCGGGAGATCTGGCTCACCTCCTGCTGACGACTCTCAAGCCGACCAGTTCCCGCCATGAGCTGAAGGTAATCGATCACGAGGAGTCCAAGCCCCCCCTCCGCCTTGAGCCGACGCGCCTTCGCTCGCATCTCCAGAACAGTCGCGCCCGGAGAGTCATCGATCCAAATAGGAGCCGTGTTGAGCTTGGCTCCTGCTTTTGCGATCCGTTGGTAGTCGGAAGGTGAGAGACGGCCGGTCCGTAGCCGCTGGGAGTCAACTCTAGCTTCAGAGCAGAGGAGACGATAGACCAGCTGCTCCTTGGACATCTCGAGGGAAAAGAGCGCCACGGGGACCTGGTGGTCGATCGCGGCGTTCTGTGCCACGTTCAGGACCCAGGAGGTCTTTCCCATCGCCGGCCGCGCCGCGACGATGACCAGGTCCCCATTCTGGAGCCCCGTGGTCATATGATCGAAGCGCTGAAAGCCGGAGGCTACCCCTGTCAGTCCTCCTTTGCTTTCTTGTAGCTTCTCGATGTTCTCGAACGCCTCCCACAACAGGTCCTTGATCCAGACGAATCCGGCCCGATCATGGCTCTCGGCCACCTGGAAGATTCTGGCCTCCGCTTCGTCCACGACTTCATCGACTGACCGGCCCTCTGGTTCGTACACATCCTGGATCGTCCGACTCGAAGCGTCGATGAGCCTCCGAAGGAGTGCCTTATCCCGAATGATGCGGGCATGGTACTGGATGTTGGCTGCAGTAGGGACCATGTCCAGGAGTTCTGCCAGGTACTCCATCCCGCCCATGCGCTCCAGCTCGCCCGTGCTCTTGAGATGATCTCCGACCGTTACGACATCAATCGCTGTCCTCTTCTCTTGGAGGTGTCGCATCGCACGGAAAAGGACACGATGAGCCTCCCGGAAGAACATCGAGTCATCTACTGAATCTTCGAGCCTGACGATGGACTCGGAGTCGATGAGAACGCCAGCGAGAACCGAGACCTCCGCTTCTATCGAGAACGGAGGATCTCGATCGTAGCGAGAACTCGCTCGACCCTCGGGACTCGTGGTCAGAGATGACATAGATACTTCATGCTAATATACATATTTATATAGTTAAGTAACTGTCATATAAATGATTAACAATCATCTAATACCTCAAGAAGGAGTTGTAGATCTTCCCAGGTCGAGCGTGTCCAGCCCGGGTTTCTCAAGAGTGCAGCCGGATGGTATGTCACGACCAAAGGAGTCCCCTCATAAGCATACACCTCCCCGCGCAGCTTTCCCAGGGGCTGCTCTTGTCCAGACAGCAGCTGTGCCGCGAAGGCGCCCACCGCAAGAATCACTTCGGGCTGAACGAGCATGATCTGTTGACGGAGAAACGGTGCACACGCAGCGATCTCGTCTGGACGGGGGTTCCGGTTTCCAGGAGGGCGACACTTGATCACGTTACAGATATAGACCGACTCCTCCCTGGACAGATTGATCGTGGCCAGAAGGAGATCCAGCATCTTACCGGCAGCTCCAACGAAGGGAAGTCCCGTCCTATCCTCATTTGCGCCGGGGGCTTCTCCGACGACCATGACCCGCCCATCCGGGTTCCCATCGGAGAAGACTACTTCATTCCTCTCCATCGCGAGGCGGCACCGAGTGCATCCGAGAGCCGCTGCTCTGAGCTCCTCATACCCATCCGGGATTCCCGCAGTTTGAGCTGGCCCCGCAGGCTGTTGGACGGCGAGTGGAAAGTACCTAGGATCCAGAGATCCCGTGTCGCCCGGAACGGTTCCAGGGCCCCCGGAAACTCCTCTTACTGCCCTCAGGGCCTCCGGAGTTGACAGCTCTTCGAGGATCCAGTCCTCCACACCCAATTCTCGGCGCTGACGGACGAAGCGAGCGAGTTCCGAAGCATCCGATGGGGGAGGCATGAACTCGCTAGCCTTCCGGCGTCCAGGACCTTACCCGATCAAGGATCTCCCGAGCAAGATTCTCCTTCGACTGTAAGGGGAGCGATTCCTCCTGCCCTCCCTTCCAGAGGAGCGTGACTAGATTGGTGGGCACATCGAATCCCGCCCCCTCTTCCCGCGGATTGTTGGCAACGACGAGGTCAAAATCCTTATCTTTCAGCTTCTTGGCCGCACCAGACCTCAGATCTTCTGTTTCCAACGCAAAGCCGATTGCCACCGCATTGGCCCGACGTAGTCGACGGGTTTCCAGCGCAATGTCTGGATTCTCGACAAAATCCAGCGCTAAGCCATCGCTCACGTCAGTTCGCTTAACCTTCTCGTCTCGGAACTGGCGGGGCCTGAAGTCGGACACGGCTGCAGAGAAGAAGAGGAAGTCGGCGTTAGGGATGGCCTCGCGGACCTCCTCGAGCATCTCGTTCGCGGTCTCCACCGAACGCGTCGACACACCCACCGGAACCGGGAGCGTGGACGGGCCCGTAACCAAGGTCACATTCGCTCCTTGAAGCCACGCCTCCCTGGCTAGAGCAAATCCCATTCTTCCCGAAGAGCGATTTGCGATGAACCTAACCGGATCAACCGGCTCTCGTGTGGGACCTGCCGTGACTAGAACATTACGGCCCTCGAAAGCGTTATCGACTCCAATTGCTCGCCCGACATACTCGCAAATCTGGTCCGGTTCGAGCATCCTCCCTGGGCCATCGCCCTCCCCCACGGCAAGCGGACCGGTGGTGGGACCGGCAATTTCGTAGCCCAGCACTTCCCGACAATGGTCCAGATTTTTCTTCGTCTGTGGATGGGAATACATCCGATCGTTCATCGCCGGAGCCATGACCACGGGAGACCGTGTGGACAACAGCATCGCCGTGAGGAGATCACTAGCGCGACCCTGTGCTGCTCGGGCGATCAAGTCTGCAGTAGCTGGAGCAACCACGACCACATCGGCTTCGACTCCAAGCTTAATGTGGAGGGCCGCACCCTCCACCGAGAGGAGGTTCGTGTGCACCTCTCGACCCGTGACGCCCTTAAAGATCAAAGGGGTGACGAACGCCTCCGCCGCACGAGTCAGGATAGTGTCGACGAGGGAGCCCAGGCGCGTAAGGTCACGCGCTAACTGGACGGCCTTGTATGCCGAGATTCCTCCTGTCACCGCGAGGACTACTCGACGCCCTACCCAAGGGGGCCGAGGGGTCAGGGACCGGTCGAGCACTCCACTACCCTTCGACCGTGCGGCGTCCTACCAGGCGGAATTCGATCTGCCCGGAGGCCAGTGCCTCAAG
>CAZJIM010000011.1:0-28995 GCA_964546115.1 uncultured Gemmatimonadaceae bacterium | reverse complement strand
TGCTGCGGCGGCTCCTCTTAGGTCTGCTTGCGCGGCTCCTGCTTCTCCTCCTCCCCGAGCGGCTTCAGATCACGGGGGAGGGAGTTCAACTCACGCGCGTACTTGGCTGAGACCAAGACACCCAGGTACTTGCTTCCTGTGTTCTCAGCCAGTTGCGAAGGAGTGAAGACTTGCACGTTGGTCATTCCTCGGGTTTAGGCGACGGGTAAAACCCCCGGCGCAGTTAAATATTTAGGTCTAGGACTCTGTTACCCTCCGGTCGGCTCTCCGGCTCCCTCCCGAGCCAACATCTCATCAATCTCTCCCCGGATCCGGGAAACCTCTTCAGCAAAGCCGAGCAACCTCGAGGGCGAACGGGTCTCAGCCTCCACGACTGTGCGGATCCGCTCAACGGCCAGATTCAGATCGTCATTGACGACCACATAGTCGAAGTTTACCGCCTCTCCCAGCTCTTCTCGCGCCACGCGGAGACGTCTTCTCACTTCCTCCAAATCCTCAGTGCCACGCGAAGCCAGCCGCCCCCGCAAATCCTCTGCCGTCGGAGGACACACAAAGATCAACACGGCCTGCGGGATGCTCGCTCGAATCTGCCGTGCGCCCTTAACATCGATATCAAGGACAGAATAGTGACCGGTGCCCCCTGCGTCTTCCAGAAGCTTCTTCGGGGTACCGTAGAGATTTCCATGCACCTCAGCCCACTCAGCCAGTTCACCCTTCTCGATCATCCCCTGAAACGCCGCTCTGGGGACAAACTCGTAATCCCTGCCTTGTCGTTCCTCCGGCCTCGGAGCCCTCGTGGTCACAGACACCGAGAAGGCAAAGTCAGAGAACCGTGATACTAGCTCACGAGCGATCGTGGTCTTACCGGTACCGCTGGGTGCCGACAAGACCACGGGAAACGGTCGGTGCCGGAAACCGCTGCTCATTCGATGTTCTCTACTTGTTCCCTGAGCCGCTCGATCTCTTCCTTCAACGCCACCACTCTCCGGCTAATCTCTGCATCATTGGCCTTGGAGCCGATCGTGTTGGCCTCCCTAAGAAGCTCCTGTACAATGAATCCGAGCCGCTTTCCCACGCCTCCGGAATCCCCCCTCTGAAGCGCCGACCGAAACATCTCCATGTGAGACTGAAAGCGTACGACTTCTTCATGAATATCCCATCGCTCCGCGAGGTGCACAATCTCCCGAGCGATGCGTTCCTCGTCGATCGGAACTTCTCCATCCAGGAGTCCACGGACGGCCTCGCGGAGCCGATCTCTTTCATCGATCAGGCGCTCAGGTGCCCTGAGTTTCACCCTCTCAACCTCTGCCTGCATCACATCCAGTCGGGCAGAAAGATCATTTCGGAGGAAGTCACCCTCCTCCTCTCGGGCGGCGACCGCGTTTCTTGCCGCCTCGGTCATCACTTCAAGAAGGACATCCTCATGCAGATTTTGGATCTCCACTTCCGGATCAACTTCCTCGAAGAGACCCCGATATTGTGAGAGGACTCCGATATCGATTCGACCGTCGAGATCCAGTTCTTTTTGGAGGGCACGGAGACCCTCGACATATGATCTTGCCCGCCCGGAGTTGACCCGAACGGGGAGAGCTTCACCCGCTGAACGTCCGCGATCAAGGACTACGTTGACGGTCACCCGACCACGTGCGAAGTGATCCTTCAGGGAGCGTTCCAGCCGGCGCTGATATCGTTCAAGCCCCGGCGGGGCCCGAAACTGGACATTCAAGTACCGATTGTTCACGGTTCGGACCTCAACCCGCAGCTGCCCGGGCTCTAGATCTCGCTCCGACTCCCCGTACCCAGTCATGCTCCGAATAGATGCGGTCGCCATTCACAATCAGCCTGTCTAGGATATCCCACTGTTCCAGAAGACGAGGAGGAACGTAACTGGACACCCCGGTCAGTTCCACAATGTCCAACGAATCCCGTACATAGCCCTGGTTTGAGGAAGAACGCGCCCAGGATAGTCCTGATTTGCTTCCCGAAGGGTGAGGTTGTCCCAGAGCAGAAACAGCCTGATGGAGGACACTCTGACCTGGAACCGACCGAACCAGCTCTGCTGGAAGGGTACCGCCTGCAGACCACCCTGAACCTTAGGAGGAACCTGCATCGAATCCCGGCCCCTGACCCCGAGATCGATCCAGAGTTCTAGATTCTCGCTATCAAGGAAGACGTTGTGGGACGAAAGCCGGGCCTGGTAGATCCGTTCGGGTAGATAGCGCCAAGCTTCGTTCTGATCCCAGAACTGAGTACTTCCGCGCAGCGACAGACCACTCATCGCCCAACCCAGCGGGAGATCCGCCGCAAGCTCGAAGCCGCTTCGGCTCCCACCAACAGTCGAAAGCCCCCCCCGATCAGTGGGAAGTCCGACCGGTCGGAGAGAATCGGACTCGATGGAAAGAAGCGCCGCCCCGACGAAGACCTCCCCCCGCCGGTATTCAAGTCCCGCCCGGACTCCCATTCGCTGGGAGAACAGGACGCCAACCGGTGGAATCTCCTGAAAAGCCCCAGAACCTCCAAGGGAATCCTGGGCCATTTCAGGGGGAACCCAAAATGGAATGCCCAAGCTCCCATTCTGCACTTCACCGAACAGAGATAATCCGAACAACGGGCGTGTCCAGATCCGCCCATGGACGGTTACTCCACGCTGGCCGTCCTCCCAGCTCTGACTCTCGACAGATGCGATAGCCCCACCAACTCCCACAAGGGTTCCCCCACCACGGATCGTCTGGCCGGAGGATGGCCATCCCGGCCCCCCCTGCTGCCGGGTCTCCACGTTGGCCCACCAGTCTCCCCGGACGATGGAGAAGTGTACCCCCAGTTGAGTCCTGGGCTCTCGGTTCACGAGGGGCTCCTCGACCGAACCAGTGTTATCGCTTGTCTTCGCTCCAAGGGACGATCGTTGAAGGAACGCCCCCACTTGGAGCCAGGGGGCCCACTCGTAATGACCTCTCATACCCCAGTCCGTCCGCTGGACGCTCGACGGCTCCCATATGCCTTCTGGTCTACGGGACGTCATCCTGCGGAGTTCCCACGCCAATCCCAACTTCTCACCCAGGAAGACTGCGTGACGCACCTGTATTCCAGCCGAAGTACCGGTTTCCAACCGCCGGGGCCCCTGAGTATCGATTCGGTCGAGGGAAACCGCGATGTTTCCACCTAGCGCATTTGGATGTGCGAACACCCCTCGGAATACGTTCGTGTCGAGGTCTCCAGTGCCCACTTCGAGGAAGGAATACGGCCGGGAGTCAGAGAACTGGAATGGGAAAAGCTCGACGCGAAGTTCTCCCGGGCTTCGTTCCACGCGAACTTGATCAAGGCCTGCAAGTCCTATCCGCGACAGATCAACTACCCCTCCATCGAGTGGAGGCATCTCGACACCATCGAAGTACACACGGATCCGGCCGGCCCCACCCCCGAACGCAGTCGCTGTGGCCGGTTGGCCATGGTCGCCCCCGCGCAGAGGAATCACGCCGGTTATCTCTTCGAGGAGTTCCAGGACGGTCAGAGCTCGAGAGCTCTGCAGGGCCTCCCTGTCCCACTCCCAGATTCCAGTACTCCAGGTGGCCCGGACCAGCATCGGTCGTGATGCGAGATTGCGCGGAACGAATTCCTCTGCGGCCAGAGAATCAGGAGACGCCGACACCGAGTCTGCCGTTACCTGCAGCGTATCCGGCACTGTTGGAGTGGGTCCCGCGACTCCATCGGGAGGTACCGCGAAGTCAATCGTATCCTGCAAAATCTGGATTCGGGCAGAGCCTACCTCAGGGATCGAGAATGCAGCTCGGGAGGGGGTGACCCAGGCGGGAAGGAAGGGGAGCAGGACGAGCAGGAGGTTCCGGATGCGCGTCGAACTCTTGCGAGGAGCTGCGCGTGGCTCACAACCTCTGCGGGCTGCTGAGCTTCGGGTCACTCGGAGCGATCCAAGACCCACTCTAGTAACAACCGTGTGGGAAATCCGAAACCACCCTTTCGGTGATATGGTGCCGTGGGCTCGCCATATGCAGTGCCCGCAATGTCCAAGTGCGCCCACCGGGTATCCCCTACGAACTCGGAGAGGAACAGGGCAGCCGTGATCGTGCCGGCCGGCCGGCCTCCCACATTCTTGAGATCGGCAATCGAGCTCTGGATCTGCTTCTTATAGGGGTCCCAGAGCGGAAGCGGCCAGCATCGCTCTGCAGCACGATCCCCGGCCATTCGCAGCTGCAAGACCAGGTCATCGTCGTTTCCCAGAACGGCCGCGGCGTGATGACCTAGCGCGATCACACAGGCCCCGGTCAGCGTCGCACAGTCGACCACTGCGGCTGGCGCGTAGTGGTCCACCACATAGGACAGGGCATCAGCCAAAATGAGCCGCCCTTCGGCATCCGTATTGATCACTTCCACCGTCTTGCCGCCCCGCGTCTTGATCACGTCTCCTGGTTTCGTTGCCCTCCCGGAGAGCAGATTTTCCGAAGAGGGAACCACGGCCACCACATTTGCCGCCA
Source organism: uncultured Gemmatimonadaceae bacterium (assembly GCA_964546115.1). Taxonomy (GTDB): domain Bacteria; phylum Gemmatimonadota; class Gemmatimonadetes; order Longimicrobiales; family Gaopeijiaceae; genus JAAXGI01. The sequence goes on along the minus strand of CAZJIM010000011.1, from coordinate 24,508 downwards.
GCTCAAGTTCGCCGATCGCCTTCATGGCGCCGAGTGCAGCAGCACCGCCGGACATATCGTACTTCATGTCCTCCATCCCTCCGGCCGGCTTGATGGAGATTCCCCCCGCATCGAAGGTCAACCCCTTGCCCACCAGGGCGAGCCTTGGGGAGTCCTCTTTCCCACCGCAATGATCCAGCACGATCAATCGCGGCTCCTCCTCCGATCCAGCCGAGACGGCCAGGATGGCTTCCATCCCTTCGGCGGCCAACTCAGTGGGTCCGAGGATATGTGACGCGAAACCGTACTCCTCAGCGAGTGCGATGGCGACCTCTCCCAGATGAGTCGGAGTGGCGAGATTGCCGGGGCGCCATTGGAGATCCCTTGCCAGCCTCTCTCCTTCCGCGAATGCCGATCCGATTCGAAGGCCCTCCTCTGCCTCCAGAGGATCCCCCTCGACAAACACGACAAGCTCCTCAACGAGCGGCTTGGGCTCCTCAATCGATGTCCCCGCCTTAGCTGCTCCCTCAGGACCATTGGCATCGTCAGATGTCGACTTCAGCTCTCTGAAGTCCCAAGCTGCAAGGGAGCCTCCCTCCGCGGCGGCCTTTGCGGCCTCTCCCGTTCTCACACCAAAATCTGCAGAGAGATGCAGAGCGAGACGGCTCACATATAGCGATTCGGCCTTACGAACAGCACGGGCGGCGAACTTGCGGACACCTTCGGCGTCTCCCTCCGATCGAGGTCCTGCACCTACGAAGAGCACCCGCCGAGGGCCAGGGCCGGCCTTCGAAGTGTAGAAGAGGGCGAAGTCCTGCTCCTTGCCTCGAAAGTCTCCCTCTTCCCGGGCGCGGACAAACGCACCGTTGAGAAGTGTATCGGCTCGCTCGACCTGCTCTCCGAACTCGATCTCATCCTCGAACACCGCGAGCGCCAATAGAGGCGTTTCACTCAAGAGAGGATCGTCCTGCGAGAGTCGTACCTGCATGTTCGGAAGCCTCCTACATGTGCCGGATGATTTCCTCACCGAACTGTGAAGTGCTCACCTTTGTGGCGCCCTCCATTTGGCGCTCTAGATCGTACGTCACCGTCTTCGCGCCAACGGCCCCCTCCAGACCCTTCTCGATGAGGGTAGCTGCCTCGCCCCAGCCCAGGTATTGGAGCATCATCACTGCTGAGAGAATCAGTGACCCTGGATTCACCTTGTTCTGGCCTGCATACTTAGGCGCGGTCCCGTGGGTCGCCTCGAAAAGTGCCACCTCATCACCCACATTTGCCCCCGGTGCCATCCCCAAGCCACCAACCTGTGCGGCACAGGCATCGGAGAGATAATCGCCATTGAGATTGGGGGTAGCTAGGATGTCGTACTCTTCCGGCCTCAGAACTACCTGCTGGAACATCGCATCCGCAATCCGGTCTCCGATCACAATCCGACCCCCGACCTCGTCTCCTTCCCAGATTCTTGATTCCGGAATCGTTTGCTCCGGGAATCGCTCTTGCGCGACCTCGTATCCCCAGTCTGAGAACGCTCCCTCAGTAAACTTCATGATGTTGCCCTTGTGAACGAGCGTCACAGCGGACCGTCCCCGCTCGAGCGCGTACTGAATCGCTGCAGCGACGTGGCGCTTCGTCGCGAAGGAAGAGATGGGTTTGATTCCGATCCCGGTTTGCTGCCGAAGGTTCACTCCCATCTCTTTGCTGAGGAACGAACGGACCTTCTCAGCCTCCTCAGTACCCGACTCCCACTCGATTCCGGCATACACGTCCTCCGTATTCTCACGAAAGATCACCACGTCCAGCCGTTCAGGCTCCTTCATCGGTGACGGGACGCCTTCGATCCATCGTACCGGTCGAATGCATGAATAGAGATCCAGCACCTTGCGCAGCGTCACGTTCAGAGACCGGATGCCGCCACCTACGGGAGTGGTCAGTGGCCCTTTGATTCCCACCTTGAAGTCTTGAAGGGCCTCAAAGGTTTCCTTTGGAAGCCACTCACCAGTGAGGCCGTTCGCTTTTTCACCCGCAAATACCTCCATCCAGTGGATTGCCCGTTGATCACCATATGCCTTTTGGATTGAGGCATCAGCCACATCACGGGTCGCCCTCCAGATGTCTGGCCCGATCCCATCACCTTCAATGAACGGAATGATCGGACAGTTGGGTACCTTCAGGCTTCCTTCTTCTACTGTAATGGGATCCCCACTGTCAGGAATCCGCGTATGTTTATATAGACTCATCACGATCAATCGCTTGAGGATCAAATGGAGCAGGTACACCCACGGATGTCCCTCGATAAAGCCTTAAAACTTAGTCGACGCCTGAGCAGCGGGGCAACCCGATGCAACTACGGTGAAGGGGCTTTCGAGGACATGGCTTTTCCGATTGGGTGGGGATCCTTCGATAACATAGTCAAGAGACTTCGAGTGCACTTCCAGCGTCCTCTCCTGTAACTGTTCTCCCCTTTTCATCAAGGTGTCGAAATGCGATGCCAGATTGGGACATCTCAACCTAGATCCCACTATCGGAGATCGCCGACTTGGTGGTCTTCCTCGTATCCGAGCACGCGGGAATTATCATTGGAACAGGACTACCGCTTACTCTGGGGTGACTTGCAAACCCTCGGGAGGGCCGGATCCGCTCTAGTTGCAACTGGTTCTCAATCTCATTAACCTGTTCGTGAGTGTAGATCGTGGACTAATTAGCTCTTGGCGGCCCCTGCGCGAAACTCATCAAGAACGATCGCTCACTATGTGGACTATCATGAAGAGCTCCGAGAAGGTCAGCCCACCACCCCTACTCTCTAGGATTCCCTTCAAGTTTGAGGTCCTACCTCTTCTGATTGCACTCCCCATGCTTGCTTCAGGATGCCGGGAAGGACCGGAGGAAGTGGTGAACGTATACAGTCACCGTCACTACGATGCAGACCAGCTTCTGTTCGACCGGTTCTCCGAACTCACGGGAATCGAAGTTCGGGTGGTGACAGCTTCCGCAGACGAGTTGATCACCCGGCTGGAACGAGAAGGAGAGGTGTCACCTGCGGACGTCTTGATCACCGTCGATGCCGGACGGCTTCACCGAGCCAAAGAACTCGAGCTCCTTCGACCTGTCAGGTCCCCCGTGCTCTCGGAAGCAATTCCCGATCATCTCCGCGACCCGGAGGGATACTGGTTCGGTCTGACGCAGCGGGCCAGGATCCTTGCGTATGCCCGTGACTATGTGACTCCGATGGAGTTATCGACCTACGAGGATCTTGCTGGCCCACAATGGAAGGGACGAGTGCTAGTTCGCAGTTCCGATAACATCTACAACCTTTCGCTTCTTGCGTCGATGATTGCCGCAAATGGCTCCGAACACGCCGAGGACTGGGCTGAGGGAATCGTCGAGAACCTCGCCAGACCCCCACAGGGAAACGACACCGACCAGATCATGGATGTCGCGGCGGGCGTTGGCGATGTCGCGTTAGTCAACACCTACTACGTGGGTCGACTCCTGAACGACCAAGATGGGGCAGCGCGGGAGCTTGCCTCTCAGGTAGGAGTCTTCTTCCCCAATCAAGACGACCGGGGAACACACGTTAACGTCAGTGGCGCTGGTGTCACTGCTCACTCGCCAAACCCTGATAACGCGGTCCGATTGATCGAGTTCCTGGTCGGTACGGAAGCGCAGCGCGTGTTCGCAGAGACCATCTTCGAGTACCCAGTGCGTGTCGACGTACCGTGGGCTACAACCCTGCAAGAATGGGGCGATTTTCGGGCGGACACGTTGAACCTCCGACGCCTCGGCGAACTCAACACCGAAGCCGTGATGATCTTCGACCGGGCCGGATGGCGGTAGACACCGCAACTGACTCAGTCGCCGATCGGCTCCGGGCGATCCTGGGGTCTTCGGGGCCCAGGGCCGTCTCTCTCACACCCTGGACAGCCTCAACCCTGGCGGTGGTTGCTCTCCTACTGTTCCCCCTTATGTCGATCTTCGTTGGGGTGTTCGGACCACCAAGCGAAACCTGGCAACACCTCGCGTCGACAGTGCTCCTGGACTACGTCTGGCACTCTTCTCTCCTTGTAGTGGGAATCGGTGCCCTGACTCTAGTCATTGGGATTTCGACGGCTTGGCTCGTCACAACCTGTGAGTTTCCAGGACGCCGTCTCTTCGAGTGGGGCCTCATTCTTCCCCTCTCTATCCCCACCTACATCATGGCTTACACGTACGCGGCGCTTTTCGGACACACGGGCCCGATTCAGACCGTTTTGCAGGTCACTCTCGACCCAGCTACGACCGCGGGACTTCGCACTGGTCTAATGTCACTTCCTGGGGCTGGAGTGATTTTGGCACTGGCCCTCTATCCTTATGTGTATTTGATCACGAGGACCTCCTTCATGAGACAGTCCGGGAGTATTCTGGAGACCTCTAAGATTCTTGGGAAGTCGTCCTGGCAGACCTTCTGGAGAGTCGCTCTCCCGATGGCCCGGCCGGCTTTGATCGCAGGCGTCACCTTGGTCCTCATGGAGGTTCTGAACGAGTATGGCGCCGTCCGCTACTTCGGTGTCACGACCTTCACTACGGGAATCTTCAGGGCATGGTTCTCTCTTGGAGATCCGGCGGCGGCGATCAGACTCTCTGGCTGCCTCCTTCTCTTTGTCTTCTTTCTGATCCTCCTCGAAAGAGTACATCGGGGACGCGCTCGCTTCGACGGTGGGACCGCTCGATACCGCCCCATCGTTCGCTTTGATCTACGGGGATGGTGGCGCTGGGCGACGGTAATCGCCTGTGGGCTCCCAGTCATCTTCGGGTTCATCCTGCCGGTTCTGCAGCTTCTCATGTGGGGCATCCAGGTAGCTCCGGAAGCGGTGAACCGCCAGTTCCTGCTTCTGACCCTAAATTCCTTCGGCTTGGCAATCGCGGCGGCCATCATCACCGTTATGGCAGGCCTTCTGATCGTATACTCAGTCCGCCTGTCGCCGACGACGGCACTCAAATTGGCAGCAAGAGCCTCTTCACTTGGGTATTCGATCCCCGGAGCGGTGATCGCCGTTGGGATTCTCATCCCCTTCATCTGGGTAGACCGGCAACTCCTAGCTCTCTTCCGAGAGGCTTCGGGGGCTTCTGTGGGACTGATCCTCACCGGTACGGCAGCAGCACTCCTCTTCGCTTACGTTGTTCGGTTCCTCGCCGTGGCGCTAAACCCACTCGATTCCGGATTCGAGAGAACCTGTGGGAATCTGGACGAAACCTCTCGGTCTCTCGGAGTGCCGCCGCTAAAGACCCTACTGAAGGTTGATGTCCCGCTCCTCCGGGGCACACTACTGTCGGCAGGACTTCTCGTCTTTGTCGACATCTTGAAGGAGCTTCCTCTCACGCTGATCCTCCGTCCGTTCAACTTCAACACCCTCGCCACCCGCGCCTTCCAACTCGCGATGGATGAACAGGTGGCCCGCTCGGCGCTCCCTGCCCTACTGATCATTGTGACCGGGATGATCCCGGTCATCCTCCTCTCGCGACTCATTGGACAGCACTCCGAGTACGGATCCGATAGGCACCCCTCCCGGATGGCGGAGCCCCACACCACGACGACTGCACAGGGCTAACCTCAGTGAATGGAGACTGCCACCCCCTGTGGAAGGGGGCTCCTCCAGAGTTCTGTTCGAGCGATCGGGCCGGTCAAACGAAAGAACTCACTCGGCTGGAAACTCCACAAAACTACAGTGTTGACTGGTTCGCAAACCAAGGAATCAGCAGGGATCGCCGACGTCTCGTTGATCGGCCAACCAACGGAACTCTTGACCAGGAGCATGACCCGGGTCATGCTGTCTATATGAGCCAGGCGTCGACCCTTAATCTTTATGAACTCCTCTTCCAAGCTGCAGTCTCACAGTTCAGGGAACGGGGGTATCGAGGTACTTCGATATCTAAGATTACACAGGAGGTGGGAGTAGCTAAGGGGACTTTCTTCAACTACTTCCCAACGAAAAACCACGTCCTTGCAGAAGCATTTCACCGAATAGTGGAAGAGGCGATCAGCCTAGTCGGAGACCGTGACCTCACCGGCACCGATGCGATTCTCGGCTTCTGCCAGGCTCTCGCCGACGACCTGTCAAAGGATCGGGTTCTTGCCGAGGCGCTGATGATGCAACTCTCAGCGCTTCCCACTCCTCTGAGCGTCCCACAGGGTCTGATCAGGGATGAAGAGCGAGTTCGTAGCTGGGTGGAGGCGCGACTCACTGAGACGCTCCCCGTATCGGTCCCCCTAGTCGAGACCGATTTCGGGCTCCTTGCTTTTCTGGTGACCTGGGCATTTCGAGGGACCGTGGATGAGTGGATCCGAGGTGAGGCCGCGGAGGAAGCCCTGCAAGCTTCGGTTCGAGAGCGGATCGGCTTTCTCCTTGAATCCGCCGGGTTGCGGGCACAACACCCCCTGCACGGAGCGGTGTGATGATCCAGCGCACAACCATCCTCTTGGTGGCAGCTTTGATGGGATGCTCAAGGTCAGAGCCTGAACACCCCTGGCTCGATCTCGGAGAGGACTCCCCCCATCAGATCGTGGAGTTCTCTGGGACCGATGCTGGTCAGATCGTGATCACCATGAATCCCGCAGTCACTCGGGAGGAAGCGATGGAATTGGGACGGCTCATCCAATCCCAGGCTCCCTCAGGGGCCACCATAAACGCGCGGCTATACAATGAAGAAGCGACAGCTCGGGGATGGAGAACGGCCCCCGCCGAAATGCGAGTAGAGCATCTTTTAGTCCTTGTAAGTATTAGTCCAACGACTGAGTTGGACGAAGTTCGCTGGGTGCCGCCTGAAGAGGCAGGCGGTTCGCCGTAGCCTGACCCCTCCCTGTGTCGGGTCACCGGAGCATTACGAGATCCAACCTCTCCTCTCCTTGACTACCGTGATTGGAATGCCATCCCGGGCAAGCATCGGGAACCAGCCCTTCTGCGGTAAGGGGTACTCATGCTGATGCATGTCACTGCAGCAGTCGTCATCATTTGGTTCCTGACCTTGAGAGAGCAATGACCCGCCGACCCCGTCCATGCCGCTCCTGTGGATACCCTCGGGTCCAAACCCGAGAGGTCAAGCACAACCTTATGGCACCGCCTCCGCAATGCCTAAACCCATTGCACCCCAAACGACCATTATGCCCCAACTGTGGGAGCACGCGCATCCATAGGCTGCTCAGCGGAGGTCACATGCTGTGTGAGGAAAAAGGGTGTATAACCAACTTCGACCCTATGAAATAACTCAAGACACCAGCACCCCCACTCTTGTTTTATTTGGGATATCCGTCTTATCTTTTGTTTTCGGTATTTGTTCGGTTATCTGAAGAATAGCCCGTACCCATCGTCTCTTCGATCCTGACCGGTCGTGTCCACCCTCTCCTCCCGCACGTCTCTTTGTCTTTGGCTCCCCACCTTCGAGCTTCGGCTCGAATTGGTCCGGACTCCAGAGTTGGACACGACCTCGGTTGCACTCTTGACTCCGGGCGACCTGAGAGAACGCAAAGAGATCTGGCAGGTTTCGGAGCGGGCGGCCCAGGCAGGTGTTCGTCCAGGTATGCGAGTGCCCCGAGCTGTCTCCCTTTGCCCTTCCCTCACTCTACTGGAATCCAATCCCACGCATTACGGAGTTGCCACACAGGAGGTCCTGGGGATCCTCGAAACTGTGAGCCCGGTCGTACAGACTGTGGAGCGGAAAGGGGTTTTCCATGTGGGTATGGATGGGCTAGGACGCCTCTACGGCTCCCCTCAAACCCAGGTGGATCGGGTTCTTCACACTATTCTGGAGGTCCTTCCACGCCCCCTCGTAGCAGCTATTCGGGTAGGGAGGGCCCCAGGACTTTTCGGAGCATGGGTCGCTGCCGCCTCAGCTCGCCCGGGAAGCCCTGTGCTGGTGGAAGAGAGCGAACTGGATCGTTTTCTGGCTCCTCACCCGATCTCGGCCCTTCCGATCCCAGAGGAGATGCCCAAGGAAATGCTGGAACGGTTGGAACGGCTGGACATATGCACGCTGGGAGCTCTGGGGAAGCTTCCAGCCTCGGATCTCATACGTCACTTCGGCTCTGCTGGCCGAGAAGCTCGGGCTCTGGCCCTCGGAGAACGCATCGATCCGGTGCGTCCCCTACACCACCCTCGACCCATCCGAGTTTCTTTGGACTTTCCCTCACCGGTGGGTGAGCGTGAAGCACTTCACAGAGGCCTGGATCGGCTTCTGGAGCGAGGGCTGAATCGGCCAGAGCGGCGGGACCGAAATATCCGAGGAATCCGAGCCGGGGGATATCTGGAAGAAGGGGGTTCCTGGGAAGCAGAGGTCATCCTTCGAAAGCCTTCGGCCCGGAGAGAGAGCCTGGCCTTCCCCCTGCGCAGTAGAGTGGCTCTCTCCCCTCCCCCTCGATCGGTTAAATCCCTGTTCATCGAATTCTTCGACTTCGGAGCCCCTGCAGTTCAGAACGACCTCTTCCAACGAACTGAAGCGGGGGGCCGAGCTATAGAAGACGGTTCCCTGGCTACAGGCCAGATCTCCAAGCCTCTAAAGGAAGCAGTACAGGAACTCACTCTGAAGCTGGGCTACTCTCCTCTGTGTCGGGTTGTGGAAGTGGACCCCTGGTCCCGGATCCCGGAGCGACGTCATGCTCTACTAGCACTGGAACCCTGAGGTTCGAGGAAATCTATACACGAGTCTGATGGGCATCGATGAAGTCCGAACCGAACCCCGATATCCGCCTGAAAACTTTGGGTTTTCCTTTCCCTGTCCATGTACGGATGGATCGGGAGGGACATCCTGTGGAGGTTCGTCACTCGGGCCGGTTCGGAAGCGGACAGCAGCGTGGCGGCAGAAAGGTGATCTCCATCCACGAAATCTGGAGAATAGACGACGAGTGGTGGCGGCAGCCTATCTCACGCCTCTATTACCAGGTCATTCTGGAAAACGGTAAGATAATGATGCTTTACCAAGACCTCACTAACGGAAGCTGGCACACACAATGATGGTCCGACGCCTGATTCATCCTGGGCGGACTTGAATCCGATGGAGAAACCTCTCCGGATCGCGTTTCTCAACTCCTGGAAACCGAGCGCCTTCGATGGCTCGGGAACAGCCGTGGGAATCTCTAGCCTCACGCTCGCTCTTCGGAACCTCGGACACGAAGTAGATCTTATACAACCTTCGCGTGGCGCCGGGGCCCTTCCCTGGCGACTCACCTTCAACCTGAAGCTTCCAGATCTCCTGCGGTCCAGAGCCTCGTATGACCTCGTGGTGGGATTCGACCTGGACGGATTCCGCTGGGCATCTGCCACTGATCGAAGATCTCCCTATATCGTCTGTCTCAAGGGAATAGCGGCGGACGAGGCGCGTTTCTCTCGGTCTGCCTACGAGCACCTGCGGCTTTCCATGTTAGGCTGGTTGGAGCGTGAAAACGCACTCGGCGCCGACCGCGTGCTCGTTCCGAGTCGGTACTCGGCGGACGTGGCACGCGAACGCTACCACGTTTCCGACGATCTTCTCCGGGTGGTTCCCGAGGCGGTCGACCTCCGTCCATGGAAAGAGATGCAAGCCGCGAAAAGGGCAGTGCTATCCACCGCGAAGACAGTCGGACGCCCTACCATACTCTCCGTGGCCCGCCAGTACCCTCGCAAGGATACCGAAACGCTCCTGCGCTCAATGCAGGAAGTCCTCAAAGCGCATTCAGACGCACTCCTCATTATCATTGGGGGCGGCCCAGAGCTACCACGACTGAGGAAGCTTTCCAGGAGACTGAACCTGGACGGAGCGGTCATCTTCCGTGGTTCGATCAGCGCGGATGACGAGGTCCGGGAAGCGTTCTTCAATGCCCACGTCTTCTGCCTTCCGTCTCGACAGGAGGGATTTGGGATTGTCTTCCTGGAGGCCATGGCCGCGGGACTCCCGACCGTAGCGGTCCGAGCTGGGGCCGTCCCAGAGATCGTGGATCACGAACAGACGGGACTCCTCGTTCCTCCCGGCAATGCTCGAGCCCTGGCGGGTGCGCTGACCAAGCTACTTACAGACCAAGAGGCTCGAGCACGCATGGGATCGGCCGCGGCCCGCAAATCGAGGGAGTATGACCTCGATGTCGTGGGCCGTCGATTCCTGACCGCCACTCGGCCAATCCTGTCGAATGAGTGACGGGCTTGAGGAATTTGACCATTGATAGATGCGAACTCGAAGCTGGGCGGCCTCGCCGAACTCGAAGCCGAAGTCACCCTGTGCCGCATATGCCCAAGGCTGGTACTGTGGCGCGAGAAGATCGCACGCGAAAAGCGAGCGGCATACAAAGACGAGGAGTACTGGGGCCGTCCTGTGCCTGGTTTTGGAGATCCACAGGCGCGTCTGTTGATCGTCGGCCTCGCTCCTGCGGCGCACGGTGCCAACCGAACGGGCCGGATGTTCACCGGAGATCGCTCCGGAGAGTGGCTCTATGGAGCGCTTCATCGGTTCGGGTTCGCCTCGCAGTTTAAGGCGACATCGCGCGACGACGGCCTCCAGCTCCACGACGCGTTCGTCACGTCAGCGCTCCGTTGCGCCCCCCCGCACAACCGGCCCCTCCCTGAGGAACGCCTCTCCTGCCGGCCTTTCCTCGAGCGGGAGCTCGACCATTTCCTCCCTCAACTACGGTGTATCGTGTCACTTGGTCGGTACTCGTTCGATCACATTCTGCGATTGCTCCGAGATCGTGGGCTTGCCGTGCCTTCCCCGAAACCTCCCTTCGCACATGGTACACAGGTGACCCTGGGGCCAAGACTTCGGATGGTAGCCTCCTACCATCCAAGTCAGCAGAACACCTTCACGGGCAAGTTGACCCGGAGTGCCTTCGATGACATTTGGCAGCGAGCTAGAGTGTGCCTCGACGAGAGCCAGAGACCACAATAGACTCCAAGACCCATGGCGCCTCCCAATCCGGACTCAAAGGCTGAACCGATCATGTCGGCCGAACCGCTCCACACGACCTTATGGAAGGGCAACCAGACACTAGCCGAAGAATGTTTAGCTCATCCGTTTGTCCGCAGCTTGGGAGAGGGCAACTTGGATCCCGAGGTATTCAAGCACTATGTAGCTCAGGACGCCTTCTTCCTGCAGGCCTTTTTCAGCGCCTACGCTCTCGCCGCCGTTCGAACAGTAGAGAGACGGGAGATCGTACAGAGGCTCCACGGGCTCATGCGCGGCGTACTGGATGAGCTGAAGCTCCACGAAAGCTACGCTAAGAGTCTGGCAATCGATTTGGGGAACGTCCAACCCCACCCAGCCACCCGTGCTTATACCGATTTCTTACTTCGAACCGCGTGGACGACGGAAGTCGGAGAGATCATGGCGGCAATGACGCCGTGCATGCGGCTCTACGCATACTTAGGACAGGAGTTGGCCTTGCGGGACCACTCCCACAATCCTTATCGGGAGTGGATTGAGACCTACTCGAGCGCGGAGTTCGAGGCGCTGGCCACCGAACTCGAGTCGTTGCTGGACCAGTTGGCCGAGGGCACAGACAAGGTCTCTCTGGCCTACGGTTACGCGATGCACTGTGAGCGCGACTTCTTTTCCGCCTCTCTTGACGAGTGGAGCTAAACGCTAACTTCGTCGGATGGGTGAAATGTGTATGCTGGAACGTCAGACGGCGTTTTCACCGCGCAGGGTATTCGCGCGAAGGAGTGGGGCGACGCCCTGTCAAAGGCACGTTTTTAGTTTCGTTGGAGGGACCAGTTCAATCTACCTCTGGATCCTGAAGTGGCGCTCGCCTTCCACAGGGACACACCATGGTGCGACAACTTCTGAGACGATCGATTCTGTGGATGGGAGTGCTGGGTATGGCCTTGCCGGCCTCACCTGCCTTGGGCCAACGGGGCGCTCAAGATGGGGAGTGGCGAAGCTACGGAGGAGACACCGGGAGCACCAAATACTCACCCCTCGACGCTATCGACGAGACCAATGTGCAGGACCTCCAAGTGGTCTGGAGATGGCAGTCGGTGGACTATGAACGTCAGGCGGAAGATCCCGAGGTAAGATTCAATAACATCCTGTTGGCGACGCCACTGAAGGTGGGGAACGCGCTGTTCACCAGCACGAATCTCGGCCAGGCGGCCGCGATCGATCCGGTCACTGGCGAGACGCTCTGGGTCTACAATTCCGTGGCCAAAGGGACAGGTGGAGGGGGCGGGCGGGGCACACGCGGTCTCGCGTATTGGACGGACGGGGCCGACGACCGACTCCTTATCGTGAGTGGCGAGCACTTGGTCGCGCTTGGTACTGGGACCGGAGAGCTCTATCCGGAATTCGGTGAAGATGGAAAGGTCGATCTGCGTCGAGACATGGGGCCGCGGCTCGAGCAGTACCGCTGGAATGCCGCTCCGCTGGTCTGCGGAGACATGGTCATTGTCGGAGCCGCGATGTCCGACAGCCCGACGCGACAAGAGGCGACCCCCGGATACGTGAGGGGCTACGACGTAATCACTGGGCAACTACGATGGCGATTCAACCCAGTTCCTCAGCCGGGAGAGCCCGGAAACGAGACCTGGGAGAATGGTTCGTGGGAATACAGTGGAAATGCCAACGTCTGGACGTTGATGAGCGCCGACGAGGAGCTGGGTTACGTGTACCTGCCCGTGAGCACTCCGACGAACGATTGGTATGGTGGGCACCGGCTTGGCGATAACCTCTTCGCCGAGAGTCTCGTCGCTCTCGAATGCGCGACGGGTCAGCGTGTGTGGCATTTTCAAATGGTTCATCATGGCTTGTGGGACTATGACAACCCGGCAGCGCCAAACCTGGTCGACATCACGGTGGACGGGCAACCGATCAAAGCAGTAGTGCAGGTATCCAAGCAAGGTTTCACCTACGTCTTCGACCGTGTCACAGGGGAACCGGTGTGGCCGATCGTAGAGCTTGAGGTGCCTCCATCTCTAGTGCCGGGGGAGCGTGCCTCGCCCACACAGCCGTTCCCGACCTGGCCTCTGCCCTTCGAGCGGCAGGGTATTACGATAAACGACCTGATCGATTTCACTCCCGAGCTTCGTGCCGAGGCGATCGAGATCCTCAGTGGTTATGTGTACGGGCCGATGTTCACACCCCCGTCCGTCCGCGGCGAAGACCCGGATGACACCCAGGGGACCATTCAGCTGCCCGGTTGGGTCGGTGGTGCGGATTGGAACGGCGCGGCCATCGACCCCGAAACGCAGATTCTCTACGTGCCGTCCATTACCGCGCCGATCGTGGCGGCACTCGTCGAGCCGGACGCGGAGGCGTCGGACTTCCGCTACGTGAGGGGATCGCCACGAAGTGTACAGGGTCCCCGAGGGCTACCGCTCGTGAAGCCGCCGTGGGGTCGCATCACCGCGATCGACCTCAACACAGGCGAGCACATATGGATGGTCCCGAACGGTGTGGGTCCCCGCGACCACGAGGCGCTGCAGGGTCTCGATCTTCCGAGGCTTGGTGTCCCCGGCCGGCCCGCTCCGTTGCTGACCAAGACACTGCTGTTCATCGGCGAGGGATCGCCGAGCATGGTGGCGATGCCTCGGGGCGGCGGTGGCAAGATGTTTCGGGCCTACCACAAAGACACCGGAGAGGTGCTCTGGGAAATGGAGCTACCGGCCGGGACCGCTGGAGCTCCGATGACCTACATGGCCGATGGAAGGCAGTACATCGTCGTGGGCGTGGGGGATGCGGACCATCCCGCAGAATTCATCGCCCTGAGCCTTCGCTAGACCCGTGAAGCCCTGATGAGACCCTACCGCAGAAGGAGCGAAGGTCGCGCACTTCTGCTCTATGTGTGGACCCAAGTTCTGCAGCATGAAAATCACGCAATACGTTATGAGATTCTCCGGACCAGAACGGTCTTGCGGAGGGAAAGGTGCTGGAAAGATGAATGGAGAAGAAGTCGGAAAAGTTCCGAGAAAAGAGGAGTGAGGTCTATGTCCCTCACGATAAGGAGGCTGCACTCCCCTGACCCGTGAATCGAGAGCTTCTTTCCAGATGGGAGTCTTGGGGAACTCAATGGTGTTTGCCCGGGAGGGAGACTCCCGAGCGTATCTTTTGCTCAGACTTCGAATCCGTGTGAAACCTACGAACAGCTGGTCGGCGGGACAAACGAGACCAGAGGCCCGGACAACATCACGCTCCCCTCACGGAGCCGCAGTCACACTGTCCCCCCCCTCCGTCGGACTACCCAGGAAGGTATGGGACAGCCCGAAATCCAGCGTGAAGTCGACGGAGGGGCCAGTGGACAGGAGGTCCTCGGTAAAGCTCACCTGCCATCCCCAGCCACCTCCGGTGAAACCGCTAGCGCCGAAGGTCAGATTGAGGGGAATTCCATCCAAGTCTCCCCCGTCAAACCGCTTGAAGTAGCTGGTACTGCCGCTAAGCTGCCCCATCAGCGAGAGTTCCGAACGCAGACCGTACTCGATCGTCCCTGAGAAGAGCAGCGCCTGGTCACTGGTGATCGAATTCAGCTCGGATGGGGAATTCGGTACCGTCAAGCCAGTCGACCCGTGGAAATGGAAGGACTCGGCGGACAGCCTCCCCAGCAGCGACACCGCGCCATCTAGCCTCCCTTCATCCAAAGGGCCACCAGCCCTTCGCAGGGCCCCATGAAGGCTCATACCTACTCGGCCTCCGTTACCTCCAAGGAACCTCCACTTGGCATGAAAGCGGACGTCCTCCAACGAGAAGATCCGCCGGTCAGAGTCAAGGTAGACTGAACCCTCCTCCAGGTCTACATGCTCCAGATCAAGTCGGTACTGATCCTCTGGCTGGCTCTCTCGACCCCCATTGGGAAGACCGAAGAAGTCGTGGAATCCCGAGATCACTGGATCCATAAAGCCTTCCCAACCGGTGTAGAGCCCGACTCGGGCCCCCAACTCAAGCGAAGTACCCAACCCCCACCGCAGGGCAAGGGAATTCGTCATCTGCTCGAGGTCGAAGAGATACGCGTGATGCCTGCGTTCACTCGCTTCAAACACGTTGGAGTACGAAGTAGAGAAGTCGACACGCAGGGTCCCTTCCCTCACTGGGTCAGCGGGCTCGCTGTCTGGAACGTACAGTAGACGATACAGGGGATTTTGCTCGGAAGTGTGGAGCGGACCGAGCGAGGTTTGGGCGCACGCAAGGGCGGGAATCAGCCCTGATACAACGATAATGGAGATTGACGGGAGGAGATGAGAGCCAAGCTCTGACCACGACCTACCCATCATTGTGGCGGGTACCGAGGATTGTTATTCGTGTAACACACAAAGCGGGATTCTAACCTCTACGAGGTCGAGGTCCAAGAGGAAGGAGTCCTCTCAACAAGGTGGTGTTAAGGCAAGTAATATCCGATCCGTGAGCGAGTTGTCGGACTTTTTCCCGGGGATATCAAGCGGCCATGGCGGCCTGGTACCCCGGGTCCTTTTCGGAGGCAGAAAACGTGCACTACGTACTCCTCTACGAGTTGGCGGACGACTATATGGAGCACCGGGCCCCTCTCCGGAATGCGCACCTTTCCCTCGCCTGGCTAACCCAGGAGGCCGGGGATCTTGTTCTTGCCGGCGCACTCGATGAACCAGCGGATGGTGCCCTGTTCGTATTCGAGGGATCGGGGCCGGAAACCGCCGAGCGCTTCGCGCAGTCCGATCCATACGTCACGAATGGCCTGGTGACCTCATGGCGTGTCCGCCCGTGGACTACTGTAGTCGGTGAGCGGGCTACTAATCCAATGCGACCCAATCACCCGGAATAATCACCGGAACGGTCT
Source organism: uncultured Gemmatimonadaceae bacterium (assembly GCA_964546115.1). Lineage (GTDB taxonomy): Bacteria > Gemmatimonadota > Gemmatimonadetes > Longimicrobiales > Gaopeijiaceae > JAAXGI01. Next base: position 8,799 of record CAZJIM010000011.1, on the reverse strand, counting down.
CCTGGGCGGTAGAACTCCGGTCGTGGGACTCGCCAGGAACGGCACAGCGTCGCCGGGACAACTCCACGAGTCCGGGCCTCGGCCGAATCGATTCCTGAAGACTGGATCGTGAGTCGCAGGAAACAGAATTCCGGTTACCCGCCTCCACTAGCACACATAGTGGGAACAGCTTGTTCCTGAACTTACGGATACCGACTGCTCGCATGAGTACTTAGGGTAATGAAATTCCCGCCGGTGTCATTGCACTATCCCTGACTTTCGGGTTATGTTCGGTATCCTATGCAAACGCCCCCCTACATCGAGCTGCATACCCACTCGGGTTACTCCTTCCTCAATGGTGCCTCTCACCCGGAAGAACTCGTCATACGGGCTCGTGAGCTAGGCTATCCAGCCCTCGCGCTAACAGATCACGATGGAGTGTACGGAAGCATGGAATTCGCGCGGGCCGCACGGGAAATGGGGATTCAGCCCATTACCGGAGCAGAAATCACCGTTCGGGGATGTCTTCTTCCGCAAGCAGACGACACACACTCCTCTCGCTCCGACGAGCCCATGGATCGGTGGCACCTCACCCTCCTGGTTGAGACACCGAAGGGATACGCAAACCTCTCACGCCTTCTCACTGAGGCACACCGAACCAGCCCTCGCGGCGCCCCTTCCCTTCACCTGGACACGCTCTTCGAACGAACCGAGGGGCTTATTCTGCTCACCGGATGCCGTAAAAGTCCCCTTCTCGAGGCCCTCGAAGATTCCACAACTACGGGCGAAGCCTTCGCCAAACGTCTCATTAATGCGTTCGGGCCAAAAAGCATCTTTGTGGAACTCCAGGACAACCGGGTTCGTGGAGATCAGAATCGGATGCGACGCCTGGCCCGACTCGCCGACCAACTAGGACTTCCGGTCATCGTCACGGGAAACGTCCACTATCACCATCCAGAACGGCATCCTCTCCAGGATGTTCTCACCGCGATCCGCCATCGCTCTACACTGGATAGCTCCCACAAACGACGACGTCCGAATGCGGAGTTCTATTTGGCCTCTCCGAGTGAGATGGCCAATCGTTTCGCTTCACGTCCCGACGCGCTCATCAATACCCTCCGAGTCACCGAGCGCTGTGCCGCCTTCGATCTGACCGAAGACCTGGGCTACGTCTTTCCCGATTTCGAGGGAAATGAGCACGGAACCGCCATGGAGGTCCTGGCTACGGTCACCCAAGCGGCATTGGAGGAGCGCTATCCGGAAGACCCCCACGCAGCCTTTTCCGAACGGAAACGAAGAACCGAGGCGGAGCATCGTTTGGAAGAGGAGCTACGTCTGGTGGAACGCCATGGCCTGGGAGGTTTCTTCCTGGTCTATCGGGACATCATGGAGTTGACACGGGATATCGCGGCTCGAGTTCGGGGAGCTGCGCCCAGGGCGAAATCCGGCCTTCCCCCCGGCCGGGGCCGAGGCTCATCCGTTTCGTCCATCATCTGCTACCTCATTGGCCTTTCCCACGTGGATCCGGTCGAGGCCGATCTCTTTCTGGGACGGTTCCTGAATGACGCCGTCGGATCCGTCCCCGACATCGACCTGGACTTTCCTCGGGAAATCCGTAAAGAACTCATCCTGGCGGTCTATGAAAAGTATGGGCACGACCACGTAGGTCTCGTGGCGATCTTCCCTACGTATCGCCTCCGCTCCGCCGTCCGAGAGGTAGGAAAGGCCCTCGATCTTCCTCCTGGTGATCTGGAGAAGGTGTCGAAGCTGGCCGAACACCGCTCCGCCGCCGGACTTCAGGAGGACTTGACTCGATTTCCCGAGTTCCGGGAAAAGCTGAACAACCGCCAGTGGACCCTCTTCCTCAAGCGAGTAGAGGAGATTAGCGGCCTTCCTCGTCACATCTCCCAGCATGTAGGAGGTATGATCATCTCCAGTCATCCTCTCGTGGAATTGGTTCCTCTGGAGCCGGCAGCCATGGAGGGACGCTTTCTCTGTCAGTGGGACAAGGATTCGTGCGACGACGCCGGGTTCATCAAGATTGACTTCCTAGCTTTGGGCATGCTTTCCCTGGTGGAAGAAGCGGTGGATTTGATCGCGGAACGGAGCGGGAAACTGGACCTGTCTCGCATCAACCTGAAAGACCCAGAGGTCTACGGGCGCATTCAGGAGGGAGACACTGTCGGAATCTTCCAGGTCGAGAGCCGTGCCCAGATCCAGATGCTCCGTCGTACGCTTCCCTCCAACATCGCGGAGCTATCGGTCCAAGTAGCCATCGTACGCCCCGGCCCTATCGTGGGTGGTGCAGTAAACCCGTACGTACGAAGAAGGGAAGCCCAGAGAGAAGACCCCGACTACCAGATCCCCTATGACCACCCTCTTCTCGAGAACGCGCTTGAGGAAACGCTGGGCATCATCATCTACCAGGACCAGGTGCTCCAGGTTTGCCGAGACTTGGCTGGATTCACCGACGGCCAGGCGGAATCATTGCGTCGTGCAATGAGCCGGAAGCGATCGAAGGACGCGATGCGGTCACATTGGGAGGCGTTCCTCAAGGGGGCCCTGGCCCAGGGTGTGGACGAAGAGACGGCGAAAGAGGTGTTCCGGCAGGTAGTGGGGTTCTCCGAATTTGGCTTCCCTAAGTCCCACGCCGTAGCGTTTGCACTTCTGGCCTATCAATCAGCCTGGCTTCGCCACTATTTCCCCACTGAGTACTACGTGGCGCTGTTCAACAATCAACCCATGGGGTTCTACTCCCTCGACGCCCTGGGACGGGATGCGCGCCGAAACGGAATCAGGACCCTGCTTCCCAATGTGAACCTGAGCCAGGCCATCTGCACGGCTGAGGGAAATGATCTTAGGATAGGGCTCGGGTTTGTTCGGGGGTGGGGTACCGATATCGCTACCCAGGTGGTAGAGGAACGAGAGCGAAATGACCCCTACAGTTCCCTGGTGGATTTTCTCAGGCGGACCCCGGCCGCTCTCAAACGGCCCGCCGTGGAAAACCTCATCTGGGTGGGGGGTCTGGACAAGTTTGGGCTCACGCGTCGGGAACTCCTCTGGCAAACGGGACTCTGGCTGGGGCCGGACGCAGAACGTGCACGGGCCCGGGGAAGATCGGACGACCCGCAGTTCTCCATTGTACTCAGTGACACCAACACGGATCGGTCTTTCCATGACCTAGATGAACGTAACCGGATCATAGCCGAATACCGGATGCTCCGGTTCTCCACCGAGCTACACCCCCTGAGTCTGGTTCATGATCGATTTCCTCCCTCGACTCTCTCGTCAGATCGACTACCCGAGCTCTCCGAGGGATCGATGGTGACCCTGGCAGGCATCGTGATCGCCCGACAGAGACCACGGACTGCAAAGGGATATGTATTTATTTTAATTGAAGATGAATACGGTTATATAAATGTGATTGTTAAGCCGAAAATATATGACAGATGTCGGGCCGCTGTACGCCTGGAGCCCTTCCTGCTCGTCCGAGGAAAGCTACGGAAAGACGGAGCAACCCTGAACATCATCGCGCAGGATGTACAGGCGCTGCAGTACCGGCCAGAGCACGGGCAAAGCCATTCCCCTTCGGAGACGCCTTCCGAGAACACCAACTCCTTCACCTATCTGAACTCCCTGAGAAAGCATCCCCCAGGGACGAAGAGCTTCAGATGAGGGATCCGAGCGATGGGGCGACAAGCACCCCACTGCTCCGAAGATGCCTTCTACTCCTGTCCCCCCCCCCCAGCAACCGGAAAGCAGATGGGGTCCGTGCCCCCGGGCTCACGTGGCATACGAACGCCAGCCCCGAGGACCGCGGTCAAGCGATGCTCGCCTGGCGCCACGCCTTCTAGGGTATGCACGCTCGTGCCATCCCCCTTGTGGATGATCCCTTCGACACCCGCGGGGATCACTTCGCCCATAGGCGTGACATCCGCGTCGAGGAAGAGGTGATGGTGCCCGGTGGCAGGATCCATGACGCCCGCTTCGACGACCGAAATGCCTGTCGTCTCGAGAACGACCTCGACGGTCGATCCCATGACCTGGGATCCGTCCATCGGTTGGGCGAAAGACACTGTGCCTGATACCATGGGCTGCCCAGGGGCCTCCTCGTCAGAAGCGGCGTCTCCGCAGCCCGCGAGCACGAGTAGTCCTGCAGTGGGTAGCCATACGATCCGCCATGTTCGCATCGAACTGTCCCCCAAAGCTTTATGGTTTCCATTTGGAGATCCCGTACGGGCAAGAACCCGACCCGGACCTCAAGTATTCTGACGAACCTGGGCCCTCAGGGAAACCCCCACTCGCCCAGATCGACGCCCTGCGTACAGGCCGACAGGATCTATCCCGACGGATTCCAGCCTGACTCAGCGCTGCCTACAGACCCCACTAATCATCGGTTTGAGTAAGATTCCGGACCAGGATCTTGAGCGCAAATTACTCATCAGTAGCTCTTTCTCCACTAAAATTATTATACCCTGGTCTTCCGTTCAGTTATACCACGCGAGCCAAATCTGGTCCTCCTCCCTAACCTGCACTCCGACCAGATCGAACAAGGAGACCTGTCCACTTTGTGAGATCCGATCCCATAAGCTCATAAGGATCACCTCCACGTCCACACCTAACACTTAAACATTGACAGTCTCACCTGAGAGCCGCAGAGGATCACCGCGAAACATTACTTCCCCGGGAGGAACCATTTGCGCCTGGCTCAGGTGGACAGCAATCGGAAGAACCGCAAGAGCGATCCGCCAGCTTCAGGACGAGTGAGTAAGCTCAAGCATCACGTCGGCTGCAGGTCCTCCCCCGCGTCACCAGCACCGAAACCAGATCTCATGTCCGCTCCCGATGGCTTTTGGTACACTCTCAGTCCAAACTCCGGAATCGTAGCGAGGACATGATCGAAAATGTCCGCCTGAATGTCCTCGTAATACAGCCAGCGGGTGTCCGACGTGAATACGTAGATCTCAATCGGCAACCCTTCTGGCCCCGGGGAAAGCTGTCGAACGAGGAGAGTCATGTCGCCGTGAACGCCTTTGTGTTGTTTCAAATACTGGAAGATATACGCGCGGAGCGTACCAACATTCGTCATCCGCCGTACATTGGGAACACGAATCTTCTCGTTGATGCCATGCTCATGATTATGGACCTCTATATCGCTTCGCTTCCGTTTTATGTAGTCGCTGAGTAGCTCCCATTCGGCGAACCGCTCCACTTCCCCGTCAGTAAGGAATCGGATCGTCGTTTGATCGATGTCAAACGATCGTTTGATGCGCCGTCCCCCCGACTCCTGCATTCCTCGCCAGTTCCTGAAAGAGTGCTCCAGGAACTTGTGAGTCGGGATCACGGAAAACGTCAAGTCAAAGTTCTGTACCTTGACCGAATTCAGCGCGATATCCACCACGTCTCCATCTACTTCGAATTGAGGCATCTCAATCCAGTCGCCGACTCGAAGTAGGTCATTCGTCGTGATCTGGATTCCGGCGACCAGCGAGAGAAGGGTATCACGAAAGACAAGAAGGAGGACCGCAGTCAAGGCTCCGAGCCCACTCAGGAAGATCACCGGCGATCGGCCCATCACGATCGAGACTACCAGAATCATTCCCGCCAGATAGACGATAATGTTTCCCACCTGGAGGAACCCCTTGATGGGTCGCTCCTTCGCCTGAGGGAATTGGGAATAGATCCGCTGTCCGCCCTCCAGCGCCGCATCAAACGTGCGGACGAGCACCACGACCATCGAGGCGAGGAGAAGGCGCTGGACGATTGTGGCCCCCCCTTCCGGGATCCCTGGGACGAGAAGGACGCCATAGTACCAGACGATGAGCGGAACACCCCAGGTGAGGCGTTGGGGCATCTGAGCCTCAAACAGGACGTCATCCCAGTCCATGGGGCTGTGCCGGGCAATGTTTTCCAGTAACCGGAGGATGTAGCGGCGAACCAATCGGTGAACGACCTCCCCAAGGACAATGACAACTAGGGCTATCGTCAGTCCGCCCCAGATCGGGTTCGCGGCGAGCCAACCCTCAATAAAACTCAAGAGCGGCTGGGTCTGGCCTATTTCCGACCCCGGGAGCGGTTCGGTGACCTGAGCAACAAGCATGACAAGCTGAACGTAAGGAGGGAGGTTCATTCCGGACCCTGGGTTGATCGGTGCGGTTGTGGCTCCAGGCCTCGGACCCGGAGTTGATCTTCTTTCAATAGAAACGATGACCCGATGGGCATTGCACGTCCAGGGATGGAGCAGTGGACTGTCCTCGTCAGCAGCCATCCTTTCACTGGTGGACCGGAGGCAAATCTACTGATAGTTTCCTCCCGATCGTTCGTGATACCTACCAATACGCACAAGGGAAAACTACATGGCACATAATAGAGCGTCGAAACGAGCCGGCATGCTCTTCGTGGCCGCGTTGGTGGCAGGCTGTGCTAGCGCAGCAGAGCCAGAGCCCGCAGCTGGGCCTGTCCCAGTTGCCGATGCCGGAGTTACGTCGACTCCTGAGCTCATCGCGGACGGCCAGCAGATATTTGGTGGAGCTTGCTCGGTTTGCCATGGCACCGGCGCTGTCGGTGGGCAATTTGGCCCGAACCTCACTGACGATGAATGGGCTTGGATCGATCCGGCCAGCCCTACCGCACTATCGGATCTGGCGAACCTCATCCGGACTGGCGTTACGGAGCCGCGCATCTCTGACTCTGGAATGCCGCCGATGGGCGGACGAAACCTTACCGATGTCCAACTCAATGCGTTAGCCGCCTATATTCTGTCTCTCTGATCTGACTCATGTTTGGGCCCATCAAGGTAGGTCCCTTGGGGATGGAACCCCTGAAAGTGCTTTGGGATCGAAACCCTTGATCGTCATTTGACAGCAACCGCTCCACGATCTACTCTATTTTGGGCGAGTATCTGAAGGGTAGGAAGAAGACCAATAACTGAGGAGATTCTGAGGATCTGAGATACAGATATTCTCAGGTCCTCCTTTCTTTTCTTTTTTCTTCTCGGCGGTGCGCCTACGCAAAGTGCGGGAGCGGACAATCTCGCAGCTGACAGGTGAATGAGCGGCACGGTACAATCTGACCCCGACTTCACCAACGAAACGGAGTATGGAATGAGCACCACCGGAACGGTAAAGTGGTTCAACGACGCCAAGGGGTTTGGCTTCATCACTCCCGAGGACGGCTCGAAGGACTGCTTCGTCCACCACAGCGCGATCCAGCAGGAAGGGTTCAAATCCCTGTCCGAGGGCGAGCGCGTTGAGTTCGACCGAGTTGAAGGAGAGAAGGGACCTGCCGCGGAGAATGTGACGAAGGTGGGTTGACCATCATCGCTTCTTCCCGGAGCTATGGTCACAAAGACCCCCCGACTTGGGTCGGGGGGTCTTTGTGATCCCACGGCTATGGCAAGTGACTCGACTCTCCCCCTAGCAGTAGCCACTCTTCCTCCCAGATCCCCTCGCTGACTAAGAATTCCCGAATTGCTTCTGCCCGCCGATTATGGTCGCGTACGAGCGAGTCACATCGCGACGACAGAGCCCTCAACTCCCCGGTTTGCCGCTCCCACTCCCGGATCGACTCGTTATAAGCTTCGACGCGGCCGATGTACGCCTCGTAGGCGTCACCAGGCACTCCTCTGGGGTCCAGGGCCTCGAGTGAGTCGACCTCCTGTCGCAGCCTGTTCAGTTCCACGATTAAGCCCCTGAAATCGGATCTCAGACTTATTCCGTATGGCAAGACAGGCATCGATCTCGGCCCGGAGGCTCACCAAATCGTCTCGCAATCCAACCGCGACCGCTGACGATGAATTTCCCCGTGTAACACGGTCAAGTATTGATGATCCACCCGCCATTACAACCAGAATAATCCCGCCGAGGAGCCAGCGATTTCCACCTCTGCTCAAACCTCATCTCCCTAGGTTCTACATCGGATCACTGGGCTTAGACGAGTTTCAGGATGTGAAAAACAGGCGAGGAAGTCGACCTTGTAACATCAGCGTGATGATACATTGGAGCAAGCCAGCGGGCGGCCGATTCAGGACGGTTCGCACGTAGGGGTCCCGCTTGCTACGCAGGGCCCCTACATGCGAAGATCAATTTACTCACCAGGCCACCTAAAATCCTCTACCGTGGGACAATACGTCATGGTGGCCGTCTTGGCTCCCAGGAGAGCTTATATGCCTCAAAGATTATTTTTTTTGGTCACGATAGCCGCGGTGGGGGGGGTTCTCCCAGAAACGGCGATCGCACAGGAGGCCAACGCCTCTCATACGCACATTAGGCACGTCCTTGAAGCGTTCGCCCCCACTCCGGAGGGAGAGGGCCTGTTCCCTACAGCCGTAGCCGAGGCCGCGATCGCCCTGCAACATGCTCGACTTGCGGGCGGTGACCCGACGAATATCGATCCCATGATACGGCACACCAGACACGTATTGAACGCAATCGACCCCGCAGAGTTCGCAAATGGACCGGGGTTGGGATTCGGAGTAACGATGGCCGCAGAGGGAATCGTTCAGCACATTGAGTTGGCCGCTAGTTCGAGCGAAGCCTCAGCAAATGTCCGGACCCACTCAACGCATGTGGTAGCCGCCGCAAGAGGTGTAACCCCACGGGCAGAACAACCTGTGGATCTTGGGAGACAGATCCTGTCGTCCGGGGTGTACAACCGAGCGTACCCGCTGGTTGAGCAACTTCAGGTCTTATGCGAAGAACTTACTACCGGAACCGACGTTTCCGACGATGGGACTATCTCGTTAGAAGAGGGTGAGGGCGGGATCCAACAGATCCAGCAACACCTGGCATTGATGGTCGAAGGGGAAGGGATACTCTGAGG
>CAZJIM010000010.1:40447-49207 GCA_964546115.1 uncultured Gemmatimonadaceae bacterium | reverse complement strand
CTTGTCAGAAGCCGCCCGCAAGCTTACGGGGCGCGTTTTGCGGAACTGCGGGCAGAACTTCTCAGGGTGACGGAGCGGCTGTGTTCCGACACCTCTTTCTGGGCCTGATAGGTTTCTACCGGAAGGGCATTTCTGCCTTCACCCCCCCGTCGTGCAGATTCACGCCCAGCTGTTCCTCCTACGCTTATCGGGCGGTGGAGAGTTTTGGGGTGACTCGGGGTGGTTGGATGTTCCTTAAGCGATTTGCCCGGTGCCATCCGTTCGGAGGAAAAGGTTACGATCCGGTGCCGACCAATCGCACAGCGGGGCGGGCCAGGAGAGGCGCCAGCTGATGGGTTCGCAGCAGCGCTTCATCTTGGCCATGGTTTTGATGCTTGGGGTTCTTGTCGGGGGGAACCTTCTTTTCCCTCCGGTGCCAGCACCGGAAGCCAGCGATCCGGGGTCGGAGACCTTTCGGCCCGAACAGGGGGGTGAAGCTGAGGGAGAAGGCGCCCCGGCCGCCCGTTCCGTGGCCGATACGGCCTCTGGTAATACGCCGACCTCTGACCCTGTCTTGCCGGGAGTATTGCCACAGGAACCAACGGGAGCGGTCCCCCAAAGGGAGGGGGCTTCCGAGCAAAGCGTGACCGTGGAAGGTCCGTTGTACCGGTTCTCGTTCTCCGATCGGGGGGCGCAAATACGTTCGGCTGAGCTACTTGAATTCGAGTCGTTCACGAGACTTGGGCCCGTAGAGCTTGTCGTGCCAGAGGGATGGGGGTTGTTGGGAAGCAGGCTTGTCATCGAGGCGGACACTGTCGACTTGCGATCGGTGAGGTTCCAGGTCAGTTCTCAAGAGGGACTCCGTCTGCGGGCGGGGGATGCGCCGGCAACGCTTGAGTTCAGGTATGAGCACCCCACCCAGACCTTTGCTTTCGAGGTGGAGTACACGTTCGATCCGGACACGTATCTGGTGGAGGTCCGGGGAAGAGTCGAGGGGCTGAACCGGGGGCTTCTGGTCAGTGACCTGGGGGTGGGTCCCGCCATAAATGAGTTTGACCAGGAGCGAGATTCGACGAGCCTGGCATACGTTGTCAACCAAATACAAGAGGGGGTCCGCTCTACGCCATTCTCCGACCTGGAGGGGCCGGTGGTCGAAGAGGGTCCGCTTCTTTGGGCGGCTACCAGGAACACATATTTCGTTGTCGGCATTCTCCCGGTTGGACAGGTTGGGAGTCCCCAATATTTAGGCGGCCTGTTGGCTCGTCCTGCGCAGGGGATCGGGGGCCGAGTCGAGCTTGCGGTGACCCAGTCTCTAGATGCTGGGGGGGCCTTCGAATACCTGATGTACGCGGGGCCCCAGGACTATGCTCGCCTCTCGGCTGTGGGGAGGGAGTTTCAAGATGTGAATCCGGTGGGGTGGCGGTTCCTGCGGCCCGTTTTGAGGCCGATCATCGGGGTGATTATGTGGGTGCTGGTCTTCTTCCACACGAGCTTGGCCATAGGCTATGGGTGGGTCCTGATCCTCGTGGGCGTTCTGATGCGCATCGTTCTGTTTCCTTTGAATCACAAAGCGATGCGAGCGAATCTGCGGAACATGGCGGTCCAGCCACTCGTGAAGGAGATCCAGACGAAATACAAAGATCAGCCGGAAAAGTTACAAAAGGAGATGATTAAGCTGTATAAGGAGCACGGCTTCAATCCCCTTGCGGGCTGCTGGCCCATGCTTCTCCCTTGGCCCGTGCTCATCGCTCTTTTCTTCGTCTTTCAAAACACAATTGAGCTGAGGGGGGTGCCCTTCGCCTGGCTTCCGGATCTGTCCACGGCGGATCCACTGTATGTCCTTCCTGTTCTCCTTGGGGTTTCGATGTTCGTCATGCAGTGGGTCTCGATGAGGACAATGGAGGAGGTGAATCCGCAGATGAAAATGATGATGTGGGGGATGCCTGTCTTCATGGTCATAATCTTCATCAACCTTCCGTCGGGGCTGAATCTCTACTACCTGACAGCCAATCTGGCGACGCTTCCTCAGACCTGGTGGATCTCCAAGGAGCGTCAGAAGGTGAGCGGCAGGGGGCCGCCGCCAGCAGTGGCGAAGGCGTAGAAAGGGCCGTTGAAGAGGCCCGGGGGGCTGCAACAACCCCCTTTGGTGAGGGGACAGCGTGAAACATTCTTTAACGGCCGACACGATCGCAGCGCTCGCAACCCCGCCGGGGCGTGGTGCGCTCGCGGTAGTCCGGTTGTCAGGTCCGAACGCGGCGGGACTGCTTGCGGAACTGGCGGTGGGGTGGGTGGGAGCGAGCCGGCCCCGGGAAGCTGTCCTCACGTGGTTGCGAGATCCTGTCGGGCAGCGGCTCCTTGATCAGGCGCTTGTGACGTACTTTCCGGCGCCGGCCTCCTACACCGGAGAAGATCTGATCGAAATCTCAACCCATGGTGGCGTGTTGGTTCCTGCGCTTGTCCTGGCCGCACTTGAGCACGCGGGGGCCCGGGCAGCGGCTCCTGGAGAGTTCACCCAGCGGGCATACCTGAACGGGAAGCTTGATTTGCTGCAGGCGGAAGGGATCAGGGACCTGGTTGATGCGGGGAGCGAGGCTTTTCAGCAGGCGGCACTCCACCAGATAGAAGGTGGGCTCTCAGGGAAACTGGCGGGAATGCGGGAGCGGCTAGTCGGCCTGGAAGCGTTCCTCGTACATCATCTGGATTTTCCTGAGGAGGACGATCCCCCAGTTTCCCTCCGGGAGATTATGGATGCGGGAGAGGAACTGGCGGGGGCCCTACGAAACCTTCTTGCTACAGCCCCCGAGGGCGAGTTGCTGAGGAAAGGGGCGCTGATTGTACTGGCGGGAAGACCGAACTCTGGGAAATCCTCCTTGTTCAACTCCCTTCTCGGGATCGAGAGGGCAATCGTAACGGAGCGTCCGGGCACCACGCGGGATGCGCTTGAAGCGACCGTGTCGTTCGAGGGATATCCGTTTCAACTCGTGGATACCGCGGGACTTCGGGAGGGAGGGGGAGAAGTCGAACAGCTCGGCATTGAGGTTGCGCGCAGGTATCTGAGACACGCTGAGGTGGTGTTGCTCTGCGTGTCTGAGGAATGGGGCTGGGGTCCGGAGGAAGAAATGTTTATGGGAGAACTGGGGGGTCGCACGCCTGTCGTGGTCCTCCGGACGAAGGCTGATCGGTTCGGCGAGGCGGAGGAATACGGTTCCATTGAGGAGGTTGGTGGGGCTGAGAGGGACGAGCTCGCCAGAAGGGGGCGCGTTCACGATGCCTTCCAGGTATCCGTGGTGGATGGGATGGGGCTCGAGCGGCTGCGACGGGGACTGAAGGACCTCGTCTTCCAGGGGCTGGCGAATATGGGGGGGGTCCAGCAGCCACTCCTGACGAGAAGGCGACAGACCGATGGTGTGCGGAGGGCGTTGAGTGAAGTAGAGGCCTTTGTGACGGCTCTGGAGAACGGTATCCCGGGAGAAGTGGCCGCTACTCACCTGAGACCTGCGGAAACAGCTCTTGAGGAGCTCCTAGGGGTGATATCACCGGATGATATCTGGGACCAAGTGTTCAGCGAGTTTTGCATAGGGAAATAGCGATGTCGAGAGGTGGAGGGATACGGTAAATGACAGTCGGACCACAAGATATAGGATTGTCGGTCCGGGTTGAGGGGAGGGTCCAGGGTGTGGGATTTCGGTGGTGGGTGCAGGCACTGGGACGCAAGATGGGGGTGCGGGGTTGGGTAAGGAATCTGTCGGATGGAGCCGTGGAGGTTCACGTCGCTGGTGACGAGACGTTGATAGAAGAGTTCGAGGGTCGACTGCAAGTAGGGCCGGACGGAGCGCGGGTGGAGCGGGTGTTGGGGATGGGTTGTGCAGAGGTTCTGCCAAGAGCGGGCTTCGAGATCAGAAGGTAGAGGTCCTAAGGGGCTGGAGAAAAGGGTGAGGGGAATGCGAAGAAGGTACGATGTCATCGTTGTGGGAGGAGGGCACGCGGGGAGTGAAGCGGCGGCCGCGTCGGCGCGGATGGGTGCTCAGACCCTTCTCATCACCCCGGATCTAGCGCGGGTGGGGCAGATGAGCTGCAATCCAGCGATCGGCGGAATAGGGAAAGGTGTTGTGGCACGTGAAGTGGACGCGCTCGGGGGAGTGATGGGGCGGGCGACCGACGCTTCGAGGATTCACTTCGGTATGCTTAACCAGTCGAAGGGCCCAGCGGTTTGGGGTCCGCGGGCCCAATGTGACAGAGGACTCTATCCGCGCGCCGTTCGGAGAGTCCTGGATGAGTTGACGTGCCTGGACTTGTTTCAGGAGATGGTGAAGGGACTAATCGTCGAGGAGGACTGTGCGCGGGGAGTCATTACCCAGGGAGGTCTCCGATTCCATGCGACAGCGGTGGTTGTGACGGCAGGAACCTTCCTTCGCGGAAAGATTCATATCGGAGGGGAGAGGGGGATAGAGGCTGGACGAGCCGGTGAGCCAGCGTCCGTGGAGTTGGCCGAGGCTCTCGAAGCGCGGGGCCTTGAGGTCAGGCGATTCAAGACAGGGACGCCGCCGCGAGTGGATGGGCGAACCGTGAATTTCTCGCGAGTTGAAATCCAGCCGGGCGACCCCGTCCCCTATCGCTTTTCCGCCTATCACAGGGAGGAAATCCCGGAACAGCGCGTGTGTTGGATCACTTGGACTGGCCCGGAGCTAAAGAGCATAGTGCAGGAGAACCTGTCATTGAGTGCGCTCTACGGCGGCGAGATCTCAGGTCGAGGGCCACGGTACTGTCCCTCGATTGAGGATAAGGTGGTGAAGTTCCCTGACGCGCAGCGGCACCGGGTGTTTCTGGAACCGGAGGGGTTGGATACGACCGAGATCTACGTGAATGGGCTGTCGACATCACTCCCCGCAGAGGTGCAAACCCAGTTCCTTCATACAATTCCGGGGCTTGAGCGCGCTCGGATAACGAAGATGGGGTACGCCATCGAATACGATTATTTTCCACCCCATCAGCTGCGACACACCCTGGAACTCCGGGAAGTGCCCGGGCTGTTTTTCGCTGGGCAGATCAACGGTACTACCGGCTACGAGGAGGCAGCTGGTCAGGGCCTGGTCGCCGGAGCAAATGCGGCAGCGAAGGTGTTGAGGCGGGCTCCGCTTGTCCTCGAGCGGGACCAGGCGTACGTGGGGGTGCTCGTAGACGATCTGGTCACGCGGGGTGTGGATGAGCCGTATCGGCTCTTTACTTCGAGGGCGGAGTTTCGGTTGCTACTGAGGCAGGATAATGCTGTGGACCGGCTCGGCCCCCTGGCACGCGAGATGGGACTTCTTACCGAAGAGCAGGAGGTAGCTCTGGGGAGGCGGCTGAAGGAACGGAGGACGGTAAGCAAGTGGTTCCGAGAGACGAAATTGAAGCCGGAGACCGTGAACCCTCTTCTGGAGAAGGAAAATTCAAGCACGCTGAGCGATGCTACTCGGGCAGAGGAGTTGCTCCGGCGGCCTGAGCTGAATGCGGAGGGGCTTGCGACGGTGGGTGACGCGCCGTTTGAACTGAGTGGAGAGGTGCTGCATGCTGTGGAAGTGGAGGTGAAGTACGAGGGATACGTGCTACGGGAAAGGGAACGGGCTGAACGCTTGAGGCAGCAGGCCGAATTCCTGCTTCCGGAGGAGATGCCGTTCGGGAAGCTCAGAACGTTATCCCGGGAAGCTCGAGAGAAGCTGGCGCGCGTCCGGCCGAACAACCTAGCTCAGGCTGGGCGGATACCAGGAGTTTCGCCGGCTGATCTTCAGAACCTTGTGCTTGAGGTGAAGCGGTGGAGAGGGGTGGAGGATAAAGGTGCTCGCCAGGGAATTTCAAGATGTCAGGCGGGAAATTCCCGAAGCTAGGAGAACGTTCCACGTGGAACCCTCTTGTGGCTCCTTGTTTCACGTGGAACGTTCCGCGGTGTCCCAAAACACCGTTTCCCGATTGCCCGTAACGGTCTATATTGCCCGCGCAGTTTGCACTTTCATCCCAGCCAGAAGGCTAGGAATGGCTCTTGTTGTTGCCATAGCGAACCAGAAGGGCGGCGTAGGGAAGACCACAACGGCCATCAACTTGGGTACGTCGTTGGCGGTAGCTGAACAAAGGACGTTGATCGTCGACATCGACCCACAGGGGAACGCGACTTCCGGCCTCGGAGTGGAGAAGCGGGGCTCGCTCCCGACCGTCTACGATGTATTAGTCGACGAGCGATCGGTGGCGGAGTGCTTAAGGAACCACGTTCACTTTCCCTTTCTGAGCTTGGTTCCCTCGAACCGGGACCTGGTCGGTGCCGAAATCGAACTCATCGATCGACCGGAGAGGGAGAGAGTGCTTTCTAGAGCGCTGGGTTCGGTACGAAATGACTACGATTTCATCTTAGTCGACTGCCCTCCGTCCTTAGGGCTTCTCACCTTGAATACCTTGGTTGCCGCTGACAGCGTCCTCATCCCGATTCAGTGTGAGTTTTACGCACTGGAGGGCCTGTCTCAGCTTCTCAACACGATTCGGCTCGTCCAGCGTGGGTTGAACCGGGATCTCGAAATCGAAGGAGTTCTGCTCACGATGTACGACCGGCGCTTGAATCTCTCTAAGCAAGTGGCGGAGGAGGCTCGAGAATACTTTGGTGCGAAAGTGTTTGAGACCACGATTCCGCGAAATGTCCGGCTTGCAGAGGCGCCCAGTTTCGGCCAGCCCATCATAACTTACGACGTACTGTCTGCCGGTGCTCAGAGCTACTTGGCACTTGCTCGCGAGCTGCTCCGAGTCCGGGGAAGGCAACTGAAAAAAACTGCTAAGAAGGGGGTTTCCACTTGAGTGGCACGAATCGTTCAAGGCTGGGACGTGGCCTCGGCGCACTCCTTGGGGAGGACTATCTGGTTGAGGCGGCGGCGGACACTGAATTGAGGACTCTTCCCGTGGGGAAGGTTGAGCCGAATCCGTTTCAACCCCGGCGGGACTTTGGGGGGGAGGAGCTCGCGGATCTTTCGCAGTCGATTAGGGAGAACGGTCTTTTGCAGCCGATCGTAGTGCGCCCATCGCGGAACCTCGAGGCAGGCCGGTACGAGTTGGTGGCTGGGGAGAGGCGACTACGAGCGGTGAACGCACTGCAGTGGGATGAGATCCCAGTCGTGGTCCGTGACGTGGACGATCGCACATTGCTGGTCCTGGCGCTTGTAGAGAATATTCAACGGGAGGCGCTAAACCCCCTGGAAGAAGCTGCGGGTTTCCGGCTCCTTGTGGACGAGTTCGGGCTGACTCAGGAAGAGATTGCGGAGGTTGTTGGAAAGGACCGCTCTACAGTAGCGAACACCCTTCGACTGTTACGGCTTCCCCTGTCGATCCGACGACTCCTCGAGGAAGGAGCCCTGTCCATGGGTCATGCCCGAGCTCTGCTTGCGATTGAGGATCCAGGGCGCCTCGTGGAGCTTGGACGTAGGGCGGCAAGGGAAGGATGGTCGGTTCGGGAGGTGGAGTCCCGGAGTAGAGCCGGGTCCTCACGGTCTGGGAAGAGAAAGAAAGGAGGCAGCAAATCGAAATCGACCCCGGAGGATCCGCTGCTGTATGCACTTCAGGAAGCGCTCCAAGAGTTTATGGGTTCACGGGTTCGTCTCAAGAGCAGTGAAAGTGGGCAGGGCGTAATCGAGATCCCGTTCCGTTCTGCCGAGGATTTCGAGCGTGTGTTCGAGGTTATCACCGGGCGCGACCCCGCAGAGGTAACAGGATGAGAGGTGGGAAGCGGGGGGAGGATCAAGGCGAGGAACGGACACTCACCATCATGTTGGTTCCTGATGGGGGAAGGAGGACACGCTTTTACCGGATCCCCTACAGGTGGTTGAAATGGCTCGGGCCGGCGGTGGTACTGGTAGTCTTGGGAGGCGTTGCGATGATTGGGAGTTGGGGATATTTGACTGTCCGGGCAAATGAGGCGCGAATCCTCGAGGAGGAGGTGGCTCATCTTCGGGAACGCGAGTCACGAGTAGGGGAACTAGCGCAGAGCCTTGGGGAAGCGGAGGCCGCCTATGACCAGGTTCGGGGTTTATTCGGTGCAGCTATCTTGCCCGACGCTGGTGACCTTTGGCTCCCGCGAGCGACGGGCCGACCGCTAGCAGGACCATTCGTCCAGGGGAACGAGGCTGAGCTGCCTACTAGTTGGCCGTTGACTGAGCGGGGCTTCATCACGCAGGCTCTCCTTGCTGGTGCAGGAGAGGAGCACCCTGGTGTTGATATTGCGATTCCGGGTGGTTCATATGTCAGAGCAGTCGGAAGTGGTACCGTGGGGGAGACCGGGCACGATCTCATCTATGGGAACTTCGTGGTGATTGATCACGGAACAACGTATCAGACGCGGTATGCGCATGTGTCGCTTATTCTTGTAGCTGAGGGGGATCCCGTACGCAGGAACGAAGTGATAGCGCTGAGTGGGTCCAGCGGACGCTCCACAGCGCCACATCTCCACTTCGAAGTCATACAGGAGGGGGTGCCGATCGACCCCCTTTTACTAGTTACGCAACCGTAGTGGGGCGACGGACATTTGGGGATGGCTCTTGGAAGGCCCCGCGCGATCACGGAGGAGAAAACCATGGCTCGATCACGAGAGCGAGAAGCCAACGGTAACCCAGCCATGATCTCAATTATAGCTCCGGGGATGCGGGTCGTTGGGGACTGCGTCACGGAGGGAACCCTTAGAGTGGAGGGTTCCCTCCTCGGTACCGTATACGCTGGGAAGGCAGTGGTTGTTGGGAAGGAAGGGATGATCCGAGGTCAGATCCGGACCAACGA
>CAZJIM010000010.1:17897-40437 GCA_964546115.1 uncultured Gemmatimonadaceae bacterium | reverse complement strand
GCGGCGCCTTCAACTTGAGGAGGGCGCTATTTTAAACGGAGAGATCGAGATGGGTGAGATGGAACTTGAGTCGCCTCCTAACACCGACGATCAGCGTGAACATGCCCAAGCAAACAAGGAGCTTAGCAAGCCAAAGATCGCAATAGAGCCGGTTGCTAGCCCCTGAGTTCACGAAAACTATCCACTTTCGTGGAAAACCTGTCATGTGGTTATGGTACAACAAGTTGTCCTGTATTATAAACTTCTGTCCGTCCCTTTTTGATAGGGAGATGTGGAAGAAACGAGCCCACCCCATCTCTCGCACCAAGAGAGCTGGTTAATGTCCGACAGAGAGACCGAATTAGAATCAATCCTCTGTTTTGTGAACTCCGCGCTCAGGATCCCAGAATTCCCCGACTACGAGACGGCGCTCAACGGACTCCAGGTGGAGGGCACTGGGCCCATCCGGAAGATCGCGGTAGCGGTGGACGCCAGTGTACAGACGATCGAAGCTGCCGTGGATGGGGGGGTGGATCTGCTGATCGTTCATCACGGCATCTACTGGGACGGGCTACAGCCCATGACGGGCCGTCGCTATCAGCGGGTAGCACCGTTGATTAGGGCAGGAACAGCTCTCTATGCTGCCCATCTCCCGCTGGACGCCCACCCTGAGATGGGAAACTGCGTACAACTTCTCCATGCTCTGGGGCTCACCCCGGAAGAGCGATTTGGTCGCTTCAAAGATGTAGACATTGGATTCACAGCGAGTGCAAACGAGGGAAGAGGGGCGTTCCGGCGGAGAGTGGGAGAGGTTGTGGGGGGGGCTGTTCGGCTCATCGAGGGTGGGCCAGTGGAGGTGAGGAAGGTCGGCGTGGTAACAGGAGGTGGGGGTAGTTTCGTGAGAGCTGCTGCGGAGGCAGGATTGGATACCTTGCTTACGGGGGAAGGAACACACCACACATATCTGGATGCCCTTGAGTTCGGAGTGAACGTGGTTCTAGCGGGACATTACTCAACCGAAACATTCGGCGTACGTGCTCTGGCAGCATCGGTGGAGAAACGATTCGGGATCCCGTGGGAGTTTCTGGACTTCCCGAGCGGGCTCTGATAGAAAGGGCCGATACCTTTCGGGGTCCATGGGGGCCTGTCTTCGGTGGGGGAAGCTTTATAATACCAGTTTTCGCGGATCTGTCGGGCAATCGCTAAGATCGAACGAGGGCGTTCAACATGCATTGTACTCAGTGTGGCGCAGAGGGTCGGGGGCGATTCTGTGCATCCTGCGGTGCTTCGGTGAAGCCTCTCTCTTGCCACGGATGTGGAACGAAGGTGGCCGCTGGAAATCGGTTCTGTACCTCGTGCGGCACTCCTGTTGGGGCCCCGAGGGCCAGGACTCGTGCCACGGATGCGGGCGCAGGAGGAAGCTCGCAGAAACGGGGGGGGCACGCGGGATGGTGGATCGCCGGGGGATTCGTAACTGTAGTTCTAGTGGTAGTTGGCATCGGAGTGCTGATAGACTCGGAAGAAGACACCCTTCCACCCGGTTCTTCGCGCGGTTCCGGGTCGGTGGGAGGTGCCCCACCGGATTTGAGCTCCATGACGCCGAGGGAAGCCGCTGATCGGTTGTTTAACCGCGTGATGACTGCAGCGGCCAGGGAAGACGCAGCGGAAGCAAACTCCTTCCTCCCCATGGCGATTAATGCATACGGGCTCGCGCAGCCACTGGACAACGATGGCCTCTTCCACTTGGCTCTGCTGCAGCGAGCGGCAGGGGAGCATGAAGAGTCGCTCGCCGCTGCTCTGGAAGGGCTACAGGAGAATCCTGATCACCTATTGAATCTCTCGGCTGCGGCGGAGGCGTCGCTGCAACTGGGGGAAGTGGATGCTGGCCGGGAGTATTACCAGCGGGTGCTGGACTCGTGGGAGGGGGAGATGGCCGCTGGGCGGGAGGAATATGAAGAACACGGCCCCCTGCTCCCCCTGATCCGAGAGGATGCTGAGGCTTTCCTTTCCGGGGGCAGTGGGCCCTGAGAGGTGCATCGTCCTTGCCAACCGGAGGCAAATGGGGTGACAGAAACCGCTACGATCCAGGTGGGAGGATATCACCCCGGAGAGAGGGACACAGGGGTCGTCAAGCCGAAGGGGACCTCCCAGATCAGGGCTCACGCAGGGCTCAATACGGTCCCGATTCGGGATCGCAAGCCTGCGTGGCTGAAGGTGCGGTCTCCCGGAGGGAAGAAATACCTTCGCCTTAAGCACCTCATGCGGAGTCGGTCGCTCCACACCGTGTGTGAGGAGGCCGGCTGTCCGAACATCGGTGAATGCTGGGAGTCCGGCACCGCGACTTTCATGATCCTCGGGGACGTGTGCACCCGGGCCTGCAAGTATTGCGCAGTGGCCCATGGAAAGCCCACGGAGTTGGACGAGGACGAGCCAAGGCGGGTTGCTGAAACGGTAGCCGCAATGGAGCTGGACCATGTGGTGATCACATCGGTGAATAGGGACGAACTGCGGGACGGCGGGGCTCGGATCTATGCTAAGACGATTCGGGCGATTCGACGTAAGGTGTCGGGATGCTCCGTCGAGGTGCTTATTCCTGATTTCAAGGGTGACGAGGATGCCCTCAGGACGGTTATGGACGCCCGGCCTGAAATCCTCGGGCACAACCTTGAGACAGTGGAACGCCTCCATCCAGATGTTCGCCCGGGCGGACGATACTGGCGATCGATTTCGTTTCTCGGCGCAGCGAAGAGGATGAACGCTTCGATTCTGACTAAGACGGGCATCATCATGGGGATGGGAGAACGGGTGGCGGAAGTCAGAGAAGCGATGAGGGACTTACGAGAGGCTTCTGTGGACATCCTGACGATTGGCCAGTATCTGCGGCCATCGGTGGCGCACATTCCCGTGGCGCGGTGGGTGACGCCGAACGAGTTTCGAGAGTTGAGGCGCATTGGGGAAGCGGAGTACGGCTTCAGGCACGTGGAGTCGGGCCCGTTGGTTCGTTCGTCTTATCATGCCAAGGAACAGGCACGAGAGGTGGAGGCAGGGGCTCCCGGGGCCATACGAGAGGTCCTAGAAGCCGACGTGCCCGCGGCGGCGGTTGGGCATGGGCAGCCGAGTGAGAACCTCGTGCAGCTGGAACTCACACGCGCCGAATTGGAGTCTGAGAGTGCCGGGGAACGAGAGAGAGAAATTTGACCTGATCGTGATCGGTGGCGGACCGGGGGGATATGTCGCCGCGATCCGGGCCAGTCAACTCGGAATGTCTGTGGCCTGCGTCGAGGCGGAGAAGCTGGGCGGGGTCTGCCTGAACATCGGATGTATTCCCACGAAAGCGCTACTGACTTCTGCCCTGATGGTGAAGGAGGTCCGCGAAGCGGGGAAGCATGGCATCACGACCGGAAACATCTCAGTGGATCTTGGGCCCGCCCAAGAACGGAGCCGTAAGGTCTCCGATCAGATGAACAGGGGTGTCGAGTTTCTGTTCAAGAAAAACAGGGTGACGCACTTCCAGGGCTTCGCTCGGCTGGCCGGGAAAGGCAAGGTCGAGGTGGAATCCGAGGATGGTGGGCGAACGGCATACAAGGCGCCGCACATCATCGTTTCCACAGGATCGAGGCCTAAGAACCTTCCGTTACTGGAAAGTGACGGGAGGAACATCTGGTCCTCGGACGAGGCCCTCTTCGTGAAGACAGCACCGAAAACGCTGGCAGTTATCGGCGCCGGAGCGGTCGGGGTGGAGTTCGCGGATATTTTCGCGGCGTACGGGTCGCAAGTAACAGTGCTCGAGGCCCTGGATTGGGTGCTTCCAGCTGAGGATGAGGAGGTCTCTGCTCACCTCAGGAAGTCGTTTGAGAAACGTGGAATAACTGTGCATACTGGCGTCCGGCTTGAGAGCGCCCTGCATGGCCGGGACGGCATTACTCTGACATTCAAAGACAGCGGGGGAGAGGCTCAGATGCTGACCGTTGCGAAGGTCCTGTCAGCCGTGGGTAGAGTCCCCAACACGGGAGACTTGGGTCTGGAGACAGAAGGAGTGAAACTGACGGCGAGGGGAAGATTCATCGAGGCGGACGAGTGGATGCGTACGAACGTAGAGGGAGTGTATGCGCTCGGAGACTGCGCCGGAGGTGCCCTTCTGGCCCACAAGGCCATGCATGAGGGAGTTGCGTGCGTGGAGAGGATTGCGGGGAAGGCCCATCGTCCGGTGGACTATGGCAATATTCCTAACTGCACGTATTGTCGTCCGGAAGTCGCTTCCGTCGGGCTTACGGAAACGCAGGCTAGGGAGGCAGGATACGAAGTGGATGTAGGAAAATTCCCTTGGGTCGGAAACGGCCGAGCCGTAACTTCTGGCGCTGTCGATGGATTCATCAAGATCGTCCGCGACAGGAAGTGTTCAGAGATTCTCGGCGCTCACATCATCGGGCCACATGCGACAGAGCTAATCGCTGAATTCGTTCTCGGGCGGCATCTGAAGTCAACGGTCGAGGAGATCGAGAAGGCGATGCACCCCCACCCCACGTTGTCGGAAGCAATAGGGGAGGGCGCGCTGGCCGCGCTTGGCCGCCCCATCCATATCTGAGTATCAGGAGGGAGGGCGCGGTGTCATCGGCGCCCATGGTGGTGACGAGAGTCACCGTTCTTGTGCGTGACACCCGACGCGTATGCCTGAGCCCTCAGGAGAAAGTCCTCGGATCCGAAGGATCCGGAGGAGGGTATCCCCGATCTCATTGTTCGGGGTCGAGGCCCCCGCGGTGAGCCCGAGTTCGAAGGGGCCTAAGGGGAGCCAGTCAGATTCGACTTCCTCGGGGGCACCAGTCGGCAAGCTCCCCTTGTGACGAATCGTGGCGCTCTCAATATCAATGCAGGTGGAATCCTGGATGTGAAACGTCGAGGTGTGCTTTCGGCACAAGTGAGCCAAATGATTTGTGTTGGAGGAGTTATGCCCCCCTATCACGATCATGATATCCGGAGGGTCGTTCATCATATCTACTACGGCATCCTGCCGTTCCTGAGTGGCTGAACAGATAGTCCCAAAGGCGCGGTAGTTCTCCGAAGTGTAGGCTTGGCCTAGCACTTCCTCCATTGCCAGCTGAAGCCGTTCTCCGATCGCGAGGCTCTCGTTTGCGAGCATTGTGGTCTGATTGGCTACACCGAAGCGAGCTAGATCCCTGTCAGGATCAAATCCCTCCGAGGATTTCTCAGAGAAGTGTTCAATGAATGCTTCACGGGAAAGCCTCCCGGGCCGATCAGTAATGTAGTCGCACACGAACTCTGCCTCGTCCATGTCTCTCACCATCAGATACTTGCCGTTCGGATACTTTCGGACCTGCGAGGCGGTGGCCCTGCTCTCCTCGTGAGTGTGCTTCCCGTGAATCACCGAGGTGAACCCGTCGCGGGCGTAACTTTCCACGCGCTTCCACACCAGGAGTACGGAACCGCAAGTCGTGTCGACAAGGACACAGCCGATCGTCTTCAGTTCCTCGAAGGCCTCGATTGTGACCCCAAAAGCGGGCAGCAGTACTACGTCCGAGGCGGTTACAGTGGAAAAGTCGACGCTGCCTCGTGCGTCAGGGTGGATGACACGAATGTCCATTTCCCTTATGCGTTGGTTCACGAGCGGGTTGTGGATGATCTCCCCAACCAAATAAACTGTTTTGTCAGGGAATCTTCGGCGGGTTTCATAGGCATAGTCGACAGCCCGATCAACTCCATAGCAGAAGCCGAATTCCTCGGCGAGCCGCACGGTTACATCCCCGAATTGTGTCGTGTTCCCTTTCGCTTGTATTTCTTCGACGAGCGCTGAATGGTACTCCGAGTCGATCAGAGGTCGGACCTCCTGTTTGAGGCCAAATCCCTTTTGGAAGTACGTTTGCTTGATGGACATGTAGGGTGTGTTTCACCTTAGAGCGAAGTTTGCGCCCGAATTCATGGGTAGCCATAATCTCGCACAGCCCGAAGGACAGCGCCAATCCCGTTCTTTCCCGACCTGGTCATTTTCAGGAGTCCGGTCCCCCTGCGGGACAAAGGAAACGCTCGGGGCGAAAGAGGAATCGGTTGGCGAGTCTCTGGGTTCGATAGAGCGGTAGGAGGTACTCCTCCGAGTGCCGGTAACGTGAAGTGGTGACTTCGACAAGCAGGACCCCGGGATGATGAGACAGGGTAGGGAATTCATGAAGTCGACTCTTCTTCGTGGAATTGCTGCCACCGTTTGGTCTCTCTTTTTGCCTCCGGCGCTTTTCGGTCAAGCTCCTCTATCCGCTCCCGATTCGTCGGACCTTGTTGACGAGGCAAGGGAGCGACAGGAGGACTTTGAGCGGTTTAGAGAGAGCCGAATTCCGGTCGTTGCCAATACTCGTCGGGGCGGGTGCGACGAGCGTATCGGTAGAATCTGCATCTGGTTTGGGGGAGAGGGCGAAACCGACTTCCCAGGGGAGCCCCCGGAGACTGCTCTCGCTCGCACCGACCTGATCCGGGAGCTGGCTGCCGCCAACCGGATCATCAGGGACCCGTGGGTCGTGGGGCAGCTGGTTCACTACTTGACCGAGAGTGGAAGTCTGGGTCAGGCGGAACGCGTCTCGAGCGAGTGCGATCTTGTGGAGCCTTGGTGGTGTTCCGCACTGCTCGGGTACGTCCTTCACCTGGACAGGAGGTACGTCGAGGCGGAGGCTGCGTTCAGGACCGCCGCAGCTGGGGTTCCTTCCGAGGAAGAGGAGAGATGGCTCACGCCCCGATTCATCTTCACGAACGACGGAGTGGATGACTTCGAGCGAGCAGACCCGGAGAAGCAGGCGCAACTTTGGGAGCTGTTTTGGCGTTTCTCGGATCCCCTCTTCATGCGGGAAGGGAATGACCGGTTGACCGAGCATTATGCACGATTGGTAGTTGCGCTAAATCGAGAAGAAGCTGGGAATCCCTACACGATGAGTTGGGGGGAGGACCTGGAGGAATCTCTTGTTCGGTACGGCCGGCAAATTGGGTGGAGCAGGGTAATCCGTGCTCCGGTGGGCCTGGTGGGCGCGGCAGGGGATCCGCGGAGCACTGTTGGCCACCACCATCCGAACAGTCGGGGATATCTGTTTCCGGAGGAATTCCTTGAGGCTCCCGCCGACATCGGTCCGGAGAGTTGGATCACTACCCCCCGAGAGGCCAGGAGCTGGTACGCTGCGCCATATGCGCCGGATTTTAGAGGGCTAGAGACCCAAGTCGCCCGATTTCGGCGGGGTGATGAGATGTTGGTCGTCGGCGCGTACCGGCCATCTCCACCTGAGAGGGACCCCTTTGCAAACGTTGTTTCTCGTCCGGAAGAGCAGCGGCGGAACCCGTTTGCGAGCCGGTCCGGGTTCGGACAGCCTGATCCGCCGCTGGCAGCCATTACCCCGCCGACGGGAGTCGAGGGGCCGGTGGAGGCCGGTTTTTTCCTTGCTCCGGAGTCTGGTGGAGATGTGGTATCGACGGAGGGCACGGAGGAGGAGGGGGTATTTACGCTCAGGGCGCCTACCGGCCGATACGTGAGCAGCCTCGAGGTGTTCGAGCCAGAGGCCCAGCGGGCTTGGCGAGCGCGGCAGGGGGTAAGCCAGGAGCCCGTGATTCGTGGGCTAGTAGCTCTTTCTGACCTCATGGTTCTCCGCGAAGGCGCACCCCTTCCCGCCGACCTGGAGGAAGCAGTTCCCCTCGCACGTCCGAACGTACGCGTTGCAGCGGATGAACGGTTTACGGTGGCTTGGGAGGTGTATGGACTCGGAGTTGACCAGGCGGTTCAGGTTACGCTGGGCTTCACGCAGGGTCGGCCGGGATTCCTTGCGCGCGTGGGTGATTTTCTCGGAATCGTAGAGCCGGAGCAGCCGGTCGAGATAAGCTTCTCAGATGCTGGTTCAGGGGAAGTAGAGACTCTGTTCCGGGCTGTTGCCCTGCAGCTTCCCGACCTGGAACCGGGGGAGTATACACTTCACCTTCGCTTGGACCTGCCTGGCCGCGAACCCTCGATCAACAGTCGGCCGATCATCGTCACACCATAGTTCACACTTTTGGAGACCCTGACCATGTGGCCCCCCTCATCCCGGATCGTGTCGTGGCTCAGCAGGGTGATCATGCTTGGTCTCCTTATGGGTTGCGTGGAGAGCACAAGTGAACCGGAGCCGGCTGTAAAACTTCAACCAACCGACTACGAGTTCGCTGAGTTCCTGCATGTAGCCCTAGATTCAATGACTCTTTCTTCGAGTGGCCTGTACTACAGAACGCTCGAGGAGGGAAACGGAGAGGACGTCGTTGAGGTCGGCGATACAGTGGGTGTAGATTTCGTCGGCTGGTTGCCCAATGGGGTTGAGTTTGATAATACGGACGGATCACTTCCGTTTCCCCACACGCTAGGATCAGGTTTGGTGATCAGCGGATTCGATGAGGGGCTGCTAGGGATGAAGCTGTCCGAGACGCGGCAGCTCGTGATTCCCTATCAACTCGGCTACGGATCCCAAGGCTGGAACTTCAACATGGCCTACGTCCCCGCATATGCCACTCTTGTATTCCAAGTGAAGGTCGTAAGTCTTGACAAGGCCACGGCTTAGGGTATAAGAACCAGCGCACCTTGAACTTGTCCGGTGCGAAGTTTGGCCAGTGCGTCATTTGCCCTGTCCAGCGGAAGCGTCTCCGTTAGTGGTTGAATGGGGGCCTCGGGCGCGACGCGGAGAAACAGCTCTCCGTCCTCGCGAGTGAGGTTTGCCACCGACCTAAGCACACGCTCTTCCCAAAGTGTCTCGTAGGAAAATGCAGGGATCTGGCTCATGTGGATCCCTGCACAGACCACGGTCCCTCCCGGCACCACCGCCCGTAGAGCGGCCGGCACGAGGGCACCAACCGGGGCGAAGATGATCGCTGCGTCCAAAAGTTCTGGCGGACGGTCCTCAGATGTGCCAGCCCAGGTGGCGCCGAGAGACCTGGCTAATGCCTGACCCTGGGCGTCTCCCGGTTTCGTGAACGCGTACACGTCACGTCCTTGGTGGACAGCGATCTGAGTGAGCAGGTGGGCTGCAGCCCCAAACCCGTAGAGCCCAAGGCGCCTCGCTGGTCCCGCGTGCCGATAGGCACGGTAGCCGATGAGCCCTGCACAGAGCAAAGGCGCTGCGGTCACGGCTTCGTAGCTCTCAGGAATAGGGAAGGTGTACGAAGAGTCCGCTATCATATACTCGGCAAACCCTCCGTCCCTGGTGTAGCCGGTGAATTCGGCTTTCTCACAGAGATTTTCCCGGCCGGCCGCGCACTGAGGGCACTGCTGGCAGGTCCAGGCCAACCAGGGGATTCCAACGCGCTCGCCTATGCGCCGTTCGTGTGTCTCTCTGCCAAAGTCCTCGATTACTCCCACGACCTCGTGACCGAGCACTAGCGGGAGCTTCGGCTCCGTGAGTTCTCCGTCCACGATGTGTAGGTCGGTGCGACATACCGCGCATGCCTGCACGCGGACCAGGATCTCCGATGGGCCGGGTGGGGGAAGTGGCAACTCGCACTCCTGAAGGGGCGTGCCGGGTTGGACGAGAACCATCGCCTTCATCCCTGATGTCCTCCTCCAGGCGGTTGCGATTGTACCGTGCTCGGAGTTCGTTAAATGCAGAAAATTACTAAGACGATCCGGAAATAGGGTTGGAAATAGCCGGTGCGTCAAACCACTCCCGCACGGGCAGCTTGCCCGCAAGGAGGGGATGCGAGTCCGGTCGGGATAACCTCCGTCGTAGAATTCCAGCTGCTTCGCGGAAAACACTACACTACGGACAGGTCCGAGCGACGGAGGCTCGGGTTCCGGGCCGTTGTTGCAATCCGGGGAGCTGTAGACCCTGTCTATGGACTCAGACGCGTGGGTTGCAACGTCCTGAACACCATTAAAACACGGCCGCAATTCCTACAGAACGAGGGCTCTCATGAAGAGTGCGTCGAAGGAGCCACACAACGGGAAGGTTCAAGGGGTGGCGGCCTACTTCGGCAGGAGTTTGGGTTGCCAACCCTAACTAGTTCTGGCTCGATTCGCTTAGCGGACGGCCGACGAGACACACCGGAGTTGCAGAAGCACCTCCAGTGTCCCGATGTTCCCAGCAACTTGGTGAGTTGTCATCCACGGGATGAGGGCCGGAGTGACACCCGACCCGGAACCCCCCCAACAATCTGTATTCGTGCTTATGCGACTCGGCTGCCTTTTCGTGCTTGTTCCGGTGACGGAGATGGCCCTCTTGATCTGGATGGGAAGAGAGATGGGGGTGTGGCCGACTCTTTCTCTGGTGGTGGGGACAGGCGTTCTGGGCGCGGCTTTGGCTCGGAGGGAAGGGATACGGACGCTCATTGAGATACAGCAGGAATTAGCGGAGGGCCGCCTCCCTACGCACTCTCTGTTGGCTGGTGGAGCCGTGCTGGTAGGGGGAGCGTTTCTCCTCACGCCGGGAGTCCTCACCGACCTCGCGGGATTCCTTCTCCTGTTTTCGCCCACGCGGAACCTCGCGTTCCGGTGGGTGCAACGGCGAATGAAGACCGCTCTCACGCGTGGGACACTGCAAACATCGGTGTGGAATGCGCGAGGATTTGAGAACAGGAAGGGGGGTGATTGGAGAGTCTGGACGACAGCCGAAGAGGCCCATGGACCTGGCGCGGGTTTTCCGTTTGAATTCGGGATCAGATCCGAAGAGGGACGCGAAGAAACGGAGGATGAGGAGCACCCGCCGCGCCCCGGGGAGATCATCCAGGATTGAAGCCGTGTGAGTCTGCAGGCGAACTAGGGGAGAACGTGATGAAGAACCGTGTAGCATTCTTGGAGCGGCTTCTGGAGGAGCCCGGACCTTCGGGTTTCGAATCGAGACCGGCGAGGGTTTGGCGCTCGGAGGCGGAGACCTTTGCAGATAAAGTCTGGTCGGATGTCCACGGGAATTCCTTCGCCGAACTGAGTTCGGCTCGTCGGCCACGGGTAATGCTTGCGGGACATGTAGACGAGATTGGGCTCCAGATCACGCACGTAGACGAGAACGGGTTCCTGTACGTGGATGGGATTGGGGGATGGGATCCGCAAGTTCTTGTCGGGCAGCGAGTCCGAGTGATGGGTCGGGACGGAGACGTGCCGGGAATCGTCGGAAAGAAACCGATACACCTTCTGAAGCCCGATGAACGAAAGAAGGTCACCGAGATCCAGGAAGTGTGGATTGACCTGGGGGCATCATCGGCGAAGAAGGTCCAGGAACTGGGTGTGCGCATTGGCGATGCGCTCGTGCTTTCCCCGGGTTTCCTGCGTCTTTCAGGCGATCGTATCGCCTCGAGGGCTATCGACAACCGGGTGGGGGCATACGTCGTCCTAGAGGCTCTGCGTCTCCTTGCTGAGGATCCGCCCGCGCACGCCGGTGTGGTTGCGGTTGCTACGGTCCAGGAGGAGATTGGGCACTCGGGGGGAGGAGCCCGAAGCTCGGCTTTCGCTCTGGATCCAGAGGTTGCGGTGGTCGTCGATGTCACTTTCTCGACCGATGTCCCGGAGGCGAACAAGAAGGAGCTGGGCGAGCACGAGATCGGTGGAGGCCCAGTGCTCAGCCGTGGGTCCGCAATGCATCCGCTCGTCTTTGAGAATCTGGTGGAGGTCGCGGAGAGAGAAGAGATTCCCTACTCAATTCAGGCAGCGCCGCGGGCGAGTCGAACTGACGCGGACGGGATTTTCTTAGTCCGCTCGGGTGTTCCCACCGGGCTCGTATCGATACCGAACAGGTACATGCACTCACCGAACGAGCTTGTCTCGCTCGAGGATCTGGCTAGGGCAGCGCAGCTTCTGGCCGGGTTTGCGCGGAGTCTTGAGGCGGAGTGTAGCTTCGTCCAGAGATAGGGGGTTGCCCCTCTCCCGCGGTCGACCAGAGGAAGACGAGGCTCAGCCACAAGAGGTCCGCGAGTAGTAGGTGGAGGAGGCGGAGGCCTGTGGGATGAAGGAGGACGATTGTCAGTGGCCCGAGTGCCAGCTGGCAACCAGCCAGAACCACGATTGCAGTAGTCAATCTTCGCTCAGTCGGTGTCGTTCTCTGTTTCCATGTGCCGGTAGTGATACGTACGAGGATCACCACAGCCACCACGGCTACGATGGGGTGCACCGTCCGCAGGTAGATGAGCAAATGCTCAGGGCCGACGTACTGACCGAATCCCTGCCCCAAGCTTTCCACAGGGAAGCCTGTGCTGGCCAGGCCGGCCCAAGACCCGGTGGCTGCTAGCGCAATTAGTACGATTGCTGCCAGGAGGAGTCTCCGGCCTTCTGGATGCCAAAGGGGCATTGCCTGGTCTACACGCCGCGATGCCCACCAAGCGGTGAGACCGAGGGCCGCCATCAGGAGGAAAGTGTTTGTTACGTGGAAGGGCCGAATGAGGATCCGACCGGTGGAAGTATCGCCAGCGACCCATCCAAATACTACCAGGAGGGCACCGAAAAGCGACTCCGTAAGAGTGAAGAAGAGTGAGGCGATGGCGGCGTGCCGGATCGGGTGTCCTTTCCGGCAAGAGCGGATCGCCCAGACTGCCATGAGGAACACCAGGCCGAGAGCGATTCCCGACGACACTCTGTGAGTGTACTCAACCCAGGTGGGGAACTGAGCCAATGAGGGGACCACAGCCCCGTCACACAGTGGCCAGTCCGTACCACACCCATCTCCGGACTCGGAGATTCGCAGGAAGTATCCCCACACGATCACCATGAGGGAGTAAGACAGAACTCCCCAAGCAAAGACGGAAAACCGCTTTTCCCACATTGAGCACATGACCGTGAGCGGCAGATCAAGAATGCCATCAGAACGAGAGCAGAGCGCGTTGACGCGCTTGTCTGCGGACGGTTAAACTAACCACTTTCCCCGGACGGGCACCACAAATTCGGTCTGGCAGGGCAACCCCCTACCCCAAGGAACTTCATGCTGAATGCCGCGGAACTGGTCAAGGATCTTCAGGAAATGCGGGACCATGGTTTCCTCTCCGATGCCCTGCTCCGCCGAGCAGTGAAGACCATTGCGGGTTCGGACGAGCGTTTTAATTGGGCTGGCGCTTTCCTT
Organism: uncultured Gemmatimonadaceae bacterium; assembly: GCA_964546115.1. GTDB lineage: Bacteria > Gemmatimonadota > Gemmatimonadetes > Longimicrobiales > Gaopeijiaceae > JAAXGI01. Next base: position 27,418 of record CAZJIM010000010.1, on the reverse strand, counting down.
TTGCGAGATGGTGGGGAAGATCTCTGGCTCCATAACTATGTTGGTGAGCCAGCCCAGTTTGGAGAGTTGTCGGTGGGGCAAGAAGTAAGGGGCGCAGCCGTAGCACAGGTGGCCAACCAGAACGTTCCGGATGTTACCGTTCTAGAAGACTACGTGCCCTGTGGCCCCGACGTCCGCTCTGATCTTGTAGTTCTGATCCGGGCGGGTGGCGACGTTTTCGGCGAGATCAACGTCGGAAGCGAGGAAGAGTCAGTCTTTACGGATGAGGATGAGGCTGCCGTACAGGCAGTTTCGGACAAGCTTGCCGAGCAGATCATGGCGGAGCGCCGCTGACCACTGGTTTAGCTCATCCAAAGACTCAAGAGTCCTCATGTGCCCCCTCGGGAAGCTGCTGAGGGAACACCCTTCTTGCCGTTGGTTCGGGGCCCAACGTATCGTCGGGGTAATGTGTTTACCCTGACTGGCTAACGCCCGGTTCAATCGTGACCGTCGATTCATCCCCTCTCCTCGAGCCACTCGTAGTTCAACATCTCCGCTCCGTGGTCGGAGAAGATGGGGTTATCGTCGATCCTGACAGACTTCTCGTCTATGAATCCGATGGTCTGACGCAGTATCGGTACGCTCCAGCGGGAGTCGTGCTTCCGAGAAGCACGAAAGAAGTAAGTGAAACGCTTCGAATCCTTCACGAAGAGGAGAAGAACTTCGTTGCCCGTGGGGCCGGGACTGGGCTGAGTGGGGGAGCACTTCCGGTCGGCGGAGCGGTCGTGGTCGGGACAGCTCGAATGAATGAGATATTGGAGCTGGATCCCCCGAATCGGCGTGCGCGGGTGCAACCCGGGGTCATTAACGCCCATCTGACACGGGCCACACTGCCCCACGGGTTGATCTACGCACCGGATCCCTCATCACAGTCCGCCTGCACGCTCGGAGGGAATGTCGCCGAGAACTCAGGGGGTCCTCATTGCCTCAAGTACGGGGTGACGACCCGGTATGTCACGGGGCTCACCGTAGTGCTTCCGAACGGCGAGGTCGTTGTGATGGGCGGTATGGAATATGATGACAACGCGCCAGATCTCGTGGGACTGTTCGTAGGGTCGGAGGGGTGCTTCGGGATTGCCACGGAGATCGAGGTCGCGCTAATCCCCCGTTCTGAGGGAGTACGCACTCTTCTGGGAATCTTCCGCTCGATTGAGGACGCCGGCCGGGCCGTGTCGGATATCATGGCTCGCGGAATGCTTCCCGCCGCGCTCGAGATCGTAGATGCGGAGACTATCCGGGCGGTTGAGGCCTCGATCTTTGCGGCTGGCTACCCTGTGGATGCTGGGGCGGCGTTGGTCGTAGAGTTCGACGGAGTGGACGCAGGGCTTGATGAGGAGGTTAGGGAGGCTGTGGCTTGTTGTGAAGCTGCAGGCGCTCGCGAAGTCCGAACGGCGACAGACGAGGAGGAGCGATCGGCACTCTGGAGTGGACGGAAGAAGGCGTTTGGGGCGATGGGGCGGCTTGCCCCCGATCTGTTGGTCCAAGATGCTACCGTGCCACGCACACGGCTGCCTGAGGTGTTGGGGAGGGTGGGCGAGATAGGGGAGAGATATGGTCTTCTCGTGGCGAATGTGTTTCACGCTGGAGACGGAAACCTTCACCCGAACCTCCTCTTTGACAGACGAGATTCGGAAGTTGTGGCGCGGGTAGAGGCGGCGTCAAAGGAGATCATGGCGGTCTGTATCGAAGCCGGGGGGACGATCACCGGGGAGCATGGGGTGGGCCTGGACAAGCGACATTTTATGCCGCTCGTATGCTCGCCAGACGTGCTCGACGCAATGGGTCGGGTCAAGGCGGCATTCGATCCCTGGGGGCGGTGCAATCCGGGGAAGGTACTCCCCGACGGACATACTTTTGAAGACCAGGGCTGAGTCATGACTCAGCCCTGGGTGCGGGCGGACCCATTGAGAGTGCGTGACCGACTTGCCGGGGTCGTGGACCCGGGAGCCATGTCCATTGAAGAAGGGGTGACTGTTACCTCACCAACCACGGATGCCGAGGCCGCAGACCTCCTGCGCGTGGCGGGGGAGGAGGGGTGGAGGGTCTTGCCTCTCGGGGCAGGTTTCGGGCCGAGGGTCTTTCACGTCGACAACGCACGCGACGAGAGATTCCCTCGCACCATAGAGGCTCCCGATCTGATCATTTCGTCGAAGGATATGACGGAGATCGTCATCCATGAGCCTGGTGATCTAACCGTTTGCGTCCGGGCTGGGGTGACGTTGGGAGCGATTCAATCGGCTGTGTCCGCCGAGCAGCAATGGCTCGCCCTCGACCCGCCTGGGGGGAGTGAAATCACCCTGGGAGGGATTGTGGCCACCGGTGTGGCTGGGCCCCTTCGAGCCCAGTACGGTCGCCCGCGTGACCACATCCTTGGTCTTACGCTCGTGGACGGCAAGGGCCGCGTGCTCTCCCTGGGTGGTGGGGTTGTGAAGAATGTGGCGGGGTTTGATCTGGTGCGTTTGACCGCGGGGAGCCGTGGGGCGCTTGGGATGATCACCCAGATCACTTTCCGGCTTCACCCGCGGCCAGAGGAGGACCGAACGCTTATTTGGCATCGGGGAAGTTTGGTCTCGGCATGGGAGCTCGGACGGGGTCTCGCTACTCTTCCGATTCCTCTGGGGGCGGCTGAGCTTCTTGCGGGAGGGTGGCCGAGCCCCTTGGGTGGTGGAGGGGCAAGGGTGCTGCTACGCCTGACCGGATCGGAGAGAGCGGTTCGGCGGATGGTGGATATCGTTACGGGGACAGGAGGCGCCCCAGATGACGATCTGACCGGGGAGTTGTCAATGGCGGCTGCCCGTGCAGTCTCCGAAGGGGACGGGGCTAGCCCCGTGTCGTTTCGCCTGCAATCGCTGCCATCTCGGAGTGGCGACATTTTATCCTCCCTCCAGGAGATCCCGTTCGAGCGACTGGGTCTCCATTTGCTTGGTGGTACATTCAGAGGGACTCTTCCCGGAGCGATGGGGGTGACGCCTCTTTTTCCCCTTGCGGAGACAGTGCGGGAGCTGGGTGGGACGTTCAGTATGACGCGGGACCGGGACAACTCTACTGCGACAGTTATCGAGGTGAGGCAGCCGACTTCGCTACCCAAGGCTCGTCTCCTCAGTGACATCGTACGGGGATTCGACCCGTCTGGAATTTTGCCTGGTGCGTGGCGTGAAGACTGGCTAGGCTCGGGCGCAGGCTAGGCATGAGATCCGTCTCAACGGGAGAGCTGGAAATGCCAGCATCCGCGCCCGAAAGCGCAGGGCTGGAGGATAGGACGCTGGCGGCGATGCTCGCCGCCCAGGACGACCGTCTGTCGAACTGTGTTCACTGTGGCTTCTGTCTTCCAGCGTGCCCTACCTATGTGCGTCTGGGCGATGAGGCGGATTCCCCACGTGGTCGCCTCCATCTGATGAGGGCGGTTGCCGAGGGGCGCCTGGACCCAGGATCTGATGCGTTCCAGGTGCATATTGATCAATGCCTGGGGTGCCGCGCCTGCGAAACCGTTTGTCCCTCGGGTGTGGAGTACGGGTTCCTCCTGGAATGTGCTCGAGAGGTGGCAAGTGAGGCACGTCGCAGTCCTCTTGTCGCAAGAATCCTTCTCACGATGATCCAAAACCCCCTTCTGTTAGGCATTTGGATGGGTCTGAGCAGGGCCCTGAGGTGGACCCGAATTCCCTCACTCCTCGCGTGGAAAGCTCCTTCATGGCGATGGCTCCGCTCGACACGGCTGGCGATGGCGATGCTGGCGGCGTCCAGTCCCTGGAAGGCACCTGCCAACGGTGGTTCTCCCCGCGGCCGGGAGGGCGGAAAGAGAGAGCCGAGTGCTCCGCACCAGCGGCAGCGACATCAGGGCCGAGTGGGTGTGTTGAGCGGATGTGTTCAGCAGCACCTGCTCAGTCGAGTGAACGCAGCTACGATCCGGGTGCTGGAAGCTACAGGCTGGGAAGTCGTTACGGTGACGGATCAGGGCTGTTGCGGCGCACTTCATGCGCACGGGGGCCAGCTTCAACGATCCAGGGAGATGGCGCTAAGGAACATCCGGGCGTTCCAAGCCACAGAGGTAGATTGGATCGTGGCGAACGCCGCAGGCTGTGGAGCGACAATGAGGGAGTACTACCACCTGTTGGAAGGAGCCGATTCGCAGACGACAGATGACGCCCGCTGGTTCTCCGAGCGGGTCAGGGACATCTCTGAGGTCGTCGTGACCCCTGAGGGAGACGTATGCGGGGAAGGAGGTGTTCTTCCGATACGAGTAGCCTACGATCCACCGTGCCACCTGTTACATGGCCAGCGGGTCGAGGTGCCTCCCCTCAGACTCCTCCGCTCAATCCCCGGTGTGGAGGTTGTCCCGGTCCCGAATGGTGAGGAGTGCTGCGGTGGCGCGGGGATCTACGGGATTACCCATCCTGATCTTGGGGGGCGCATTGGAGAAGACAAGGTGAATGCGGTGTTGAGCACAGGGGCAGACGTTCTCGCGACAGGGAATCCGGGGTGCGCCATGCAGATCGGAGCGGGACTACGCATGCTCCGGTCCCCGGTACAGGTCGCTCATCCGATTGAGGTGCTGGACGAGAGTTTCCGAAGGGGAGGCGTCTATGATGGGAGGTGCTGAGATGTCCTCCATGAGATCCTTTTCCTTTCCCCCGGATTCGAGAAGTGGCGAGCGGTAACCCACTTCACATCCTCGAGGCAGTCCGGGCGAGGAGAGATGAATGGGTCACCTATCTCGAGGCCCTTGCGTCCATAGAGTCTCCGACGACGGACCCAGCCTCACAGGCGCCCGTCCAGGATCTCCTTGTTCAGAGCCTGCGCGAACTGGCCTTCAAGGTGCGGATGATCCGCGCGTACCCGAGTGGGGGCATTATCGTGGCTACGCCCGATTCCGACCGCGGCCGCGGTGATCGCTTCCAGCTTCTGCTGGGTCACACCGATACGGTCTGGCCGAGGGGCACACTCCGAACCATGCCGGTCGAGGTCGTGGGGTCGATTCTCAGGGGTCCCGGCGTGTTCGATATGAAGGCGGGCCTGGCACACGTGATCATCGCCCTCAGGGTGTTGAGGGATCTGAAGCTGGAGCCTGAGGTGGCTCCAGTCGTGCTATTCAACTCTGATGAGGAGAGCGGGAGCCATGAATCAACCCGACAGATCCAGCGAATGAGTCTCCGGGCTTCGCGTGTTTTCGTCCTAGAACCTGCCCTGGGGCTTGATGGAAGAATCAAGACCGCGAGGAAGGGCACGGGTCGATTCAGTATCCGGATTCTGGGTCGCAGCGCGCATGCCGGCCTGGATCCGGAGCAGGGAGCCAGCGCCATTCAGGAGCTCTCACTCGTGGTTCAGAGTCTCCACCAGCTCACTGACCTCAAGCGGGGAATTGCGGTGAATGTCGGGGAGGTTCAGGGGGGTGTTCGACCGAATGTGGTGGCGTCTGAAGCGCGGGCAGAAGTTGATGTCCGGGTGGAGTCGGTGGAACAGGGGAAGTGGATTGAAGAGCAGATCCGAGGCCTCCAGGCGCGTGTCCCAGGGTGCCGCCTGGCGATCCAGGGTGAAATAGATCGACCGCCCCTCGAGCGAACGTCACGAAATCAGTGGCTATGGAGGGAGGCCCGGCGCTTGGGCCAGGAGATGGGGATGGAATTGGAAGAGGGCCTAGCAGGAGGTGCATCGGATGGCAACACGACGAGTGTCACTACGCCGACGCTCGATGGCCTGGGAGGCGTCGGTGATGGGGCCCACGCAGCGCATGAACACGTCGATATTGACCGATCGCTGGAGCGGTGTGCCCTTTTGGCGGCACTCTTGTTATTGCCCCATATGTCTACTGGAAAGAGCGAGAATCGGGGTCTTGGCGCGGAGGGGACGATTCGGGGGGGCAGAGGTTAGTGAAGTCTTGAGGAGAGCCGAGATGGCGAACAATGAGGGTGACCGATCCCGCCGAGTGGCTGTCTTGGGCGCCGGCCCGGTAGGTTTAGACGCGGCACTCGCAAGCCTGGATGCCGGATATGAGATCAATGTCTACGATGCGGGATTGAGGACGTCCACTAATGTGCGCGATTGGGGGCACGTACGCCTCTTCTCGCCGTGGTCCATGAACGTTTCACCTCGGATGCGGCGTCATGCGACCCGTGTTGGGCTTACCCTTGATGTTGACGACGAAGCTTTCCTGACGGGTCACGACCTAGCGGACTGCCTCCTTGATCCACTGTGGGCCCGGGCATGCCCAGCATCTTCTTTATGCCTGGGGACACGCGTCGTTGCGGTCGGACGGGAAGGTCTGCTGAAACATGAAGAGATCGGTTCCCCGGAGCGCGGTCGCCGACGTTTCCGGATTCTCCTGCGGGATCCCAACGGGCGGGAGTGGGTGGAGTTTGCCGACGTGGTTATCGATTGCACAGGCAAGTACGCCACCCCCAACACACTAGGAGATGGGGGGATCCCGGCACCAGGAGAGCAAGTTCTCAATACTCAGATCGAGCGGAGGATTCCGGACTTGCGAACCAGTGCAAGGGAATGGTTGGGGCGTACGATTCTGCTTGTCGGTGCAGGCCATTCCGCGCAGACTGCGGTGAGGGACCTCGCGGAACTGGCCTCCGACAGACAGGACACTCGAGTGATCTGGGCCCTCAGAAAACCACGGACAGACTGGGGAGCTGTATGGAATGACCCCCTTCCCGGAAGGCAGGAATTAACGAATGTGGCAAAGAGCTTGGCTGAGGGAGGGTCTCCGGCTGTGGAGTCGCTTCATGGTGTGGTGGTTGAGGGTCTCTCTCGGGACAACGGCCGGATCGGGGTGAGACTCCGGAGCTTTCGGGGCGAGGACCAAGAGATTCGGGTCGACAAGATCCTCTCTCTCACCGGAGCAGTGGGAGATCACACTCTGTATCGTCAGCTTCAGGTGCACGAGTGTTACGCGACGAGCGGGCCGATAAAGCTGGCTGCGGCACTACTGGGATCGGAGGTGGCGAACTGCCTCGTTCAGGAGAGCCACGGGGTGGAAACGCTGAAGAACCCAGAGCCCAATTTTTTCTTGCTCGGTGATAAGTCGTATGGTCGCAACAACACCTTCCTTCTCAGGGTGGGGTGGCAACAGGTGGAAGAGATCTTCCAGGAGCTGTCCAGGCGATCGTGAGGATCTCAGGGCTGGAGTTGATCGAGATCCGACTTCCATTGAGAGAGTCCTTCACCGCTAGCTTTGGTTCGCGTTCTCACCGACGCATCCTCCTCTTGCGACTCGAAGGAAGCGAAATGGAGGAGGGCTGGGGAGAGTGCGTGGCGGGCGAGGATCCGTCGTACTCGTATGAAACCACCGAGACTGTGTGGCACATCCTCAATCGGTTCATCCTTCCGATGGTGCTTGGGTGCGAAATCCAGGGGCCAGAGGATATTGCCACTGTCAGTGCGGCTGTTCGCGGTCACCCGATGGCTAAGGCTGCGGTGGAGATGGCCGTATGGGACCTTCAGGCGAAGGAACTCGGAGTGCCGCTCTGGGAACTCCTCGGAGGCTCTGGATCACCGGTTCCCGTGGGGGTCAGTGTAGGCATTCAACCCGACGATGCCGCACTTCTGCAAAAGGCGGATGAGTATCTCGCCCGGGGGTATGCGAGGGTCAAGCTGAAAATCAAACCCGGCAGGGACGTGAACACTGTTCGAGCGGTACGCGAACGGTTTCCAGTCGCTCAGCTGAGCGTGGACGCAAACGCTGCCTATACCCTCGCCGATGCCGCTCTCCTCAAAGAACTGGACGCTTTCGGTCTCCTAATGGTGGAGCAGCCCCTAGGGTGCCAGGACTTTACAGATCACTCCAGGTTGCAGGAACTCCTTGATACTCCGATCTGTCTGGATGAATCCATACGGTCCGAAGGAGACGCCAGGTTGGCGCTGGAGCTAGGCGCCTGCCAGGTGGTCAGTGTTAAACCTGGTCCGGTTGGGGGATTGGCCAGCGCCCGGGCAATTCACAATCTTTGTGTTGAGCGAGGGGTTCCGGCATGGTGCGGGGGAATGTTGGAGTCGGGTATCGGAAGAGCGCATAATCTCTGTCTCGCTACGCTTCCTGGTTTCTCGCTGCCGGGAGATATTTCCGAGTCGAGACGATACTGGGATCAAGACATCGTGAGCCCGGAATTCACCTTGGATCAGGGCCAAATGATGCCCCCTGTCGAACCAGGGATCGGGGTTGAGCCGGATCGAGATCGGATTCGCCGCCTCGCGGTCCGGCATGTCTCCTACGGAAGGCTGCACCGCCCCGTGGTGGAAGTGCAGTCTTAGCCTCCTCCCCAGTCGCACTCTAGCGTTCGGGTCTGCAATAGGATCGCCGGAAGTCCATGCACCCGAAGGAATAAGCGCTGGATCCCCCTTCTGAGTGCCCCCCCGACCGGCTCCTCTCCTCCCGCGACGGGTGTCAGCTCTCCCTGTAGCCATCGGCGCAGCTCCTCGAGGCCTGAGAGCGAAAGGATCTCAATCTCGATCCGACCGAGATAATAGTAGGTACCCGGCTGCTCCGGTCGAAGCCCCGATCCTCGCTCCATTTAGGAAGAGAAAAAGGAAGGACGCACGCCACAAAGAATTTCAGGGTGGCAAGCTTCAGCTGGCCGCCCTGAGGTCGATAGTCACCTGGACGGCGAGATGTCCAATGTCGGCCCTTTCACGGACTCCATCACGGAGACGGGGCTCCATCTTGCGGTACGCGTTGAGGACTCCGCTGCGAAGATCCTCTCTCAAGATCCGAAGAGCATTCGCGTCAGGTCGATTGGTCTTGCTGATCTTGCGAATCTCTTCGAGACGTGCTGGAACGATCTCGAACGGACTCAGGCTGACGTCATCGGGTCGCCGGTGGTCCAGGTAGGAGACTGTAATGCTGACGTCTCCGCGGGCATGATGGGTGGAGATGTCCCCAACCGTCTGAAATCGCTTCGCTAACTGGCGGATCTCGAGGCTTGAGGCGGTGGACATGTAGGTCTTTTCAACTAAGCTAAAGATTCTTCGGACGCGCTCTGCAGGAGTGGCATCTAGGTCCGGCACTTCGGTGCCGAGTTCCCGCGCTGAAGCGTCTCGTGCGAAGTCGTCCCGACCCTCGTCATATCGGTTCCTTTCCCGGTCGATGTGGTCGAGTATCCGGTCGGGGTTTGTGCGGAAGCTCATACCTGGACCCTCAGGAATGGAGTGCGGGGCAACCCAACTTCACTGGAGGATAACCATGGAACACTGAACGGGCCACGGGGATGATCCGCTGACTCCGGGAATGCATTTGCGGGGCCCTGCCGACGGGATGGGATGGCGTCCTGAAGTGACCTCGAAGGAAGGGAGGATGGACCGGTGGAAAGTATCAGAAAGGAGCGGTCAGTGGGGCCGGGATCCGAACCTTCGGAATCCCCTTCAGCGACGCCCGAAGACAATTTGCGCGCGTTGTCCCACTTGGATCCTTTCGTTAGCGAACCAGCCCCGGGGAACCTCGAGCGCAAACAACGCTGGCTGGGCTGGCGTATGGAGCTCCTCGGTCTCAG